>SFDG01000036.1 GCA_004558305.1 Phocaeicola plebeius
TTCCACTTCCGTTCTCTCCCGCAAATGTAGATAAAATCCGCGAGATTCCATACTTTTGCAGGGCATAATGTTCCGGCCATCCCAAGCCCATCGGTGAACAATCCTATAGCCGGGGCAACGTTCACTATAAAACCGGCTATTATCGCACCCGGCATTTCAACAGCTTTCCCGGATCGCCAAAGACCAGGCAGCCGTCGGTCAGGGCCACCAGCGAACCGAGGGAAGACAGGTCCTCCTTCTTCACTTCCAACAGGCTGCCGGCTTTCAGCTGGGGGTAACTGAAAAGATATACATACAGGTTCTCACGGCAGAAGAAAGAAAGGGCGAGCGACGTGCCGTCCGACAACAGTTCGGCACCATATATCTTCCCTCCCTCAGCGACGCTGCGCATCAACGACAGCGGATTGTCCTTGCCCTCCATCTTCGAGAACTCCGGCCACAAGCCGCCGAAATCGAACTCGCACAGCACTTCCGCCCGACCGTCATAGCACTTGTAGAGGCGAGGCTCCACAGCCGGCAGATACAGGACCGTATCTGCGGACACTCGGGCAAATACATGACGGCTGCCGAAAGTGACATTTGCCAGCTCTTCGGGCACCGGAAGCACCGGCTGCCGCTGTCCGCCCTCGCGGTACACCAGCTTGTCCTTGTTCTCCCCGTACGCCACGTTCCCCCGGTCGTACCATACTCCCTTGCCGGCCGACACGGCATGGGCCGACTGATCCTCGGCTGCCTCCTTCCGAAGGAACGAGAACCGACGGTCTAGATGCAGGCGGACAGCGGAGGAGTAGGTGTCGAGCAGCACGACTTCGGAAGCCGTCACCTCGAAGTCGGACAACCCGACAAACTCCTCCGGGCCATTGCCTTTGCGGGTATAGGAGGCCGATGGCACACCGTCCGACGTGTACAGGTAAACACCAGGAGCCTTCCAAGTGTCCAGCACGAAAATCGAATCGCCGCTCCATACCACCTTGCTCACCGCTCCGGGGAACTGCGTGGCCAAGGAATCTTGGAGAGCAATGACTTGAATGGATGAAACGCACTCTTTCAGGGAGACCGCTTCGCTCATACGGACAGGGAGGACGCATGAAGCTCCTTCGTGGGATTTTCTCGGGCTGCAGGCAGCCAGCACCGATGCGGCTGCTACAGTTACTATTGCCAATACTTTACAGATGTTCATTCTATTCATCTCGCTATAAGTTTTTTTACAATTTGTCTGTAGTTGTTTCTTCTTACTTCTTTTCCTATTAAACACAAAGACACAAAGGGCACAAAGGAGTTTTTTGAATGGGGATGTCTTTCTGAAATTCTTTAAACAGCCTGTTCATAATGCAGATAATTACTGTAACCATCACTTTGTAAAGCCCCGCTTCTCAGGCACCAGGGTCACGAAGCGCAGAAAGTCGTCATCCTCCGACAAGGCATTGACATGCAGGCCCTCCCGGGACACGAACAGATTGCGGTATTTATAGGTATCCTTCGGCAGTTCAAACTCTCCTACCACCCGGAACGACTCGTCCAGTATCATCACCGCCAGCTGCTTCTGCTGCGTCTTGGCATCGTTCAGGTCGTAGTCCTCCAACGGAAGCAGCACAAGCCGGTAGTAGAAGTGACGGTACTTGTCGTAGACAATGCCCGCATACAGGTACTGGTCGAGGTACTGCTCTGTATCGGCCTGAACCGACGGACTCGTCATCGGCTGGCAGGCAGCGGTCTTCTTCGAATAACGGGCAGGGGAACTCCGCGTCTGGCCCGTGGAGAGGCGGAAGATCCGCACACTGTCGTCCGCCGGATAGCTCAGCACCAGCTCCTCCTCCGGACCCATCGTATAGGGCACCTGCCGAAAGGAGAACGCCCCCCAGTTCTTGGCGTTCTTGTCCGGGTCGCCGTACACGGAAGGATAGCCGTTGGCACAGGTCGTCGTGCCGTCCGCAAGGTCATAGATTTGGGTGCAGCCCGGCAGCTGTCCCTCGCCGGTCAGACCGTCCATCCCCTGAAGGATGAGCCGGTTTCCCCAACGAAGAATCGGGGTGTCTGTCATGGGGAACGGGAACACGCCGTACAGGGGCGAGGACAGACCGTCCTTCACCTTTCGGGTCTCGGCAATCTCGCCCCGCGCGTTGACACAGACCAGATGGCTCTCCCAGTATTCATAGACCCAGACCGAATCCGGCGACACATAACAGAAGCCCTGCACGCCACGCAGCGCATGGGGGCCTTCCCGGTACAGCTGCGTCTTCCCCACCTCGTGGCCGTCGGAGATGCGGAAATAGCGGATGCTGTAGTCCGGTTGGTTGAAGAAGGCGACGGTGTCGTCGTTGACCACCTGAAGATAGTTGATTTCCTGCGAGATGCTGGCATCCAGCAGGAAGGACTTGTCGGCCGACACGGTCATCGTCCAGTCGCGGGTGGAAGATGAATCTTGTTTGCCCGACGAGGAACAGGACGCCAGCAAGAGCACTGCGCACAATAACACCATAGATAAAGAATTGACTGTTTGCATACTTGTTTCGGTTTTTTAGGTTAATTGTCTGCGAAGATAGGGATTTCTCCAGAAGCAGCCCCCCTTCTCCGCCTGATTTTTTCCTGATTTCTTCCTGATTTTCCTGATTTTCCTGAGTTCTTCCTGATTGGGCCGGACCGGTCTTCCCGTCTACAGGAGCAAAGTTAAGGAAAGGCTGCCGGGCAGATGTCGTTTAGTGTCGTTAACTCGGTGTGAATTTTCAAGAACAGGCATCGTAAACAGCTGATAATGGATGTTATAAGATGGCCATGACAGTTGTTCTTGTTGGTTGAAAACAGCGGTCGTTCCGGCCCATGGTTCGCTGGTCACTAAAGAGGTTTTCTTCAAACACAGAGACACAAAGGGCACAGAGTATATTTTTGAGAAGTGTCATGCACAGCGAAGCATCCGTATACATACGCTTTGTGTTTTACAGATCCTTCACTGCGATGACATCTAATAATAAGGGCACTGTTCTCTACCCAATAATCCCTTTGTGACTTCTGTGCCTCTGTGTTTGAAAACTGCAACGAATGCCATTAGTCATGTCATTTGTCACGAATGTCATTTGTCATTAAGACCACGGCCAACCTTCCGATGAGCGGCGAAGCAGAAGCTGGAGGATGCGAAAGAAAGAGAGAAAAATTATGAATATAATTTTAATATATATATAAATATATATAATATATATATTTATATATATATTAAGTTGAATCGGGAGTGAAACTGATGAAATCAGACGTGTCTTAATGACAAATGACATTCGTGACAAATGACAAGACTAAAGAAATTCGTGAAAAGATGTGTTCACACCCGTGCGACGGTCACTACCAATGACGAAACTGTAGGGGCAGACCTATGTGTCTGCCCGGAAACATCCACCTCGGCATTCCGGGCGGACACACAGGTCCGCCCCTACAACGTCATCATCGAATCGTTTCACACAACGTGTGATGGGGACTCGGTATGACAAACTACGGGTAACTACCGTACGCCCTCACGCGACCCCTTTGCGACCTGGTTGCGACCCTTTGCGACCTGGTTGCGACCCTTTGCGACCTAGTTGCGACCCTTTGCGACCTAGTTGCGACCTTTTTGCGACCCTTTGCGCGACCCTTTGCGTCACCTATACGACATTATCATACAGCGCATTACGATTTCCCCCATCCTCATGCGACCCCCTTGCGACCTCCCTGTAAGGTCGCAAAAAAGAGCATCATTTTCTTGTTATCATCCCTCCTTTCCCCTTATCTTTGCAGTGTCATCAGGAGAGACAGCCACTGGTGATGGGCTTCTGAAAGTCCTGCGAAAGCGGCTGCCTAAGCGATCCATGACCGACTGTAACACACGAATTATCTAAGAGTGGATCTGTCAGAACAGGGAACTACCTGTCAAGCTGAGCGAAGCGAAAATTCTGTATACATCCACTTTATGCCAACAGACTGGCCTTCCCCTACGGGCCGCCGAACGTTGTTTCTTCACTGCGTCCCCTTAGATGACAATCAAAAAACAGGGGCTTCTTCTCTTCAAAAAATCCCTTTGTGTCCTTTGTGTCTTTGTGGCAAAATAAAGACACAGAGGCCTTGTGGGTCTGAAAAACCTTTGTGGCCTCTGTGTCTTTATGTTTGAATCCCGTCCTCGGAGGGAGGGGAAACCGCTTACTTGCGGTAGTTCTCCAGCTCTTCTGCCTGGAACTTGCGGATGAAGTTGAAGTGCTTTTCCACTTCGGCTTCGGCATAGTTCACGTAGACATCGAGGGACTTGGCGAACAGTTCGGGAGCCTTCTGGGCATCCTGCAGCAGCAGGCAGCTCATCACGTTGACAGCCGCCATCTCGTAGAGGCGACGGGCCACGAAGTCGAGCAGTTCCTGGTTCTGGGCTTCCTTGACGGCGCAGGTGCAGGCTTCGAACTTGGAGGTCATTTCCTGGATGCGGTGGAGGTATTTTTCGTATTCGGGGGCGCAGGGCTGTGCCTCGAACTCACGCAGGGTGGCTGCATAGGAACCGTTGGTGACGTAACGGATGGCAGCAACGGTCTGCAGCTGGGTGGTACCTTCGTAGATGCTGGTGATGCGGGCATCGCGGTAGATGCGCTGGCAGGCATATTCGAGCATGAAGCCGGAACCGCCGTGCACCTGGATGCAGTCGTAAGCATTCTGGTTGGCATACTCGGAGTTCATGCCCTTGGCCAGCGGAGTGAAGGCATCGGCCAGCTTGGCATAGCGTTTCTGCTCCTGGCGTTCTTCGGGAGTGAGCTTGCGCTCGCGGGCGATGTCGTCGAGGGCCTTGTAGATGTCCACGTAGCGGGAGGTCTGGTAGAGCAGCGCACGGCCGGCATCGAGCTTTGCCTTGATGGTGGCCAGCATGTCGTAGACAGCAGGGAACTCGATGATGGCCTTGCCGAACTGCTTGCGGTCTTTGGCATAGGCCAGGGCTTCGTCGTAGGCCGCCTGGCTCAAGCCGACGGACTGGGCGGCAATGCCCAGACGGGCACCGTTCATCAGGGCCATGACGTACTTGATCAGACCCAGTTTGCGGTCGCCGCAGAGTTCGCATTTGGCGTTCTTGTAGACCAGTTCACAAGTAGGAGAACCGTGGATGCCCAGCTTGTTCTCGATGCGGCGCACATCCACACCGCCGTCGCGCTTGTCGTAGATGAACATGGACAGGCCGCGTCCGTCCTTCGTTCCTGCTTCCGAGCGGGCCAGCACGAGGTGGAGGTCGGCGTCGCCATTGGTAATGAAGCGCTTCACGCCGTTCAGCCGCCAGCAGTTGTTGGCCTCATCGAAGGTAGCCTTCAGCATGACGCTCTGCAGGTCGGAACCGGCATCGGGTTCGGTGAGATCCATCGACATGGTCTCTCCGGCACAGATGCGCGGGATGAAGCGGCTGTGCTGGTCTTCGTTGCCAAACTCGTAGAGGGTTTCGATACAGTCCTGCAGCGACCAGATGTTGCCGAAGCCGGCATCGGCCTGCGCCACGATTTCGGCACACATGGTGTAGGGAGTGATGGGGAAGTTCAGGCCTCCGTAGCGGCGGGGCATGGTCATGCCGTTCAGTCCGGCCTTGACCATGGCATCGAGGTTCTGCTTCGTGCCGCTGGCATACTCCACGCGGCCGCCTGCATGGTGCGGGCCTTCCTGGTCTACCCCTTCGGCATTGGCAGCAATCACTTCGCCGGTGATTTCGCCAGTGATTTCCAATACTTTGTCGTACGAGTCGATGGCATCGGCATAATCCTGCGGTGCATAGTCGAACTCATCTTTGTCTCTATAGTCGCGTTCTTTCAACTGACAGATACGCTCCATCATCTCGTTGTTCAAGTGGAACTTGAGCTCGGGACGTTCGGTATAATAGTTTGCCATTACTTACTGTTCTTCTTATAATACTTAATCATTTTCGGAATCACTTCTTCTACGGTGCCGTTGATGACATAGTCGGCAATGGTGTTGATGGGGGCATTCTCATCGTTGTTGATGGAGATGATGATGCCTGCATCCTGCATACCGGCGATGTGCTGGATCTGGCCGGAGATGCCACACGCGATGTAGAGCTTGGGGTGTACGGTGACACCGGTCTGGCCGATCTGACGGTCGTGGTCGGCAAAGCCGGCATCGACAGCAGCACGGCTGGCACCCACCTCGGCATGAAGTTCCTTGGCCAGTTCGAACAGCATGTTGAAGCCTTCGCGGCTGCCCATGCCATAGCCTCCGGCCACCACGATGGGTGCGCCCTTCAGGTTGTGCTTGGCCTTCTCCACATGGCGGTCGATGACCTTCACCACGTAGTCGGTTTCGGGGACGAACTTCGCCACGTCGTGGCGGATGACTTCGCCCTGGTAGTTCTCGTCGAGGATTTCCTTCTTCATCACACCTTCGCGGACAGTGGCCATCTGCGGACGGTGTTCGGGATTGACAATGGTGGCCACGATGTTGCCGCCGAAGGCGGGACGAATCTGGTAGAGGAGGTTCTCGTAGGTCTTGCCTGCCTTCTTGTCTTCATGGCTGCCGATTTCGAGCTGCGTGCAGTCGGCGGTGAGTCCGCTGGTGAGTGCCGACGAAACGCGCGGACCGAGGTCGCGGCCGATGACGGTGGCCCCCATCAGGCAAATCTGCGGCTGTTCTTGCTTGAACAGATTGACCAGAATGGACGTGTGAGGGAGGGATGTATAAGGAAAAAGCCCCGGAGCATCGAACACGTGAACGCGGTCAACGCCATAGGGCAACACTTGTTTTTCTACGTCTGCAAGGTCGGAACCGGCACAGATGGCTTCCAGCTGGCATCCCAACTGGGCGGCGAGCTTCCGTCCCTTCGTCAACAGTTCGAGACTGACATCGGCAACCTGCTTGCCTTCCATCTCGCAATATACAAATACGTTGTTCATAGTCTTAAACTTTATCCGATAGTGTGGTTAGCCAACAGTTCTACAATCAAATTCTCCACGTCTGCATCGCTGCCGGTGAGGGTCTTGCTTTCCTTGGCCTGGAAAATAATGTTCTCAATCTTCTTCACCTTTGTGGGCGAACCGGAGAGTCCGCACTGGCGGGTGTCGCCGTTCACGTCGGCCACACTCCATTCGGTGATGTTCAGGTAAGGACGTTTTTCGTACAAGTCGGCATACGGCAGGGCTGCCCCGTCTTTGGTAAGGGCTGCCTTTTCCTGTCCGCCAAGGGCCCGCTTGTATTTCTGCACCAGCTTGGCATTGCGCGGACGGCAGGGAGCTGCGCTTCCGTTGACAGTGAGTACGATGGGCAGGGGTGCCTCAACGGTCTCCACACCGCCGTCGATGTGGCGCTTCACGCGGATGCGTCCGTCGGCTACCGACAGGATTTCCTCTACGTAAGTCACCTGGGTCAGCCCCAGCTTCTCGGCCACCTGAGGGCCTACCTGGGCCGTATCGCCGTCGATGGCCTGGCGGCCGCCCACGATGATGTCGTATTCGCCGATCTTGCGAATGGCCGTTGCCAGCGCATACGAAGTGGCCAGCGTGTCGGCTCCGGCAAAGGCACGGTCGGTAAGCAGATAGCCGTTGTCCGCGCCCCGGTAAAGGCCTTCACGGATAATCTCTGCGGCACGTCCGGGGCCCATGGTGAGGATGGTCACCGTAGAACCGGGATGAGCGTCTTTCAGGCGGAGTGCCTGCTCCAAGGCATTCAAGTCTTCCGGGTTAAAAATGGCCGGAAGTGCCGCACGGTTGATGGTACCGTCGGCATTCATGGCATCTTTCCCCACACAGCGGGTGTCGGGAACCTGTTTTGCCAAAACTACAATTTTCAAACTCATTAGATTTTCTATTTGGTATTAGTATTCTCTATAAGGAAAGGACTTATAAGTAAGATGAAGGGAGATAGCGGGTTTTCCTCCCGCTATCTCCTTTCCTTGTTTCTTCTATCTGTTCCTGCATCAGTCCACGTAGCGTTCGATGGTCTGTGCCCGGTCGGGCCCTACCGACACGATCTTGATGGGTGTTTCCAGCTGCTCTTCGAGGAAGGAAATGTAGGCGTTGAACTCCTCGGGGAACTCGTCTTCGCTGGTCACTCCCGTCATGTCGGTCTTCCATCCGGGCAGCTCGGCATAGACGGGCTCTACGCCCTCGGTGATGTCGAAGGGGAAATAGTCGATTTCTTCGCCGTTCACCTTGTAGGCCACGCAGGCCTTGATGGTGTCGAAGCCGTCGAGCACGTCGCTCTTCATCAGGATGAGCTGGGTGACGCCGTTCAGCATGATGGCATAGCGCAGGGCCACCAGGTCTACCCATCCGCAGCGGCGTTCGCGGCCCGTCACGGCACCGTATTCATGCCCCAGGTCGCGGAGGGTCTTTCCGGTCTCGTCGAACAGTTCGGTGGGGAACGGTCCGGCACCGACGCGGGTGCAATAGGCTTTCATGATGCCGTAGACCTCGCCGATCTTGTTGGGACCCAGGCCCAGGCCCGAGCAGGCACCGGCGCAGATGGTATTGGAAGAGGTGACGAAAGGATAGGAACCGAAATCGACATCGAGGAGGGTGCCCTGTGCGCCTTCGCAGAGTACGCTCTTGCCGGCCTTGAGGAGGCGGTTGATTTCGTGTTCGCTGTCCACCAGCTGGAACTGGCGGAGGTAGTCGATGCCCTCCAGCCACTGCCGCTCCGTCTCGGTGATGTCGTATTCGTAGTTCAGGCTCTTGAGGATCTGCTCATGACGGGCCTTGGCAGCTGCGTATTTCTCCTCGAAATTGTGGAGGATGTCGCCCACGCGCAGGCCGTTGCGGCTCACCTTATCGGTATAGGTGGGACCGATACCCTTGCCGGTGGTGCCTACCTTGGCATCGCCCTTGGCCGCTTCGTAGGCAGCATCGAGCACCCGGTGGGTGGGCAGGATGAGATGGGCCTTCTTCGAGATGTGGAGACGCTCCTTCAGGGGATGGCCGGAGGCTTCGAGCGCTTCGGCTTCGGCCTTGAACAGAGAAGGGTCGAGCACCACGCCGTTGCCGATGATGTTCACCTTGTCGCCCTGGAAAATTCCGGACGGTATGGAACGGAGCACATATTTCTGTCCTTCGAATTCGAGGGTATGCCCCGCATTGGGACCTCCCTGGAAACGGGCAACGACATCGTAGCGAGGAGTGAGCACGTCGACTACTTTCCCCTTGCCTTCATCGCCCCATTGTAAACCTAACAAGACATCTACTTTCATGATTCTTAGTTTTATGGATGTTTATTAATTGAATTTCAATGCGTTTTCTTCCGACGAGCCATGACGCAGCGGCTGCAGAGGCCGTAGACATAGAGCGAATAATGCGACATGGAGAAGGCCTTGAGCTGGCTGCCGGCAATGGCTTCCTTGATCGAATCGTCCTCGAACTCGGTGACCTTGCCGCACGATGTGCAGATCATGTGATGGTGGGTGCCGTTGTGGTAGGCTCGTTCGTATTGGGATGAATTGCCGAACTGGTGCTTGATGACCAGGCCGGCATCAATGAGCAGGACTATGGTATTGTAGAGGGTGGCACGGCTGACGCGGAACTTCTCCTTCTCGGCCATGCGCCTGTAAAGCCCGTCAATATCAAAATGGCCCGTCAGGGAATAGATGGCGTCGAGTATCGCAAAGCGTTCAGGCGTCTTGCGATGTCCGTTTTTCTGCAGGTACTCGGTGAGGATCTGCTTGACCGTATGTCGTACATTTTCTTCCATAAGGGGCGTTTTTCAGTTCAGCGTTCAAAGATAGGCTTTTTCTGTCAAACCAAAAAAGAAAATACGTTTTTTTACACTCTGCAGACAAGAAGCCGCCCGCCGCTGCCGCTCATTCTGGAAGGCCCGGGGCGGACGGGCAGGCCTCGGCGTACTTCTGCAAGGCGACGGCAGCCGCACGCTGCACAGACGGCAGGCTGGAGTCGGCAGCAGCCGCACGGGCCTGGTCGAGGAACTCGGCCGCCCCGCGTTCGTTGAGCGGACGGCCCTGCATCAGCAGACGGGCCATGAGCAGGAAGCCGCAGAGCTGGAAATACTCGCGCTCGTCGGCCATCCAGCGGAAGACCACCTGGGGGGCATAGGGCAGGTGCTGGAAGAGGTTCATCACCGTGTACTGGGCCAGCTCGGGATAGTGCATGTCCTCAATCCAGATGTCGGCCAGCTCGGGACAGAACGAATCGATGGGCTGCAGCAGTCCGGCCAGAATCTTGCACTCGCGGATGTTCTCTTTCCAGAGGGCCTGGGCCAGCTTGTGGTCTTTCGGGAAGTCGGCGGCAATCTCCCGGATGCGGGGGTACTCGATGCCGAAGTTCAGCTTATAGTCGAGGCCCTTCTCGCGCATGCTTTGCGAGACGGGGCCGTTCATGAACAAGCGGAAGCGGGCCTTGATGGCCCGGAGGGTTTCGTGGGTATCGTCTGTCATCATCACTGCAGATAGTTGAGGTTTAAAGTGCGGAATAGTCGCGGCTGTAGCGGAGCATCTGGTCGGCAAACGGTTCGCCGTAGCAGAGGCGGACATCGACCAGCTGACGGCCATCGTCGTAGACCGGTTCGTAGCGGGGATTGACGAAGCCTTTGTAGGGGGCCAGGTGCAGGGCGCGGTAACGCTCGAGCACTTCGGCATGGAGGCAGGGGTCGACCTTTACGCCATAGTCTTCCACCAGACGGCGGGCGGCCTCGTAGTCGCCTTCGCTCTTGATGCGCTGCACCTCGGCCAGCAGGCGGCCGAAGAGTTTCCGCAAGCCGGGATAGTCGTGGATGCGGACATAGGTGTTTCCATCGCGGCGGGCCAGCTCGACGATGTTCTCCTCGCGGCCCTGCTCCAGGGCCCAGCGGGCAATGAGCTGGCGGTTGCGCATGTGGGCTTCCTCGATGTGGCAGCCCGGCTGGATGCGGACGAGTTGGGTCATCAGTCCGTTCATCATGTACGTATAATAGGCGGCCTTGTAGGCTTCTCCGTCGGGAGTCAGTCCCAACGCCACCAGTTTTTCATCGGGCAGGTAGTAGAGCCCGAAAAGGTCGGCACGGGCTTCCTCGATGGTGGCTCCATAGGCCTTCAGCGCATCGGGGTCCACACCCGGCAGCAGCTGTCCGGAGCCGTGGCCCAGGCATTCGTGCAAGTCGGTATGCAGGTCGTCGGTAATGTCGGCGTAGCGGTCGATGCGGTCGAGTTCGTCGGGGTTGTCGATGAATGCCTCGCGGAATCCGCTGCCCTTCGCCGCCCGGTTGTAGGCCGCCGTCAGATTACCGATGGTGACCGACTTTGAGCCATGGACACTGCGGATCCAGTTCGAATTGGGGAGGTTGATGCCGATGGCCGTCGACGGATAGAGGTCGCCGCCGAGAATGGCCGCCGTAATGACCTTGGCCGACACGCCCTTGACGTGGGGTTTCTTGAAACGGCTGTCCACGGGGGAATGGTCTTCGAACCACTGGGCATGGCGGCTGATGGTTTCGGTGCGGCGGGTGGCCGCTTCATCCTTAAAATTGACAATCGACTCCCAGCTGGCCTTCAGGCCCAGCGGGTCGCCGTAGGTCTCGATGAAGCCGTTCACGAAGTCCACCTTCGAGGCGGTATCTTTCAGCCATGCAATGGAATAGGCATCGAACACGTGCAGGTCGCCGGTGCGGTAGAAGTCCACCAGCAGGCGGATGACCCTGCGCTGTTCGTCGCTCTCGGCGACGGTTTCGGCCTTTTCCAGCCAGTAAACAATCTTTTCAAGTGCGGCACTGTACATGCCGCCGATTTTCCAGACCTGCTCCTTCACGATGCCGTCTTCCTTGACCAGCCGGCTGTTCAGGCCGTACATGGGAGGTTCGTCGGCACTGCCGGCCGCTTTCTGGGCGGCATAGAAGGTTTCGGCCTCCTGCTGGCTCACGCCGAAGTAATAGTTGGCGGCAGAAGTGAGCACCAGGTCGGCTCCGTCTTCCTGATTGACGCGTTTGGGCAGGAGGTCCGGAACGAAGATAAAGGGGAAAAGCCGCCGGCACAGGTCGTCGGGCGTTTCTCCGCCTTCGAGGGGCAGATGGTCTGCAGGTACTGCCTCCACACACCGGCGCAAATAGTCGGAGGTGAATCCCGGCAAGAACTTGTCGGAAGAATAATGATGATGGATTCCGTTGGAGAACCAGACCCGCTTGAGATAGACTTC
Source organism: Phocaeicola plebeius (assembly GCA_004558305.1). Taxonomy (GTDB): domain Bacteria; phylum Bacteroidota; class Bacteroidia; order Bacteroidales; family Bacteroidaceae; genus Phocaeicola; species Phocaeicola plebeius_B. The sequence goes on from SFDG01000036.1 coordinate 12,102, forward strand.
CAGGGCCTGGAAATCGGGGGTCGTCCGGTCGATGGCTGCATAGACATATACACTTTCCAGCAGGCGGCGGACCGGCAGGTTGCTGGAGCCGTTCTGGTCGAAAAGGATGTCTCTGCCCCACAAGGCCGCCTCCGACAGGTAATAGACCAGCTGCTTCTGCCGCAAGGAAAGCTCCTCGAATCCAGGCACCGAATAGCTCAGCACCTGGATGTCGGCAAACCGGTCGACCGACATTACTTCTTCTCCCATTTCTGTTTGCGGAAACCTGCAGGCGTGGAGCCTACGTATTTATAGAAAGCGGCATAGAAGGACTGACGGTTGGAAAATCCCACCATGGCACTGATTTCCTCGATGGTCTTTTCGGCATACCGTTTGTCGGTCAGCAAATGCAATGCGTCTTTGATGCGGTATTCGTTGAGAAGGCAAGAATAGTTCATTCCGAACCGTGAATTGATGACAGCCGACAAATACCGGGTATTGGTCTTCAAGTCTTTTGCCAGGTCCTTGGCGGAGTAGTTCGGGTCCTTGTACTTCTTGCCGACAACGATAATACTCAAAATCTTGTCATAGAGGTCATCCGCCAGTTCCGCCCGGATCATGTCGCGGTATGGCGCACTCTTAATCTTCTTCTCCCGAAGATTGTACGGTAATTTGGTAGGCTTCTCATCAGAAGCCGTTGATTTCTCGATTTCTCTCATCTGTTCCCTGTTTTATGTGGTTCTAATCTGTAATCACAATCTACAGACAAATTTAGGAAGAATATTTCGGATAGCATCCATCATTACTCATCATTTTACTTAATATTTATAAAAAAGGGTCTTTTCCGTGCATTTTCACTATCTTTGCGGACCTAAAACGACACTGCCCATGATTTTCAAGACGCTAAAATCGTATTTCGGCTATACCAGCTTCCGGCCTTTGCAGGAGGAAATCGTCCGCCGCATCCTCGACCGGAAGGATGCGCTCGTGCTGATGCCTACCGGAGGAGGGAAATCCATCTGTTACCAGCTGCCGGCCTTGCTGATGGAGGGGACGGCCATCGTGGTTTCCCCGCTCATCTCGCTGATGAAGGACCAGGTGGAAAGCCTGCAGAACAACGGCATCATAGCGCGTGCGCTCAACAGCAGCTGCGACGAGACGACGCACGCCAGCATCCGGTTCGAATGCCGGCAAGGGAGGGTGAAGCTGCTCTACATTTCTCCGGAGCGGCTGCTGGCGGAGGTGAACTACCTGCTGAAAGACATCCGGATTTCTCTTTTCGCCATCGACGAGGCGCACTGCATCTCACAGTGGGGGCACGACTTCCGCCCGGAGTACACCCAGCTGAGCGTGCTCCGCCAGCAGTTTCCCGATGTGCCGATCGTTGCCCTCACGGCGACCGCCGACAAGATTACCCGTGAGGATATCCTCCGCCAGCTCCACCTGCGCGACCCGGAAATATTCATCTCCTCTTTCGACCGTCCGAACTTGAGCCTGGACGTGCGGCGGGGGTACCAGCAGAAGGAAAAGCTGCGCACCTTGTTCGACTTTATCGACCGCCACCGGGGGGAGAGCGGCATCGTGTACTGCATGAGCCGCAGCAAGACGGAAAGCGTGGCGGAAAAGCTGGAACAGCAGGGCATCCGCACAGCCGTCTACCATGCCGGCCTGAGCAGCCAGCAGCGCGACCAGGCACAGGACGACTTTATCAACGACCGCGTACAGGTGGTCTGCGCCACCATCGCGTTCGGCATGGGCATCGACAAGTCGAACGTGCGGTGGGTGGTGCATTACAACCTGCCCAAAAGCATCGAAAGCTATTACCAGGAAATCGGACGCGCAGGGAGGGACGGACTGCCCAGCGACACGCTCCTCTTCTACTCGTTCGGAGACATTCTGCTGCTGTCGAAATTTGCACAGGAGAGCAACCAGCAGGAAATCAACCTGGAGAAGCTGCACCGGATGCAGCAGTATGCGGAAGCGGACATCTGCCGCAGGCGCATCCTGCTGAACTATTTCGGGGAAACGACCGACCATAATTGCGGGAACTGTGATGTCTGCAAGAATCCGCCCCGGCGGTTCGACGGCACCGTCATCGTGCAGAAGGCGCTGAGCGGCATCGCTCGTACCGGCGAGCAGGTGGGCACACATACGCTGATTGACCTGCTCCGCGGGGCTGTCTCGCAAGAGGTCATCGAAAAAGGGTATGACAAGCTGAAGACTTATGGGGCGGGACGGGACATCCCGGGACGCGACTGGCAGGACTATCTCCTGCAGATGCTCAACCTGGGGTATGTGGAAATTGCCTATAACGAGAACAACTGGCTGAAGATTACCACTGCGGGGAAGAAAGTGCTGTTCGGACAAGAACGGGCCGAACTGGTGACCATCCAGCGCACGGAGCCGGCCAGAAAGGCCGCCGCGAAGAAGAAGGGGCTGCCGGCCCGTCCGACCGTGGAACCGGTTCTGTCGCCTGTCTTCTTCGACAACGAAGATCCGGAACTGTTCGAAGCCTTGCGACTGCTCTGCAAACGGCTGGCCGACCAGCAGGCGATTCCGGCCTACTTAGTATTGTCCGACAAGACCCTGCACCAACTGGCAGCTGTCCGCCCGACTACCCTCGAAGCGTTCGGGGAAATCGGTGGCATCGGTGAATACAAAAAGGGGAAATACGGAAAAGAATTTCTGGAGGTTATCCGTCAGCGGATGGGCGAAAAGGAGGGTGTGTCAAAATAGAACACACCTGTCATTTTGCTTGTCATTCTGAACGTCAGTGAAGAATCTGTAAAGCATTAGTGTATGTATTCAGATTCTTCGCTTCGCTACCAATGACGAAACTGTAAGGGCAGACCTATGTGTCTGCCCTTACAGTCTTCGTCATTAAAACCAGTCGGATCAGGCTTTCCGGATATAGTCTACAATCCAAGCACCCACTTCCTTCGTACCGTACTTGGCACCGCCTTCTACCTGAATTTCCGGCGTACGGACACAAGCGTCGAGCGATGCATCGACGGCACGGCGGATCAACGCACCCTCTTCCTTGCAGTCGAAGTACTCGAACAGCATCGCTACGGACAGAATCTGTGCCAGCGGATTGGCAATGTTCAAACCCTTAGCCTGCGGCCAGGAGCCGTGGATGGGTTCGAAGACCGGTGTGCTTTCGCCCGTAGAAGCAGAGGGCAGCAAGCCCATGGAGCCACTGATGCAGGAGCCTTCGTCGGTCAGGATGTCGCCGAAGGTATTCTCCGTCACCATGACATCAAAGAACGTGGGTTCCTGAATCATGCGCATGGCGGCATTGTCCACGTACATATAATCGGTGGTCACTTCCGGGTACTGGGGAGCCATCTCCTGGGCAATCTGACGCCACAGACGGGAAGAGGCCAGCACATTGGCCTTGTCCACCACAGTGAGGTGCTTGTTGCGCTTCATGGCATATTCGAAACCGACCTTCAGAATGCGCTCGATTTCGGGACGGGTGTACATATTGGTGTCGTAGGCCTTCTCGTTGTCCTGATACTTCTCACCGAAATACATGCCGCCCGTCAGCTCGCGGATGCAGAGGAAATCAGCTCCCTCCACCAGGTCGGCACGCAGCGGGGACTTGTGCAGCAGGCACTTGAAGGTCTGTACAGGACGGATGTTGGCAAACAGGCCCAGCTTCTTGCGCATGGCCAGCAATCCCTGCTCGGGACGCACCTTTGCCGTCGGGTTGTTGTCAAACTTGGGGTCGCCCACCGCTGAGAACAATACAGCATCCGCATTCTTGCAGATCTGGTAGGTTTCTTCGGGGAAAGGATCGCCGACCTTATCAATGGCATCGGCCCCGCACAAGGCATATTCATAGCTGACCTCATGCCCGAATTTCTCGCAAACGGCAGTCATTACATCGACTCCCTGTACAGATATTTCCGGTCCGATTCCATCGCCCGGCAATACAGCAATTTTAAAATTCATCGTTCTATGGTTTTAGTTTATTTATAATCGTTTTCTATCATGTTCAGCATCTTCACGGTCGCCTTGATGGCCGCCTCTGTCTGGTCGGCATCCAGCCCACGGGTGCGGAACACCTTCTCCTGGAAGCTCCAGGTGATGACGGTCTGCACAAAGGCATCAGTCCGCCCGCCGGGAGGAATGGTGACCTCGTAGTTGGTCAGCATGGGGAACGGACGATTGAGGGTGCCCTTGTAGATCTTGCGCAAGGCTCGCACAAAGGCATCGTACTGTCCGTCGCCCGACGAACTTTCCTGATAGGTGGTGCCGTTGATTTCGATGCTCAGGGTCGCCATCGGCTTCAGGCCCTGGGCGAGGGTGACGAAATAGCTGACCAGGCGCACCTTGCTCTCGCCCCCGACATCGTGCTTCAGCACATCGGAGATGATATAAGGCAGGTCTTCCTGCGTCACCAGCTCTTTCTTGTCGCCCAACTCGATGATGCGCTGGGTCACCTTCTTCATGGACTCCTCGTCCAGATCCAGGCCCAGACTCTCCAGGTTCATGCGGATGTTGGCCTTGCCGGAATTCTTGCCCAAGGCATATTCGCGCACGCGGCCGAAGCGTTCGGGCAGCAAGTCGTTGCAATACAGGTTATTCTTGTTGTCGCCATCGGCATGGACCCCTGCCACCTGCGTAAAGACATTGTTGCCCACGATGGGCTTGTTGGCAGGAATAGGAATGCCAGAATAGGATTCGACCACTCGGCTCACATCGTTCAGACGACTTTCGTCAATGCGCGTCACGGCATGGAAATGGTCTTTCAGGATGGCCTGTACGCTGGCCAACGGGGCATTTCCGGCCCGTTCGCCCAGCCCGTTGATGGTGGTATGAAGGCCCTTCACCCCGCTCAGCACGGCGGCCAATACGTTGCTGACTGCCAGATCGTAATCGTTGTGGGGGTGGAAGTCGAAATGAAGGTCCGGATAATTTTTCTTCATCTTCCGCATGTACTCGATGACCTGCAGCGGATTCAGAATCCCCAATGTGTCGGGCAGCATGAAGCGCCGTATTCCCATTTCCTTCAGTCCGTCAATCAGGCGATACACATACTCCGGCGAATCCTTCATACCGTTGCTCCAGTCCTCCAGGTAGACATTCACATCCATGTCCTTTTCATGGGCATAGTCCACCACGGCCCGTATATCTTTGATATGTTCCTCGACGGTCTTCTTCAGCTGGTAGGTGCAGTGCTTCTCCGACCCTTTGGTCAGCAGGTTGATGACACGTCCTCCTGCCCTGTAGATCCAGTCGACCGACATTTTGCCGTCCACGAATCCCAAGACTTCCACTCTCGACAGGACATTGCGGCGGGCTGCCCAGTCACAAATCATTTTCACTGCACTGAACTCTCCTTCCGAGACACGGGCAGAAGCCACCTCTATGCGGTCCACCTTCAGGTCTTCCAGCAGCAAACGGGCAATCATCAGTTTCTCATGGGGCACGAACGACACTCCGCTGGTCTGTTCGCCATCGCGGAGCGTCGTGTCCATGATTTCTATTATCGGATTCTTCATGTTGTTATGAGATTATAGCCACTGATTCACACAGAAGGAACAGATGAACACAGACTTTTTTTCCGGTCATTAGTATAGATAAGCCGCTTGAACTGGGGTTTCAATCCAAAATTCAACAGCAGTCCGACTTCTATTTTCGTAGAACGAAGATAGTTCAATAATTGTGCTTCGTGTTCAGGACGAATGGACTCCACGGTTTTCAGTTCCAGAATTACTTGGTCGTTCACAATGATATCGGGGTAATAATCTCCCACTTTCATTCCTTTAAAATAGACCTCTAAATGCCTTTGTGCCTCACACTTAAACTTCCTTTGTTGTAGCTCATAGAACAATGCATTCTGATAAACCCGTTCCAAAAATCCATATCCTAATGATGTATATACAGTAAAGAAAGCGGAAAGAATTGCATCCGTTTCATTCTTCAACAAGAAATCTGTGTTCATCCGTTCCATCTGTGAAAATCTGTGGCTAATTATCAACAGCGCTGCTGTTCGAAACGTTCGATTTTTTCCTTGTTTTCTACCAGGAAATCAATGTCGTCCAAGCCATTCATCAGGCAATGTTTCTTGTAGGCATTGATTTCGAACTTTTCAGACTTGCCGGTAGCCTTGTTCGTGATGGTCTGTTCGGGCAGATTCACCTCCACCTCCATCTTCGGGTCAGCATAGATGGAATCAAACAGTTCCTTCAGAAAACCTTCGCTGACCACCACCGGCAGGACGAAATTGTTCAGTTCGTTGTTCTTGTGGATGTCGGCAAAGAAGCTGGACACTACGACACGGAAACCGTAGCCGGCAATGGCCCATGCGGCATGCTCGCGGCTGGAACCGCTGCCGAAGTTCTTGCCGGCCACCAATACTTGGCCGCCAAAAGTAGGATTGTTCAATACGAAGTCCTCGTTGAGGGAACCGTCGGGACGGTACCGCCAGTCGCGGAACAGGTTATCTCCGAAGAACTTCTCTTCGCGAGTGGTCGCCTTCAGGAAACGGGCAGGAATAATCTGGTCGGTATCGACATTCTCCAAAGGCAAAGGCACACATGTGCTGGTAATAATATTGAATTTCTGTTTCATACGGATGAGCTGTTATAAAAGTGTTCTGGGGTCGGTAATCACACCGGTCACGGCGGCGGCGGCGGCCGTCAACGGACTGGCCAGCAGGGTGCGCGAACCGGGACCTTGACGGCCCTCGAAATTACGGTTGCTGGTGGACACGGAATATTTTCCAGCAGGAATCTTGTCGTCGTTCATCGCCAGACAAGCCGAACAACCCGGCTGACGAATGGCGAATCCTGCGGCCTCCAGTACTTTGTCGAGACCTTCCTCACGGATCTGCTGGTCGACCATCCACGAGCCGGGAACCAACCAGGCCACGATGTTATCGGCCTTTCTGCGGCCCTTGACAATGGAAGCGAAGGCACGGAAGTCCTCGATACGGCCGTTCGTACAAGCCCCCAGGAAGACGTAGTCTACCTGTTTGCCCAGCAGTGATTCGCCCGGCTGGAAGCCCATATAGTTCATGGATTTCTCGAACGAACCTTTCTCTACATCGCTCATGCCCTCGGTGGTGGGGATATGTGCCGTGATGGCCATACCCATACCCGGGTTGGTGCCGTAGGTAATCATCGGCTGGATGTCGGCGGCCTCGTAACGGATTTCCTTGTCGAACACAGCATTCTCGTCGCTCTTGAGCGTTTTCCAGTAGGCCAGTGCCTTGTCCCATTCTTCTCCCTTCGGGGCATATTCGCGTCCCTTGATGTATTCGAAGGTCACTTCGTCGGGAGCAATCATGCCGCCGCGGGCACCCATCTCAATACTCAGGTTGCACAGGGTCAGACGGCCTTCCATGGTCAGGCTGCGGATAGCTTCGCCGGCATATTCCACGAAATAGCCGGTGGCTCCGCTGGTCGTCATCTTCGACATCATGTAGAGGGCAACATCCTTGGCTGTCAAACCTTTACCCAACTGGCCGTCGATGGTTATGCGCATGGTCTTCGGACGAGCCTGCAGAATGCACTGCGAAGCCATCACCATTTCCACTTCACTGGTACCGATACCGAAAGCCACTGCTCCCATCGCACCGTGTGTGGAAGTGTGAGAGTCGCCGCACACGATGGTCATGCCCGGCAAGGTCAGTCCCCGTTCGGGACCCACCACATGGATGATGCCGTTCTTCTTGTTCATCATGCCGAAATGCGTCAGGCCGAAATCGGCAGCATTCTTGGCCAGCGTATCTACCTGCGTTTTGGACACCGGATCCTCGATGGGCTTGTCCTGGTCGTGCGTCGGCGTGTTATGGTCCGGCATACAGTAGATGCGCTCCGGACGGAAACACTTCAGACCACGGGCACGCATCCCCGCAAAAGCCTGGGGACTGGTCACTTCGTGACAATACAGACGGTCAATGTATAATTGGGTAGGTCCGTCTTCCACCTGCTGCACAATGTGTGCGTCCCAAATCTTATCAAATAATGTATTTGCCATATCTTGCTTACTTGTTCTTTTTTACAACTATTATTTCTTGAATTTGTTGATACAGTCGATGTAGGCTTCCACGGACGCAGCCACAATGTCTGTATTGGCACCGAAGCCATAGTACATCTGGCCGTCGTATTCCACCTGCATGTGTACTTTTCCGACATCATCGCTGCCCTTGCTGATGGCCTGTATCGTGAATTCCTTCAGGGTCATCTGGCGTTTAATAATCTGCTTCATGGCCTTGATGGCAGCATCTACCGGACCGTTGCCGGTGGCAGCCGCTTCGAAATGCTCGCCGGCGATGTTCAGTCCCAGACTGGCCACCGAACGGACACCGACACCGCTGGTCACCTGCAGGTACTCCAACTTGATGTGATGGTTCAAGGTACGGTCGGCACCGGCCAGCACCAGAATATCGTCGTCGGTAACATCCTTCTTCTTGTCCGCCAGTTTCAAGAAATCCTCATATACCTTATCCAGCTTTTCTTGTGCCATCTCCACGCCCAATACGCTCAGACGGTGCTTCAAGGCGGCACGACCGCTGCGGGCCGTCAAAACAATGGCGTTGTCGTCGATGCCGACATCCTTCGGGTCGATAATTTCATAGGTCTGCACATTCTTCAATACGCCGTCCTGATGGATACCGGAGGAATGGGCAAACGCATTGCGGCCTACTATCGCCTTGTTGGGCTGCACCGGCATGTTCATCAGGCTGGATACCATGCGGCTGGTCGGACAAATCTTCTGGGTATTGATATTGGTATCGATATTGAGGTGCTTGTGGCAACGGAGAATCATGGCCACCTCTTCCAGAGAGGTGTTTCCGGCACGTTCGCCGATACCATTGATGGTCACTTCCACCTGACGGGCACCGTTGATGACGCCGCTGATGGTATTGGCTGTTGCCATTCCCAAGTCATTGTGGCAATGCGTGGAAATGATGGCCTGGTCAATGTTGGGTACATGATCCACCAGATACTTGATCTTGGCCCCGTACTCACTGGGCAGGCAATAGCCGGTCGTATCGGGAATATTCACGACGGTAGCCCCGGCCTTGATGACCGCTTCCACCACTCTGGCCAGGTATTCGTTTTCCGTACGTCCTGCATCCTCTGCATAGAATTCCACATCGTCCACAAAGCGGCGGGCATACTTGACAGCGGCCACCGCCCGTTCGATGATTTCTTCACGGTTCGAATTGAACTTGTATTTGATGTGCGAATCGGAAGTCCCGATACCCGTATGGATACGTTTCCGCTTGGCATATTTCAAGGCATCTACCGCCACATCAATGTCTTTCTGCACCGCGCGAGTCAGAGCACAAATCGTCGGCCAAGTCACTGCTTTGGAGATCTCAATGACCGAATTGAAATCGCCGGGACTGGAAATGGGAAAACCGGCTTCAATCACATCTACTCCGAGGGCTTCCAACTGTTTGGCCACTTGTATCTTCTCCACAGTGTTCAACTGGCAGCCAGGAACTTGCTCCCCGTCCCGGAGGGTTGTATCAAAAATAAATAATCTGTCACTCATGGTTATATTGTTTTTATTATTATCAATTAAAAAGCCTTTCACACCGGGAAGTGAGAAAGGCTTTGTATCATGAATATTCCACCATCATGCACACGACTCACTTCCTACTGGCTTTACCAACAGAATCAACAAACCGCATAGCAAAATATGTAGAAACAATGTATTCATTCTTTTGTTTTTTATTGTCGGCTGCAAAGGTAGAGATAATTTTGGAATCTGAAAATAAAAAGAAACTTTTTTATCCGTTTAGGCTACAAATTCTCAATATTTCAGGAATCGATTCGTCAAACTATCATCCACCTCCGTTTCAAGTCAGTCGAAACAGAAGATATAGGCCAACGTAGACACACTGATGACTACCCAAAGCAGTACACCTTGCACCATCGGTTTGAGTCCGACCGCCTTCAATACACCGCGCGACAGAGAAGCCCCGATAAAGAACAGGGTTAACGTAAGGGACTTACGGGCCAGAGAATTGACAAAATGCCCCACTGCCATACCTGTCTCGGAAGCAGACAACACGTAGGTATTGACGACCATGGCCAGCACGAAGAAAAAGATGAACCAAGGAATTGAGATTTTCCCTCCCTTCCGGTTGAATGCCACCGAAGTAAACAGTGCCAGAGGGATAATCCACAGGGCACGGGTCAGTTTGATGGTAGTTGCCACCTTCAACGCTTCCTCTCCGTAAGCGGCACCTGCCCCGACTACCGAACTGGTGTCATGGATGGCTATGGCTGCCCAAGTACCAAACTGCTGTTGGTCCATACCCAAGGCATGTCCGATAGGCGGGAAAATGAACAAGGCAATGGCATTCAGCACAAAGATGGTTCCCAAAGCAACAGACATATCCGTATCTTTCGCCTTCAGCACCGGACCTACCGCCGCGATGGCACTACCTCCGCAAATGGCAGTTCCTGAACTGATGAGATAAGAAGTGTCACGATCCACATGCAGCATTTTCCGGCCAATCACCCAACCGATCAGCAGCGTTCCTACCACAGATATCACGGTAAAAGCCATGCCTTCTTTACCGGAAGCCAACGATTCCTGCAGGTTCATACCGAATCCAAGGCCAACAACGGAATATTGAAGCAAATACTTGGATACCTTTTTATTGAACTTCGGATAAGGCTGTCCGCATACCAGCGCAAACACCAGCCCGGCAAAAAGAGCGACCGGAGGAGTCACCCAAGAGGTAAAAGGGGATAAAACAGGAATATATCCTCCCAACAGAAACACAGTCAGTACCACCAAGATAATCTTATACAACGACTTGCAGTTACGCTGCAAATAGGACTCTTCAGCAGAATCAACAACATTCGATTTCATAATCATTACGACATTAACGGTTTATTCGGGTACAAATGTACAAAAAGTTCTCGAACTATATCCAAGTCAATATAGGAATCTTACACACTAAAATGGGTAAAGGGATTAAACACAAAGGAACAAAGGCACATCCTCCATCACACGTTACTCACTTTTATCACCCGTTTTATTCTGTTCTCATCCTATTATTCATTTGTCATCCTATTATTCTATTGTCATCCTGAACGAATGTGAAGGATCTGAATACATCCACTTTATATCAACAGATCCTTCACTGGCGTTCAGGATGACAAATGAGAGGAATGAAGGTACACTCAAAAAAAGAGACTCTGTGCCCTCCGTGCCTCCGGGTTGAAAAATAACCTTCCTTTCTTCGTGCCTTTGTGTTATAATACCATCACAACAAAAAAAGTCCCGGAGAACCTTGCGGCTTCCGGGGCTCAAGACGGCGGCTACCTACTCTCCCACTTGCGCAGTACCATCGGCGTGACGAAGCTTAACTTCTCTGTTCG
>SFDG01000116.1 GCA_004558305.1 Phocaeicola plebeius
GGGGTAGCCGGGGGTTGGTACGAACTAATCTGCCTGCCTCTGAAGCTGTCCGGCAGCGACGGCGCGCCTTGCCGGGCTGTGCTGGTGCGGGAGGACGCGGAATGAACAAGTGGATGATCCGCATCATTGCTGTGGCTACCGGCATCGCCTGCCTGCTGGCGTTGGCCCTTACAGCGGTTCAGCTTGTTGCCTTTGACCGGGCGCGTTATGCCGCCGCCTATGAACAATACGGCCGTGCAGAAGCTATCGGAATCAGCGAGGACGACCTTATGGCGGTTACAGACCGCTTGCTGGATTATCTCAAGGGGCAATCTGGGTCCCTGGATATGGAGGCTAAAATCCAGGGTGTGATACAGCCCGTCTTCGGAGAACGTGAGGACTTCCATGGTGGTTCCCTCCTCATGAACCCACTTTCCTTCCAGCAGGCTCTCCTTAACGTAATTCCTGCCGCAGGTGTCCGGCTCGAAGAAGTAGTAAAGGGTGGCACGTTCAAAGGCTTTGTTGAATTCGTTATAGAAAGCCATCCATTCTTCCTTCGAAATGTCGCATCCCTGCTTCTCTGCCATCATCGTCAGGAAATCGAATATTTCTACCATGAACGCCTCTTTCTGGAAGATGCACATCAGTCCGCCTTCCTCCGTTTGTAATACGGTTACGTTGACAGGAACCTCAACATCGACAATCGTCGCAATGAAGGTAAAGTTGTAGCCTTCTTGGGTGTATGGCAAGGTCCACAGGCGCACTTTCCCGTCGTAGTTGGAGATTTGGCTGAAGGTCTTGTCGTCGTTGTACTGATAGTGGATGTCCAAGGATTTCAACGCATATAGAACTGTTTCCGGGAATTTTTTGGTGTCGATATAGGTCTGTCCGTTGAAGTTAAGTTCGCCAGGCAGGTCAATGGTCTCTTGGGTGGCCTCAAGAGAAGGAATGATACCCATGAGCGACCAGGTAGTGTTGTCGAGCGTGGCGGGCTGGACAAGCTCCCTTCTCACGTAAGACCATGTCCGGGTCTCTCCCTCAACAGGAAAGTTGGAGAAGTCTATCAGCATCTCTTTCTCGGTGTAGCTTCTTACTTTGAGTTTGAATACGTTTTTCGGGCCAGTGAGAATGATGTGGTTGTCCTTTACCTCATACGTGCACTCCTGCTGCTTGCAATAGACTACCCCGTTGATGACAATGGAGACCACTCCCGTCTTCCCTTCCTTGAACTGGATGGTCGTCACACTCCTTTCTTCCAGGTTGCTGCAGACCCATATTCCTCCTACGAGCTGCTGCTCCAGCTGTGAGTCTGCTGCCGACGTTGAGTCGTCATCTGAACACGATGCCACCCCGAAGGTGGCGATGATGCAGGCGAGCATCATCCAAAGAAATCTTACTGTTTTCATATTCCTTAATTTTATGATTAAATTGTGGATTGTTTTCCGTGACGGAGTCTGTCCGCTTGGTGCCCATAGGTATGCCTGGGACTTGTCTCTTCGTGTTTCAAGAAACCGATGTCCGTGGAAACCATACTGGCACAACCATCTTCCCTGCGGAACTTGTCCGCAGGGTCATAAGACGTAATGGTAAGGCGGTTGTAGGGACGGCCGGAGAGATAGTCCTTGCTGGACCCTGTCGTTTCTGCCGGTGCTACAATGGACAGTGGGGGAATAAGGTACGGCTGCTGTGGTGCTCCTTTATCGTCAAGAAGGCTTTTCAGTACCCGATGTTTTCGGACGGGCTTGAATACCCCCCTCATACACACATACGGAAGCTCCTGGCAACAGCCATCGTCACGCCGCCATGAAGGCAGCGCGTCAAGGCGTTCCCTGTATGTATCTTGACTTCCGTAATTTGCATTGATGAATCGTTTATGGCTTTCTGCCCGTTGAAAGCATCCTCAGGCAGGACGTACTCGTTTATTTGCGGGTGCAAATATAGATAATATCCGCGAGATTCTACAACGGCAGAATAAAGAAAGAGATTTTTCTTTAGAGGAAAGTTACGGAAAAAGCCCGAACATCACAAGGAACAGGCTGCTAAATTCTGCCCTTCAGCGAAAGTGGAGCAGTACTTGTCTCTTTTTTATCTCCCAGTCACTGAGGGTATGCCGTTCGGCATCGAAGTTGATGCCCACCTTCACAATCGGCAGTCCGTCTAAGGCAAACTTGGAGGCATAGTCCTTGAGGTCTATCTGCTGTAGGGCGGCTGCCGTGCTCCTGTTTAGCTTCAGCTCGAATAGGTAGAGGGCCTTTGAAGTACGCAGTACCATATCTACGCGGCCTACGGGCGTGCGAACCTCCACGTCCAGCCCGTTGTACTGTCCGAGCAGGGAGAAGACGATGTACAGCACCTGCTGGAAGTGGCCTTCGGAACTGGCGTTGCTGCAGTAGGGGACAGTGCTGAGGAAGGTCTGCATCAGGCGGAGTGCGCCGTCCATGTCCTCCTTGGCGATGCACTGTGCCATCCGCCGTACCGTGTTGTTGACCACCAGCGTATTGGGCATGACGTATGCCGGTACGAGTGCCTTGGTCAGCCCGATGCGTACTTCCCTGTTGGGGAAGTCGAGCCGGTAATAGTCGAACTCCCTGTCATAGTCCTTGATAGTAAGATATCCGCTCTGGTAGAGGAGCGGCAGGATGGTCGTCATCGTTTCGGTGGGCGCGTCGAAATCGTCCGCGCTGCCTTCCATGGAACGGAGGTCGGTGGGCAGGGTGTCGAACTTCCGCAGCATTTCCACGAGGTAGGTCGGCGTGCCCGAAGCGAACCAGTAGTTCCTCAGTTCCTTGTCCTGGAAGGCATTCAGGAGGCTGAAGGGGTTGAAGATGTCCGGCGATGGCCAAGTGAAATGGTAGCCGTCGTACTGGCGTTTCAGCTGGGCGACCGCCTCTTCCCGGCTGATTTGTCGGGCAGTTGCAAAATCGTCTATGTAGTCGGACATGCGTGTCAGCATCTCTTCTTTCGTGATGCCGCATACGGCGGCATATTGGGGAAGCATGGAGATGTTCTTCAGGTTGTTCAGCTCGCTGAAGATGCTGAGCTGCGAAAACTTCGTGATGCCCGTGAGGAAGACGAACTGCAGGTAGGGGTCGCTGTCCTTCAGCGGCGAGTAGAAGTTGCGCATCACGTTTCGGAGGACGGGTAGCGTCGTTTCCTCGTGGACTACGTCGAGTAGCGGTGCATCGTATTCGTCGATGAGGACAACTACTTTGCGTCCTGTCTGTTCATAGACGGTGGCAATCAGTTTTTTCAGGCGTGTATTGGGATCGGTGAGGTCGGACGACAGGCCGAAACGCTTTTCATTCTCTTCCAGGATATACAGTAAATACCTCTCCAGCTGGTCTTTCTCCATGTGTTTGCCGGAAGCCATACTGATGCGCAGCACGGGATATTTTGTCCATTCCTTCTCCCACTGCTCGATGGCGAGTCCCTTGAACAGTTCCTTCCGTCCTTCGAAGTAGGCCTGCAGCGTGGAGATCAGCAGGGACTTTCCGAACCGTCGTGGACGGCTCAGGAAGATGTAGTTGCTGAGGTGTATCATGTTCCAGATATACTCAGTCTTGTCGATGTACAGACAGTCGTCGGTGATGATCTTTTCGAATGTCTGTATGCCCACGGGCAGTCGCTTCAGTGATTTCTTTTCCATATTCTTCCTTCTTTTTAGGTGGTTCCGGTTTCCTCTTGCAAAGCTACGGAAAAAGGCTGAACATTGCAAGGGAAGGCCGGGAAATGTTACCGCCCGAAACATCCGGGAGCTGGTACATAGATGGGCTGACGGTCGGTGCCCTTGTTGATCAGCAGGCCCGCCTCCCTCCATAGCCGCAGCTGCTCCACGGCCATGCTTTTCTTCAGTCCGAGGAGGAACTGGAGGTTGCGCCGCGTCAGAAAATCATTCCTGCTGAAATAGTCCGTCAGCCGTTGCTCGCGTTCTTCCGGAGTGGATACCTGCGAGTGGGCTTCCCAGCGGGTCATCGTCAGTTTGGGCGAGCCGATGCTCTGTTGCAGCTCCTTGTCCATGCGGAAGGCGATTCCCTTGAAGCGGACCTTGCGGTTGCGCTGCTTCAGCGGCATATCAGGGGTGATACGCCCCTCCACCGTCAGTGTGGGCGAAAAGTAGCCCAGTCCGTCGATGTGCACCTGCTTGCCTTCCCGCAGTTCGTAGCCGATCATCGCATTCAGCTCGGACAGCACAATTAAGATGTCGCCCTCCGTTAGCGTGCATCGTTGCTGTATCCGCCGTGCCAGGGTCTTGGTATCTGTCGTTCCGTTGAAGCAGGGACGTATATGCAGGGTCGTTTCTTCTTCCTCCCTGCGTTTCGGGTTCTCGAACCAATCGTAGGTTATTGACATAGTATCTATAAAATCATTGGGTTATACACTCTTCTCTTTTCACTTTTCTTCCTTTTCCGATCATCGACCGGACGACATCGGTCAGTTGATTGACCTGTATCAATCACTTGACCGACCTTGGTCAATCAATCGACCGAACATTGTCCGGTCGATTGATT
>SFDG01000117.1 GCA_004558305.1 Phocaeicola plebeius
CCGGATTTCCCAGTCGCTGTCGCTCGTGATGGTGAGGGGGATGACACAGTTGTAACTCTCCAATACGCCGGTCAGGCCTCCCTCTTCGGGGATGTCCACGTCGGCAGTGATTTTCAGATCGTCGTCGGAGCAGGCGGCTGCCGTGCCCGCGAGGATAATCACAAGTGCTGTCCCCAGCAGGGAGGGGAACAGACGGCTGATTTTACGGAATAATGTCTTCATAAATATTGTTTTTTTAGTGATGTTGTTCGTTTCGTTCAGCCCCCGGACTGTCCGAAAACCCTCTTTGTGTTTTCCTTCCGTTTTGTCATCCTCAGCAAAGCGAAGGATCTGTAGACATAGCGTGGATGCATACAGATGCTTCACTGCGTTCAGCATGACAATTGGTTGGAGGCTTCCGGCTTCCTCGGTGACACAAATTTAGGAGCACTTTTTCCTTCCTTCCAAATCTTTCGGAGGCTAAATCGCGGCCTTCCGGAAGAATTTGAAGCACTGAAAAATTATTTTCAGGCTGACCGATTTTTCATTGTCCCGGGGCCATGAATTCCGCCATGGTCTCGGTGAACACGTTGCCGTAGCGGGACTGGTTGTAGAGGCCCGCATGGCTGCCCACCGTCTGGGTGGCCACGTGATAGAACAGGTCGCGCAGGGTGACGGAGGGGTTCTCTGTCACCTTCGACTGGAAGGCGCGGGTGAAGCCGTTGCTCAGGTACACGTTGAGCGTCTCGTCCTTCATGTCCG
This sequence comes from Phocaeicola plebeius, assembly GCA_004558305.1. Classification (GTDB taxonomy): domain Bacteria; phylum Bacteroidota; class Bacteroidia; order Bacteroidales; family Bacteroidaceae; genus Phocaeicola; species Phocaeicola plebeius_B. The sequence goes on from SFDG01000117.1 coordinate 742, forward strand.
CCTTGCTGGTCTCGGCGTTGTTGGCTGCCGTGAGGAACAGCACCCCGTCGATGCCCTCGCAGTATTCGGCCACCGAGCCGGAGTAGCACGCCTCGATGACGAAGAGGAGCTTGCGGAACATGCCCCGCTGCTTCATGGCGGTGAGTGTGTCCAGCAGGTCGAGTGCCGTGAGGCGGCTGGTGCCGTAGTTCAGCAGCCCGTAGTCGCCGTGGCCGCTCCAGAAGACCAGCACGTTGTCGCCCGCTCCGGAGGGCAGGACTACCGGCGTGCGCCGGGTCACCTCGCCGCAGAAGATATTCTGCAGGTCGTAGGGCGTGAGGTCGCTCATCTTGTAGTCTATCTGCAGGTCGTGGTAGAGGTTCTCCCCGTCGGGGGTCACCTTCACCACGCCGGGATAGCGGTTGTAGGTGTTCTGTGCGATGTCATCCTCCAGGATGAGGAGGATGTGGTCGTCGTCATACCCCTGCTGCTTCAGCAGCTGGTACATGGCCAGCGCGTCGGCCTGGTGGCGGTAGTTGCTCCACGTAGACCATTCCTCGATGCTGGAGACGGTATGGTCCGACCCGTCGGCCGAGAGGTACTGCAGGGTGGTGCGCCGTCCGTTGTGGAGCCGCCAGTGGCGATAGACGGAGCGGGTCACGGCGCAGTGGTAGCGTGCGTCGAAGGTCAAGTCGCTCGACACGCCCTCAATGTCGGGATAGTGTCCCTGCCACAGCTCGTCAATAAGGTAGCTGGCATTGCTGGCTAACCAGCCTTTCGGGGCATTTTCCCGTCCGTCCACCACCTGTTCCAAGTAGGCATTGAGCGAGGAGAGGCGGGCAGGCTGGCCCAGGTCGTCCTGTCCGTCGGTGAACAGGGGGACATCGTGGGCCTCCATGGCAATCAGTGAGTAGTAGAGCAGCACGATGGCATCGAAGAGCTGGGCCTCGCCGGCGACGGGCGATTCGCCGAACTTCGCCTCGTAGATGGAGGAGAAGCCCGACGTGGGGTTGGGCGCAATCTCCACGCCCTCGTAGGTGTTCTGCACTTGGGCGGCCAGCTGGTCGGTCAGCTGCATGCCCGTGCAGAACAGCCGGTTGAAGTGGAAGAACAGCGGACTCTCGTTCTCCGTCTTGATGCGCGTCAGTTCGGCATCGGCCCGCAGCAGGTCGTCGCTGCTGGAGGAGGCGAAGCAAAGGAAGGGGGAGTAGCTGGCGTTCGCCGTGCTGCTCTCTATCCATTCGCGCACGGCCTTCTCCACGGGATGGTCGTCGCCCAGGATGCCGATGTAGTCGGTCTGCAGGAACTTCTCGGTGGCCAAGTAGCCGAACCACTGGCGGAAGGTGTCGCCGTAGCTGTCGCCCGAGGCGATGAGGGCCACCTTGTTGAAATTCTCCGCCTGCAGGGAGTAGTCGTTCTGGAGGAGGGAGAACATGATTTCCGCCTGCATGATGTCGTTTTGCGTCAGGCAGAAGACATAGTTCTTGCTGGCATAAATGCGCTGGAACTCGGCATTGGCGGTAGTGGGGAGCAGCAGGGGCTTGCGTGAGGGCATGCACAGGCGGGCTGCCGCCGATGCCTTGTCCGCATCGCCGGGACCGACCAGGGCAGCCGTCTGCTCGTCGGTGGCAGCTTGTTCCAGGGTGGCCTGCAGGTCGGCTGCCTGGTCACTGTGCCACGCTATCTCCAACCGGACGCTTTTCTCTTTGTAACGCTGCGCCTCGGCCATCATCTCGTTCACCCAGTCGGCAGTGCGCTGCCAGCGGGCCGCCTCCCCGTCGGGATACCAGGCGGCAATCCGGTAGGTATGTACTTCTTGTGTATCGTTGGGGGCTTCGGTAGGGTCATCGGAACAGGCCGTTACCCACATTCCAATGAGGGTGGCCATGATTCCACGGAAAAAATGTTGGATGTACTTCATACGTTTGCTGTATTTAGGGTTGCTGTCGGTTGTAGGCTTTCTCTTTGGTAATGGCTTCCGGGAGGTATTCCGCCTGCTTGGCGGCCCAGAAGTCGTCGGGCAGGGGCGAGGTGAAATCTCCTTCCCAGGCCCTGAAGATGTTCAGCGGGTCCCAGCTGTCGCTGAAGCTCATCTCCACGTAGTCCGATTCCAGTCCGTAGCTCTGTCCGCGGGGCATCGGTTCATCCTGGTACCAGAGGGTGAGGTAGTGTTCCACCAACCGGTCGATGTGCCAGACCAACGAGAAGGGGATGTAGTCGTTCTGGTCGTTGCAGTCGGTGTCTGTGCCGATGACCTGCTGGGCATGGACGAAGTGGGTGAAGGCATTGTAGACCCCGAGGTTGGAGGTGCCGGCCAAGGGCAGGAAGGTGGCGTAGGCTTCTTCCTGTGCCGAATACCTCTGGGCGATGGAGTCGGTCAGCCGGTAGGCTTGGGTCTGCATGTTGAAGCCGTCGGATCCGTCGGAGAGGTAGTGCCTGCTCACCTGCTTGCCGTCGGTGTGTGCGCGGAAACCGGCTTCAAATCCGGCAGCGGCATCCTCGGTGGTCTCCTCGTCCGGCATGGCCAGGATGATTTCGGCAGGCTGGCCGCTGACCATGGCACCGGCCAGGTAGCCCGTGCCGTAGCGACTGATCTTGGCGGTGGTGACCCACTCGGGCATCTCCGTGTCCGACGATTCGAGCAGCAGCACCCGGCAGTGGTCCGCAGGCCGCGAGGAGCGGCGGGCGATTTCCTTGTATTCCGACGAGGCGAGCACAAAGAGGGCCTTTGTCTCCATGTAGGTGCTGTAGATGTCCAGCAGTGCCTCGAAGTTTTCGGCGGCTTCTTCCACCGACTTGCTCTCTACCAGGTAGAAATTGATGTCGTGGTTGAAGGCCATCAGTGATGCCCCCTTCAGGATGAGGTCGTTGTAGCCGTTGTCGCCCGTTCCGTTGGGCGAGAGGAAGAGAACGACGGATGCTTTGGTAGCCATGCCTTCCTGAGGGGTGTCAGGGTCGGAGTCGCTGCATCCGCCCAAGAGGCAGAGCAGGCATCCGAGGGGGAGAAGGGAAAGCTTCGTTTTCATGGGTATCTTTGTATGTAAGGGTTCATCGTTTGTTGAGTTCGTCATTCGTCTTTGGCGGTGTTTCCCGGATCGGCTTCCTCCGGCAGGGCCGTTGTCCCTTTGTCGTACATGGTGAAGTAGAACTGCTTGGGCGTGATGCCTTTCACTTTCACGAAGTAGCGGTTGAAGGAGGCGATGGAGTTGAATCCGCTCTTCACGGCCACTTCGGTCATGGGAATCCGTTCGTCTTCCGACATGCTCTGGATGAGGGCACAGGCGGCTTCCACCCGGTAGGTGTTGATCAGTTCGTAGAATGTCGTCCCCAACGTGTTGTTGATGTAGTTCGACAGGTAGGTCTTGTTGGTGCCCACCTCCATCGCCAGGTCGCCCAGCGTCAGTCGGGAATCCAGGTACGGCTTCTGCTGCTTCATGCAGCGGTCCAGCCGTTCTTTCAGCATTTTCTCCCGGAATTGCTGGCTCAGCAGCTCTGTCTCTCCCGGTGCCTCGGCTGTGTCGGCCGGTGCTGCTTCTCCTTCGGCAACCGGTTCGGGCAACGGGCCGTCGTCTCCGGCTGTAGTGTCGTTGTCGCCGTGGGTTTTCGCATCGGGCTTCACGGCAGCCATGAAGGGTGTCCGCTTCGGGAAAAGGCTCAGCATCACCCGATGGCGGTTGGCCAGCACAAAAAGCACGTTCCACAAGATAATGCTGTACACGTTGTAGAGGGCTTCGCTCAGCCAGGTGGTGTCTTCAAAGGTGCATATATAAATGAATAAGGTAGAAAAGTAGACGATGCACGACACTGACACCCAGGTCACGTCGATGTTCTCGCGGTAGGAGTAGTTCTCTGAGAGGCGGCGGTGGTAGGTGGCGGTGAAGAACATCACCGCAACGACCGTATAGACGACCATGCACAGGGAGAGAAGGTAGGCGGCCTGGCGGATAGCATCCGCAGGGAAGAAGGCATAGACGGGGATGAAGACGGCCTGCAGGGCCACGGCAATGCCCACGCGCCGGGGAGTGGCGAATCCCGGGCGGCAGGCTTCCAGGAAGAAGGCCGAGATCAACGGGATGAAGAGCAGGTCGATGGAATTGACCACGTTGTTGATGTAGCTGGAGTTCTTCCATTCGTTCACGATGAAGACCATGTCCTTCAGGTGGCTGAAGAAGATATACAGGGTGGCTATGAACAGCCATTTCATCATCCGGCTGCGCCGGCTGAAGCGGTATATCCTGAAGCTCCACAGGAGGAAGAAGGTGGTGACCGATCCTCTCATGAACTGGGCGAATGCCTCTATTGTCAGCAAATTGTTTTCCATATTCTGCACTACTACTAATTGTTGGTCCTGGTTACTGTTTTTATAGGTAAATAATCTGTATATTGATGCTCTCCCATGCGTCCGTAGGGGTGAATGGGCATAACAAATGTAGGGATTATCCTTGAATCGGATGGCTTTCTTTGGGGGCGAAATGCCTTGAATGATTGATTTATTGAGTGATTGAGGAATATTTTATTCATTGAGGAATTTTTCTGTAACGGAGAGGGTCCGCTTCACGCCCCTCCAGTGAGGCCATCCCGACTCGCCGAAACGTTTCGCTCTTGGCGGGAGGGGGATGGCGAGTTCTCTTCCCCGGTATGTGAAACCATTCAATGATGGTCACTACCCATGACGAAACGGTAGAGGCATCATGGGTCGCCAAGCGAAGAATCATCCGTAGAGAAGGTCAGGCGACAGCTATGAGAACCATCGCAGCTCTGCTGCGTAGCCAGTCAAGGGCAGCCCTTTAGGGCGAAAGCTTTGCTGCCCTTACCAGAAAAAGCTGGGCTTGTCCCAGTTAAGCGCATCCAAAGCCCTCTCACGCCTCCAGTCGTGACCCCCTACGAGTATAGTCATGACATCCTGACGACTGCACTCGTCGCCCCGTCATGAGTGCGGTCATGGGCACCCCATGTGTTCAGTTATGAGCACCCCATGTGTTCAGTCATGAGTCGGCCATTCGTGCAGCCGTAAGGCTATCCCACAGGACACCTCATGTAGACAGGCAAAACCTTGACACCCTTGATACCCTTGACACCCATTTGGTAAAGATATAGGAGAATAATTAATTAGCAGCTCCTTTAAAGGAGCATACAATTAATTATATCTATAGAATGTTGAAAAAACAGGTGTCAAGGGTGTCAAGAGTGTCAAGGTTTCCCGGCTCCCCCCAGGCGGAAAAAACAAGGGACAAAGCCGTCGGAAGACAGCCTTGTCCCTTGATATACAGTATGAAATGAGCTACTTACAGCAGGAAGCCCAGCAAGATACCGGCAGCCACTGCCGAACCGATGACACCCGCCACGTTCGGGCCCATGGCATGCATCAGCAGGTAATTGCCCGGGTCGTACTCCAGGCCCACCACCTGAGAGATACGTGCCGAGTCGGGCACCGCCGACACACCGGCATTGCCGATGAGCGGATTGATCTGGTTATCCTTCGGCAACACCAGGTTAAACAGCTTCACGAAAAGCACGCCCGAAGTGGTGGCGATGACGAACGACAACGCACCCAAGCCGAAGATGAGGATGGAGTCGACGGTGAGGAATTCCGAAGCCTGGGTGGAAGCACCCACCGTCAGTCCCAGCAGGATGGTGATGGTATCGATCAGCGGACCGCGGGCCGTTTCGGCCAGACGACGGGTCACGCCGCTTTCCTTCAGCAGGTTACCGAAGAACAGCATCCCCAGCAGCGGCAGGCCGGAGGGAACGAGGAAACAGGTGAGCAGCAGGCCCACGATGGGGAACATCACCTTCTCGGTATGCGACACGGCACGCGGTGCCTTCATGCGGATGAGGCGTTCCTTCTTCGTGGTCAGTGCACGCATGATGGGCGGCTGGATGACCGGCACCAGGGCCATGTACGAATAGGCCGACACGGCAATGGCACCCATCAGGTTCGGCGCCAGCTTCGACGAAAGGAAGATGGCCGTGGGACCGTCCGCACCGCCGATGATGCCGATGGCACCGGCCTGCATGGGGTCGAAGCCCAGGGCCAGGGCAATCATGTAGGCCCCGAAGATGCCGAACTGTGCGGCTGCACCGATGAGCATCAGCTTGGGGTTCGAAATCAGGGCTGAGAAGTCCGTCATCGCCCCGATGCCGAGGAAGATGAGCGGCGGGTACCAGCCCGAGGTCACGCCCTGGTAGAGGATGTTGAGCACGGAACCCTCCTCGTAGATGCCCACCTTGAGGCCGGCCTCCATGTTGAAGGGAATGTTGCCGATAAGCATACCGAAGCCGATGGGGATGAGCAGCATCGGCTCAAATTCCTTGGCGACCGCGAGATAGATGAACACGATGCCCACCAGTATC
>SFDG01000037.1 GCA_004558305.1 Phocaeicola plebeius
GGGCAAGAGCATCACCAAGCTCCGGGAGTTTGCCCAAAAGGCCGACCGCAACGCTCCCATTGACATGGAGCAGACCTTTCCGAACAATGAATTGGGGGAGATCTCGCAACACATTGTCAAGATCTACCAACGTCTGCACCGAGCTAAAGAGGCCCTCTCCATCGAACGTGAAAAACTCATTGCCCACCTGCAGACCTCGCACGAAGGGTTGGGCGTCTTCACGCGCGAACGAAAGGAAATACTGGTCAACAACCTCTTCACGCAATATGCCAACATCATCTCCGACCGTCACCTGAGCTCCACAGAAGAGGTGTTCGACATTCCGGAGCTGGCAGACATCACGGATTTCCTCAACCGCAATGCAGACCATTATCTGAAAGAGGAAAAGCGCCTCGGACTTCACATTGCGAAGAATGCCCGGATTTTTGCAGTAGAGTGCATCCTGTTCCTGGACTTTTCGTTCGAAATCTCCATCAACGACATTACGCAAGAGGAGGAACAGGCACGGCTGAAACGCCAGCTGACACAGAACATTGCCCACGAACTGAAGACACCGGTGAGCAGCATCCAAGGATACCTGGAGACCATCCTCAACAATCCGAACATGCCGGCTGCCACCCAGCGAACATTTTTGGAACGGAGCTTTGCACAAAGCAACCGGCTGACCTTCTTGCTGCGAGACATCTCGATGCTGACCCGGCTGGACGAGGCCCCCGACCTGATGGAACGAGAACCGGTGGATGTGAGCAACGTCGTAGCGAATATCCTGAACGAGGTGCAACTGAGCCTGGAAGAAAAGCATATCCAGGTAATCAACCTGTTGCCCAAACAGTTGATGCTCAAAGGAAACAATTCGCTGATATACTCCATCTTCCGCAACCTGACAGACAATGCCATTGCCTATGCAGGGAGCGACATCCAGATTATCATCAACTGTTTTCGTCAAGACGATCATTATTACTACTTCAGCTTTGCCGACACCGGTGTAGGAGTAGCCGAAGAACACCTGACCCGCCTGTTCGAACGGTTCTATCGGGTAGACAAGGGACGCTCGCGGAAGTTGGGAGGTACGGGACTGGGACTGGCCATCGTGAAGAATGCCGTCCTCTTCCATGGAGGCACCATCTTCGCCAAAAACTACCCGAAAGGCGGACTGGAGTTCGTCTTTACGTTGGAGATTGTATGAGCAGCGTCCACCCAGCCAGACTGCCCGAGAGTTGTCTCCCGCTTTCCTTTTCCCCTGTCATTTCGAACGAAGTGAGAAATCTGTTAGCGCAAGTGGATGTATTCAGATGCTTCACTCCGTTCAGCATGACAGTTGGATAGGTGCCCCAAGGTTTTCGGACAAGCTCCCGCCGACCGCTTCCCGTATCCTGTTGACCACCGACAAATCCCGAGACGAGAATTTACGAGCAAACAGCAAGTCGGATTGCAACAATTCGGCCAGGTCCTTTTCCTCCCACGTATAGGGATTCCCTCTGTCCCAATCAATCTTTCTCATCGATCCTCTCTGCATATCATCCATGTCATAAATCCGACAGCGGAACGGAGAATTCCAGATGACTGTATGAAGGAAAAGCTCATCGGGACACAAGGTATAGCGGAACCGGCGAACCATATCCGCATCACACTGCCTCACCAGATATTCACAGAATTCTTGTGTGATGCTGACCCAATTACTGCCCTTCTTACAGTCGAACCTTACCGGGCGTCGCACCCACAGGATTTTCTGACAGCCCATAAACACATTGCGGAAGAGGGACAGCACCCCATGCCCCCATCCATCCTTCTGTTTCTTCTGGTCGTTCAAGATATAGAAATAAGCCATTTTCTTCCGTATGTCCGCCTCATGCACGGCTCCGTGAAAGAACCCCACAAATTCCTTTCCCCTGTGCTGCTCGAAAAAAGCATGAATATAGTCCTGGCTCTTGATGGGGAGATCCACCCCCGACAGCAAATGATAATACCTATAAGGACCATGCAGAAGAGCCTCTCTGAACAAGCGGAACTCTACCTCTACCTGACTGAAATTTCCCCAGCGGACTTTCATCGGATGGGGCAGGACATATAACCCGGCAGACTTCATGCTATAGTGTTCCACCTGTTTCCTCAACTCACCTGCCCGCTTATCAATATGTAAATAGACATCATTCCTTGCATCATCCAACATCGTCAATAAAGTTTCCAGCACCCGCCATTCATGATGGGCAATGATCAAATAAGCATGTTTCTCCATCTCAAATAGTACACATTATTTCCGTTTTAGGTACAAATGTACGTAGAATTTGCGTAATAATGGCAGGATGAGGGTAAAAATTAATCATAGCACTTTCTTAGCTCCGACAGGACGCAAAGCACCGCTCCGACAGGCTGCGGAGCGATACCAAAGATACTGGCGCAGATAATGCTAAAAAAGAACAGACTCTAACACATCACCCATATGCAGATGTCTATTGACGAAAATTGCGCAACTGATTTTTCTCCCCAGGCCGTCCGAGAATTGTTTGCTGCCTTCCTTTTCCACCTGTCATTTCGAACGGGGTGAGAAATCTGAATACATACACTAACCCATTACAGATGCTTCACTACGTTCAGCATGACAATAAAAAAACTTTGTGACCTTTGTGTTTGAACTAAATGTGTCTTTGTGTTTGAACTAAAACTTTGTGACCTTTGCGTCTTGGTTTTGTTGCTACTGAAAGACTCTGCCCAACATAATAATGTCATATTGCAAAATCATGAACAGGCTTCGTGGGGCGCAGCAGGTCGGTAGTGTACACAGACCAGGGTAATGTCGTCACTCTGTTCGGCACCTTCGGCATGTTGATGTACGCGGTCCAGAATTTCCAACACCTTTTCCCGGGGTGTCTTTTCGGGCTTCGGTTCTGAGAAAATGCTCAGCAAACGTTCGTCGGAGAAAAGTTCCTGAGCCCTGCTCTCCGCTTCGGTCACGCCGTCGGAATAGGCAAACAGTTGGGTGTCTGGTTCCAACTGCAGTTCCTGCTTCTTGTAGTCAAAGCCTGCGAACAATCCTAGGGGGAGGTTGGGAAGGGTGCGCAAGAACGTACCGGCTCCCCGATGATGCAGCACGGGGGCATTGTGTCCGGCATTACAGTATTCCATTTTGCCGGTCTTCAGGTTGATGATGCCCAGGAAAAGGGTGACGAACATACTGGCTTCGTTGCTCTCGGCAATGGAGTCGTTCAGCGAACGGACAATCGCATCGGGACTTTCCAGATGGGTGGCAATGTTGCGGAAGAGGCTACGGGTCACTGCCATCAGCAGCGAGGCAGGCACGCCCTTGCCCGATACGTCGCCCACCGTGAAGTAGAGTTTCTCATTATCGATAAAGAAATCATACAGGTCGCCGCCTACTTCCTTGGCCGGGATCAGGCAGGCATACAGGTCAACATCCTCCCGGTCGGGGAAAGGCGGGAAGATTTTCGGAATCATGCCCATCTGGATATCGCGGGCAATGCGCAGCTCGCTTTCGATGCGTTCCTTGCTGACGGTGGTCTCTTTCAGCTCTTCCGTATAGGTGACCAGCGACTGTTGCATGAAGTCGATGGAATCGCGCAGCATCTTCATTTCGTCCTTGCTCCGAATATCAGGCAGAGTGGTCTGGAAGTTGCCCGCCGCAATCTTCTGCGCCGAGGCGGCAAACTCCATCAACGGGGAGGTCTGCCTGCGCACTATGCGGTAACAGCAGGTAAGCATGACAATGATTCCCACAATAAAGATGATGACGACCTTGACTTTCATCTCCTCCAATCCGGCAAAGATTTCGTCTTGCGGACAAATGATGCCTACCGACCAGCCGGTACGCTCAATCGGTGCATAAAAGGTATAGCTCAACGTGTCATCGTTCTGCAACAGGGCCATGCCCTTCTCCTGGTTAATCATGGCGCGGCCGATATCGGCCACCGTCTGGTCTTCCATATCGAGGGTGGCCGAAAAGACCGTCTCATTCAAGATGCGTTCGGGAAGATAGTGCACCAGGTAGGATCCGCCCCTCCCCACCATGATGTTGTATGACCTGGGATAGGGCTTGATGCTGTTGACAAGGCGGGTAAACCACTCCAACGAGATATCTGCTGTGAAAATGGCATACATCTTCCCGGCTTTGTCGTACAACGGCTTGGAATAAGTACACATAATGATGTCGCCGCCGCCATCGTCAAAATACGGCTCGCTCCAATAGGCCTGATTCAGGAGTTTCGGAATCTGGTACCAGTCGCAATAATGGTACTCATAGTCCTCCGTTCCCAACTGGAAGGACTGGATGGAATCCCCTTCGTAGCAGGAGTAGGGGGCAAACCGGACGCCTTTCTCGGGGAAGAAACACGGTTCGAAGGCAATGGCAGAGCCCACGATATAGGGATTGTTTTCGAGCATACGGGCCGTCAGGCAGTAGAGGGAATCGGGCGTGGCGAGGGTCTCCTCCACATTCCAGGCCATATTGTTCACGGCCACCTCTACCGTCTCCAATACCTGCTCGATCCGTAGGATGGTCGTTTCCAAAGCAGATTCGGCATGGCTGACCGCTTCGTTTCTCACCTGGGTACGGGCTGACTGGTAATAGGCAATAAAAGCGATGATGAACACGGCCGATGTCATCGTAATCAGCCAGCAGCTCAATCTTGCCGGAAACGACTGGGAAATTTTGGGCATCGTTATTCTTTTCATTTTTCTTCTCCTTTCCAGAATTGGTTGTAATCAATAGGTGTCTGAATCATCCCTCCCTTCATCAGGATGTCATTGGCCAGTTTCAATTGTTCCGGTTTCAGCCGGAAACTGGCCTTCCCCTGAATGTCGACTTCCGTCTTCAGCCTACGGGTGCCGACCGGTTCCGATTTCTCGTCGCACGTCAACCGGAAGACCTCTTTCAGCATCCATCGCTGATGGTGGATATTGACAGGCATTTGGGACTGTTTCATCACCTTCAGCACGATTTCCAGGGTTTCGTCCGGATGTTTCTTCGCCCATTCCCATCCCCGCCGGGAAGCACGCGCAAAGGCTTTCACCTGCTCCGGATGGGCCTTATAGTAGCTTTGCAGAACGTACAGCCCATCTTCCGGTATGTCCAGCCCGTAATCGGCCACGGAAAACACCTGCTTCGGCTGGATGCCGGAGGCCATGATGAGCCAATACTCATTGTAGCTCATGGCAAGAGTGGCATCGATGGCTCCCGAAACCAGGAGGTTGATGCCCTGCAAGTACTTTATCCACTCGATATTCAGTTCCTTTTGTTTGTCCAATATCCATGCGGTTTCGCCAAAGCCCACCTTCCAGATGCCCACCCGCTTGTTGCGCAGGTCGTCCAGCGTACGGATGCTGTCATTGCGCGGCACGATAAGCAAACTGTTATGCTGGGAGGTCTGCAAGACATTGACCAGCGGAAAACCACGGTCGATGGCTTCCATGGCTTGGGGAAGCTGCATGGTCACAATGTGGCTGTTTCCGTCCACCATACGATTGAACGTGGAATAGGAGGCAGAAGGGTGTCGGACTTCCACATCCAGCCCCTCCTCTGCATAGAACCCTTTTTCCTGGGCTACATAGTAGCCGGCAAACTGGGCCTGGGGCAACCATTGGGGAGTGAAGACAATGCGCTGGGCCTGGAGCAGGGAACTGGCCAGCAAACCTAATAAAATCAGTATATAGCGTTTCATATCAACAAATAGATTTCGAATCTCAAAAATAACAGGTTTTCTGCAATTATACAAATTATCTCATGCTTTTCCAATCGGCATCCGTCAGTCGGCTCCCCGTAGGGTCGTGGTGCAGACAAACTGGGGATGAAGAAGGTAGGAAATCTTGAAAAGCTGCTGGAGGGGGGTGCGGTATTCTTGTGCCCTGAAGCTGCCGTCCACGCCCAGGACAAACGGAAATATGCGAAGATGCTCCCGAAAATCCACATCACTGCATCCAAGCACCTTGAAAATCGTCTCCTTGGCCGACCAGTGGAGCAATAACCCGTACAGCTGGTCGGAGGGAGAAAGGCAGGAAAAGCCAGGCAACTCATCGGGACGCACAAAGCGATCAGCCACTCCCCGTACGCGCTCGTGGACCTGTTCGATGTCTATCCCGACTTCGACGGTAGGATGGAGAGCGACGGCCACATACCCCTTGGTATGGGAAATGCTGATGTTCCAACTGCCATCAGTGAGATAGGGCTTTCCTGAATCCAGATGGCCGATCTGTTTTTCCTCACCCAGCAGTGCCCGCAAGAGAACACGCACCGCCAGGTATTCCATCCGGCGACAAGCAGCCCGCATAGACGACAGTTCCTCGTCGTAGGGCAAAGAAGCGGTCAGGCCTTCCCGTAATTGGGGAAGGCTTTCTGTAACCTGCCAGATACCGATAGTAGCGGCACCCTCTTTCCATTGTCTGAACAGCGGCATAAGACGACTTTCAAAAAGATTTATTCGGCAGCCAACGGTCCGGCTTCCACCGGATCAACGGTCACCTTGACTTTCAGAATGCGGCGTACATCCATGGCCAGCACCTCGAAACGGTAGTTCTTACAGTGCAACACCTCATGCAGCGAAGGGAACTCGCCTTTCAGCTCCAGCAACAGTCCGGCCAACGTATCGGCATCACCGGCCATGTCTGAAAAATCTTCCGGATTGATTTTCAACACCTTGTAGAAATCAGACAAAAGAATCTTCGCCTCGAACACATAGACATTGTCCGCCGTCTGTGTATACATACGTTCTTCGTCATCATACTCGTCGTTGATTTCGCCCACTATCTCCTCAATGATGTCTTCCATGGTTACGATTCCCGATGTGCCGCCGAACTCATCGACCACGATGGCAATATGAATCTTGTTGACCTGAAAATCCCGCAACAGGTCGTCAATCATCTTGGTCTCGGGAACGAAGTAGGCCGGACGGATAAGATTCTGCCACTTGAAGTCATCGCCCTGGCTAAGGTACGGAAGCAGGTCCTTGATATAGAGAATCCCCTTGATGTTGTCGCACGATTCCTCGTAGACCGGGATGCGGGAATAAGCATTCTCGACAATACACTTCAGAACATCAGGGAAAGGCGTGTCGATGGAAAGGTCTACCATATCCAGGCGGGATGTCATCACTTCCTTGGCGGTTTCCTCTCCGAAACGGATGATACCTTCCAGCATCTGGCTCTCTTCGGAAATCTCATTCTTGTCCGTCAGTTCAAGGGCCTGCGACAATTCGTCAACCGACAAGTTGGGAGCCTTCTGCTTCTGGGCCAGCTTGTTGATGACCAGCGTGGAACGGACCAGCCAATTAGATACAGGCCGGAAGACGGTCTTGAGCACAGAAATGACCGGAGCAGCCCGACGGACAAAGGGAAGCGTATGCTGTGCGGAATAGATTTTGGGCATGATTTCCCCAAAAAGGAGCAACAGGAATGTCAGTACCACTGTGACCACCAGGAACTCAAGCACCTTGGAACTACCGAAGTCGATGACATTGGCAAAATAGTAGTTGAGCAACATGATGATGGTGACATTCACAAAATTATTGGAAATGAGAATGGTGGCCAACAAATGTTCGGAATCGTCGAGCAATTCCCGAATCCGCCGGTCAGCAGGATGGCTCTCCTCGTCAATCTCGCTCAAATCGGCAGGAGACAACGAAAAGAAAGCAATCTCGGAAGCGGAAACAAAGCCGGAACAATACAACAAGACAATGGCCAGTACAAGGGCCACCATCGCTCCCGTAGAGGGAGGCATGACGGTTACTCCGTCAAACAAATCTGCCAAGCGGCATAAATACGCGTCAGGGTCCAAACAAACAATGATTTAGTTAAACATAATAATTACTTCAGTTCGGCCATACCATCGCCTAAACGGGCATCAGACCGATTCCGTCAAAACGGGTTGTCATTTTCCGGTCGCGGCTGGAAGGGTGCCTGGGAGTTCTGCTGCTGGGCTGTGCCCTGCTGCACTGGCCGGGTGGTAAGCAACTCCATGTTGTCGCCGAAGATTTCCACCACGTAGCGCTTCACTCCGTTCTGGTCATCGTACGAACGGCTGCGAATCTTCCCCTCGATGTAGAGCTTGTCTCCCTTATGGACATACTTCTCGGCCACCTCTGCCAGTCGTCGCCACAACACGATGTTGTGCCATTCCGTGCGATCAGGCACCTGGGTGCCATTAGCCAATGTGTAGCCGCGATCAGTCGTAGCCAGCGTGAAAGTAGCCACGGCCACCCCCTGGTCCAAGTACCTCACTTCGGGATCCTTCCCCACATTTCCTATCAACTGGACTTTATTCAATGACATAGCTTGATACGTTTTACTGATTTGGCTTCAAAAGTAGGGAAAAAAAATGAGATACCAAACGAGGAACGGCAAAATTCTGCAAATCATCCGTCAAAACACGCTGAAAACGCTTGGCGAACGCTGATTCATCCTTCAACACGACCTCGTGGCAATCGGCCAGCAGGATGCGGTGCGAAAGGACATGCCGGACTTGACGGGCTACCAGCGTAACCGATTCGGGAAGATTTCCGTGAAAGAAACCGGACCATTCTTCCGATGCCAGCAGTTCCTCCTCAGCCATCGGACGGTCGGTTTCGAACAAGGGGAGTTCGTAGAGATGCTGCCAGATATCTCCCTTTCCTCTCTTATTAATATAGGTATAGGCTCCCGAGCATACAAAAACGTAGTGGAAATAGCGCTCCGTCACCTTGGTCTTTTTCGATTTCCGCGGCAATTCGCCTACCTTACCCTCCCTCAGAGCCATACAAGTGTCATTCAAGGGACAAAACAGGCAGTTAGGGGAGGCAGGCGTACACTGCAACGCGCCGAAATCCATAATGGCCTGGTTATAGAGAGCCGCATCGGCTTTCCCCATCAGTTCCCGGGCCAAGGCAGCAAAGAGCTTCTTGCCGGCAGTGGTGTCGATAGGTTCGTCGATTCCCATCCACCGCGAGATAACCCGGTAGACATTGCCATCTACCACCGCACAGGGCAACCCGTAGGCAAAGGCACAGATGGCTGCCGCCGTATAGTCCCCCACTCCCTGCAACCGACGCACCTCCTCGTAGGTGGCTGGAAAATGCCCCATGGCCGCTACAGCCTTGGCCGCGGCATGGAGATGACGGGCCCGGGAATAATAGCCAAGCCCCTGCCAGTATTTCATCACCTCGTCTTCCTCGGCTTCGGCCAGCGACCGTACATCGGGAAACCGCCGGACAAATCGCTCATAATACTCGTAGCCCTGGGCCACACGGGTCTGCTGGAGAATGATTTCCGAAACCCATATCCGATAGGGGTCCTGTATGTTCCGCCAGGGAAGACTGCGTCCGTTCTCGCGGTACCAACTAATCAGTTTTTCTGCAAACTCTTGCATGTCAAATCCTTCTTTCCTTAAAATTTCCGGCAAAAATAGGTAATTCTACAGCAAGAACCACACTTTTTTCAGAAAATTATTGGAGATAAATTTCTCCATGAACAAGAAAAGCTATATATTTGCAGTCCAAAAAATTAAGATAACGTATAACAATAATTATTATTGAGATGACTAAAGCAGATATCGTAAATGAAATCGCCAAAAGTACTGGCATTGACAAGGCCACGGTATTAACGACACTGGAAGCCTTCATGGACGCCGTGAAAGGCTCTTTGTCTAACGACGAGAACGTTTATCTCCGTGGTTTCGGCAGCTTCATCGTGAAAAAAAGAGCTCAGAAGACTGCCCGGAACATTTCGAAGAATACCACCATCATCATTCCGGAGCACAACATACCGGCATTCAAACCTGCAAAGACATTCACTCTTTCAGTAAAGAAATAATCCAACATTAGTATTAACCCTTATAAATTTTAGAAGCTATGCCAAGCGGAAAGAAAAGAAAAAGACATAAAATGTCTACTCACAAGCGTAAAAAAAGACTGAGAAAGAACAGACATAAAAGCAAATAAGTAGCTGTCTTGAACTGATATTTCAAAGTCAAGCAGTTTTCCTATTTGTCTGTCTGTCCGACTTCATAAAGAACAAACCCGAAGCCGCCTTCAACAAAGCCTCTTTCTGGTTTGTTCTTTGTGTATTGTTCAACAAAAAAAAAGAGAAAGAACCAAGTGACAAGCGAATTAGTTGTAGATGTACAGGCCAAAGAGATTGCCATCGCCCTGTTGGAAGACAAGAACCTGGTGGAATTTCAGCGCGAAGAGCGAAACCTTTCGTTCTCCGTAGGCAACATGTACTTGGGCAAGGTGCGCAAGCTGATGCCCGGATTGAATGCCTGCTTCGTTGATGTAGGCTTCGGTAAAGACGCTTTCCTTCATTACTTGGACCTCGGACCTCAATTCCATTCTTATCAGAAGTATCTGAAGCAAGTTCTGAGCGACCGGAAAAAGCTCTACCCCATCTCCAAGGCAAGCATGCTGCCCGACATCGAGAAGGACGGTACCATCTCGAACACGTTGCAGCAGGGGCAGGAAGTCATCGTGCAGATTGTAAAGGAACCCATATCCACCAAAGGACCGCGTCTGACCTGCGAACTCTCCTTCGCCGGACGCTACCTGGTCCTCATTCCTTTCAACGACAAGGTGTCTGTGTCGCAGAAAATCAAGTCGGCCGAAGAACGGGCACGCCTCAAACAGCTCCTGCAGAGCATCAAGCCGAAAAACTTCGGGGTCATCGTGCGTACGGTGGCCGAAGGAAAACGCGTGGCCGAACTGGACGCCGAACTGAAAGTGCTGCTGAAGCATTGGGAAGAAACCATCACTAAAGTACAGAAGGCAACCAAGTTGCCTGCATTGGTATACGAAGAGACCAGCCGCACGGTGGCCATGCTGCGCGACCTGTTCAACCCTTCGTATGAAAACATTTACGTGAACGACGAGGCGGTCTTTCACGAAGTAAAAGATTATGTAGCGCTCATCGCCCCCGAACGGGCGGACATCGTGAAGCTCTACAAAGGTCAGCTTCCCATCTTCGACAATTTTGCCATCACCAAACAGATGAAATCGTCGTTCGGCAAGACCATCTCCTACAAAGGCGGTGCGTACCTGATTATCGAACACACCGAAGCCTTGCACGTGGTGGATGTGAACAGCGGAAACCGCTCGCGGTCGACCAACGGACAAGAAGCGAACGCACTCGACGTGAACCTCGGTGCCGCCGACGAACTGGCCCGACAGTTACGACTGCGCGATATGGGGGGCATCATTGTCGTGGACTTCATCGACATGAACCTGGCGGAAAGCCGCCAGAAGCTGTACGAACGGATGTGCCAGAACATGCAAAAGGACAGGGCCAAGCACAACATATTGCCGTTGAGCAAATTCGGCCTGATGCAGATTACCCGCCAACGGGTACGCCCTGCCATGGAAGTGAACATCGACGAGAATTGTCCCGTCTGCTTCGGGAAGGGCAAGATCAAGCCCTCCATCCTTTTCACCGATACGCTGGAAAGCAAGATTGACTATCTGGTCAGCAAGCTGAAGGTGAAGCGGTTCACCCTCCATATCCATCCCTACGTGGCCGCCTATGTCAACCAGGGGCTGATGTCCCTGAAACGGAAATGGCAGATGAAATATGGATTCGGAATCAAGGTCATCCCCAACCAGAGCCTGGCACTCCTGCAGTACAAGTTCTACGATGTACACGGAGAGGAACTGGACATGAAGGAAGAAATCGAAATCAAATAACAGGAGATTTCGATCCTAACCAACAAGAACACAGCATTTTTTGTCCGATACAGACAATAAATGCTGTGTTTTTTGTTTTTCTTTCTACGGAAATCACTAACTTTGGACCTCAACAAATCTAAAAACGAAAAGATAATGATACGAAAAGCTTTACTGCTGACAGGATTGGCACTCTGCCAACTCCTCGCAGCTCAAAATCCCGTACAGTACGATCCGGACTGCTGCACCAGTATCATGGTGGGCAAAGCGGCCAGTACAGACGGGTCGGTGATGACCAGCCATACCTGCGACAGCTGGTACCGTACATGGGTCAATGTACAACCGGCTGCCGACTATCCGAACGACACGGTGATGAGCATCTATAAAGGACGGATGCACACCGAATCGTGGACCGACCAGACCAACGCCGTGGAAAGCGGCAAGATTCCACAGGCCAGCCATACGTATTCGTTTCTCGACACGGCTTACCCCTGCCTCAACGAGAAACAGCTGGCCATGGGAGAGACCACCATCAGCGGACGCAAGGAGCTGCGGAACAAGGAGGGGATGTTCCTCATCGAGGAACTGCAGCGCGTGGCGTTGCAGCGGTGCACCACCGCCCGGCAGGCCATCCGGCTCATGGGAGACCTCATCAAGAAATACGGCTACGGCGATTCCGGCGAATGTCTGACCATTGCCGACCCGAAGGAAGTGTGGCATTTTGAGGTCTTCGGCGAGGGTCCCGACAAACTGGGAGGTGTGTGGGCAGCTGTCCGCATCCCCGACGACGAGGTGGGAGTATCGGCCAACATTCCGCGCATCGGTGCCCTGGACCTGAAAGACACCGACCGGTACATGGCTTCAGACAATGTGTTCGAAGTGGCCAAACGGCTCAAGCTGTGGGACGGAAAGGAGCCCTTCAAATTCTGGAAAGTGTATGGAGGGCCGAACCGTTCGGGCCAGTACCGCTCCTACAGCGTCCGTGAATTCTTCATCCTCAGCACACTGGCTCCTTCGCTCCACCTGGATATGGAAGGAGAAGAACTGCCCTTCAGCGTGAAGCCGGAAAAGAAGCTGAGCGTGGAGGATGTCCTGACCTACTTTCGTGAATACTACGAAGGGACCGATTTCGACATCACCCGCCATCTGAAGGTGGCCGTCAAGGACAAGAACGGACAGACCGACACCATCGTCAGTCCGGTGGCGAATCCCTGGATGCGTACCGATGAAGTCCAACTGCTGAACAGCCTCCGGGAAGGAGCCGCGCCGCAGGTGCGCAACATCGCCGTGCCCCAGTGTGCGTATGCCACCGTCATTCAGCTCCGCAGCTGGCTGCCCGATGCCGTAGGAGGCGTGTGCTGGTTCTCGATGGACAATCCCGGTCAAAGTCCCCGCGTCCCTATCTTCTGCGGAACGACTGATCTCCCTGATATGTACAAGATTTGCGGCAACCACCGGTACCGTCAGGATGCGGCACTTTGGCACTACCGCACCGCCAACAAACTGGCCACCGTCCGCTGGGGGACGGCCCGCAAGGAACTGGAGCAGAACATACAGCACTTTATCCGCAAGGGCGTGACGGAACTGCCGATGGTGGAATCCCGCTACCAGGAGCTGGCGGAAAAGGAAGGGGAAGCTGCCGCCAAGGCCTACCTGACCGACTATACGGCCGACTTTATCGGTGCTACCCTCCTGCGCTGGGACCAGATGGCTGCACGGTTGTGGAACACCTATCGTTTCGGTTTCTGAAACGACGAATTGACAAACAAACCATTACTCTAAATTCAACATGAAGATGAAAACATTTACACTGGCTGCCTTGTGGATGGCATCAGCCTCCCTCGCAGCACAATCTACCGACGGATATCAGTTTACCACCGTGGTCAGCCAGCCGGTGACACCGGTGAAGAACCAGGCAGCTACCGGCACCTGCTGGTGCTTCGCCACCACCTCGTTCATGGAAGCAGAACTGCTGCGTCAAGGAAAAGGGGAATACGACCTGTCTGAAATGTTCATCGTCCGGCAGAAATACATGAACCAGCTGGATGATAACTATCTGCGCCAGGGAAAGGGCAACATCGGACAAGGAAGTATCTCACCGAGCTGGATAACCGCCTTCAACCAGGTGGGCATTGTTCCCGAAGAAGTCTACAGCGGCATCAACTACGACTCGCCCACCCACAACCATAAGGAACTGACGGTCTATATGTCGGCTATCGCCAACGAAGCCATCAAGATGAGACAGCGCAGTCCGGAATATACGGAACTGATGAACAGCCTGTTCGATATCTATCTGGGAAAGGTGCCAGAAAAGTTCATGTACAAAGGAAAAGAATATACTCCGAAGACCTTTGCCGCCAGCCTGGGCATCCGCACGGAAGACTACGTGATGCTGACTAGCTTCACCCACAAGCCCTACTACCAGCCCTTTGAGGTGGAAGTACGCGACAACTGGGAACATGCACAGATGTATAATCTGCCGTTGGACGAACTGATAGCCGCCACCGACCATGCCTTGCAGACAGGCTTCACGGTATGCTGGGACGGCGATGTCAGCGAAAAGGGATTCTCGTTCAAGAACGGCGTGGCCATTAACCCGGAAGTGGAAAAGACGGAAGACCTGAAAGATACGGACTATGCCCGTTGGAACAAGATGGATGCCAAGGAGCGTCTGGAGATGGCCTACCAGTTTGAAGGTCCCTGTCCGGAGGTGAAGGTCACCCCGGAAATCCGCCAGAAAGGCTATGAATCGTTTGTGACCACCGACGACCATCTGATGCATCTGACCGGCATTGCCAAGGACCAGAACGGTACGAAATACTACATCACCAAGAATTCATGGGGTACATCGCGCAACGACTTCGGCGGTTACCTGAACATGTCGGAAAGCTACGTGCGCGCCAAGACCATCTACGTCATGGTACACAAAGATGCGCTGACGAAAGACATGAAGCAGAAACTGGGTATCCGATAAACGCCGGCGGTGTGTCAAAATAGAAAACAAGGGTGTTTCAAGACCCCATGATGAATATCAAACTGTCATTCTGAGTCCCTATCACACGTTGTGTAAAACGATTCGATGATGACGCTGTAGGGGCAGACCTGCGTGTCCGCCCGGAATGCCGAGGTGGATGTTTCCGGGCAGACACATAGGTCTGCCCCTACAGTTTCGTCATTGGTAACGCAGTGAAGAATCTGAATACTTTGAAAGAATCATCGGTAATACAAAAAATTGAAGTAATTTTGCCATCAATAATCATTTGCTAATTAAACATGCTAATTTCTATGGATTCACTGATTATCATTCAATTGCTTATAGTGTTGCTGGCCCTCTACGTGGGGGCGCGTTATGGAAGTCTGGCCTTAGGAGCCATCTCAGGTATCGGATTGGCCATTCTGGTGTTTGGCTTTCAGATGAAGCCGGGCACTCCGCCTACCGACGTGATTTACATCATCGTGGCCGCCGTGACCTGTGCGGGCATGCTTCAGGCCTCGGGCGGTATGGACTGGATGATTCAGCTGGCCGAGAAACTGCTTCGCAAGAATCCGGGGCGGATTACTTTCCTCGCGCCGCTCTGCACCTTCTTCCTCACCGTGATGGTGGGCACGGGCCATGTGGTCTATACGCTGATGCCCATCATCTGTGACATTGCGCTCAAAAAGGGCATCCGTCCCGAACGCCCTTGCGGTGTGGCCAGCATTGCCTCCCAGCTGGGCATTACCTGCTCGCCTATTGCGGCTGCCGTAGCTTCGTTTGTGATCATCTCATCGGCCAACGGTTTTGAAATCACCAACCTGCAGGTCATTGCCGTCACCCTCCCCTCCGTCCTGTGCGGACTGATGACTGCATCGGCGCTGAGTTACAGGCGAGGACTCGACCTGGACAAAGACCCCAAGTTTCAGGCGCGGTGTGCCAACCCCGAAACATATCAGTATATGTATGGAAATACGGCCACGCTGCTTGATGTCGAGATCAGTAAAGAGGCAAAGCGCTCGGTCTATATTTTCCTGGCTGCATTGGGCATCATCGTGCTCTTCTCGGTCTTTCAGATAGCAGGTTGCGACCTTCGTCCGTCATTCGCCACAGGGCAGCTCAATGCCAGCGGTGAGCCTATCCTCAAGCCGCTCTCCATGAACATCATCATCCAGATTGTGATGATAGCTGCCGCAGCCTTCATGATACTCTTTGCCAAAGCGCAACCCAAGAAAGCCGTTGAGGGTGCCGTGTGGCAGTCGGGCATGGTAGCTGTGGTGGCCATCTATGGCATTGCCTGGCTGGCCGATACCTTCTTTGGCAACTACATGGAGGTGATGAAGGCAGGTCTGGGTGGTATTGTCGCCCAATATCCTTGGGCCATCGCCTTTGCCTTCTTTACGGTGTCGGTGCTGATTAACTCGCAGGGGGCAGTCGTGGTCTCCATGTTGCCTTTGGCCTACTCGCTCGACATCCCAGGCCCTGTACTGATCGGTGTCCTTCCCAGTGTCTATGGCTACTTCTTCATCCCCAACTATCCCTCGGATATCGCTACGGTCAACTTTGACCGTTCGGGCACCACGCGGATTGGCAAATACCTGTTCAACCACTCCTTCATGATGCCCGGTCTGGTCAGCGTCTCCATAGCTACCTTGGTGGGCTATCTCATCACGACCGTTTTCTTCTAATCATTTGTCCGAGTACGAGATGAGACAGGGAGCAGGCTCGCTCATGACGCACAACAAGGACATAAAGGAATTACTTCCGCCTGCCCTGAGGCCGTTGGTTCAACTCCTGGTACTTCTTGTACTGCTCTTCGGTGAGGATAGCTTTCACTTTCTTGTCCACTTCCTCACGCTTCTTCTGCATCTCTTCCCTGGAAGGGCGTTCTCCGTTGTTGGCAGCCGGCTTCATCGACTCCATGACGGCCCGGAACTCCTTGGCCTTGGCATCATCCAATGCCAAGGCCTTCACCATCTGCTCGATGCGCTGGGAGTTGTCCGGACGACCGCCCTGCTGCCCATTGTTGCGCTGAGCCATTGCGGCAGTAGCCCCCATCATACAGAGAGCCATTGCCAAAATTACTGTTTGTTTCTTCATTGTTCTGATATATTAATAGTTTAATTAATGTGGTTTTGTCTGTTAGACGGACAGAGTTCCGAATAGTTTAATTCCTACGACAAGACAAACCAGTACTATACTATTCAATATAAGAACAACGAGATGAAAAAAAACAGTATCAGGAAAGGAAATGCACCATCCCGTCGTAGGCCAGGCAGACATGCGGAGGCAGTGTCCTGTCCACTTCCCGATGCAGTCCCATCTGATGACTCATGTGGATAAGGCACGTTTCGCGAGCCTGAATCCGCTGAATCTGTAAAAGAGCTTCGGCAAGTGACTGGTGCGTCCGATGCGGTGCCGGACGCAAGGCATTCATCACCAGCAGGTCCAGCCCCTGCAGCAAGGGGTACATTTCTTCCGGCAGCGACGTCATATCCGTAATCCATGCCATACGGCCGATGCGATACCCCAGAATCGGCAGCTGGCCGTGCATCACCCGCAGCGGCAGCACCTCCACTCCCCGACCCTCACGGTTCTCTATCCGGAAAGCACGGCCCGGCTCCACCGGCAACAAGGGAATATGAGGGACACCCGGATACAGGCGGGGCGTGAAGCAATAAGGCATCCGCTGCTGCAAGCGGTCGAGGGTGTACTGTTCGCCATAGACCGGAATATCTCCAAAAGCACAAAAGGGGCGCAGGTCGTCCAGTCCCCCCACGTGGTCATAATGCTCGTGCGTGATCAAGACGGCATCAATCGGGGCAAAACGCTCCATCTGCAGGCTCTGTTCCCGAAAATCGGGACCGCAATCAATCAGCACACGCACCCCATCCTCCGTCTCCACCAGTCCCGAACAGCGCAGCCGCTTGTCGTGCGGGTCGGTACTGGTACAGACCGGACAGGTGCATCCCACCTGGGGGACTCCCGTCGAAGTGCCGCTGCCTAAAATAGTTACTTTCATGGTTATCTTCCTTTTTTCATGTTACCAGTCTCCATGCCTTTTCCTGTAACGTATCCTTTCTCATCATTCGTTGGATATTTACAAGGGACAAAGATAATCAACCCTTCGCGAATCCACAAACAGAACGCACAGTTTCTCCCACAAACAGCATCGGGCACCGCCCGGACCGGGTGTCCAGACAATGCCCGAATCTTCTCCTGACAGACGGCCCGGCTCATGAGCAGTGATCCATCTGTCCTTTGGCTACTTACCGATTCTTACCTTCTCCACGTTGATGCTATACGGATCCTGACTGTTGCCAGTCGCCTTTACCGTAATGACCAGCTTGAAGGGGAAGTACAACTGCAGCAGTCCCTTGATACTCTCCGGATCGGTCTCGTAGCTGCCGGAAGGAATCACAGAACCTGATTCTGACACTGAGGTCGGCATCATGTCCCTGTCGTCCACCACCGACACTTCGTAGCTGTACTTCACGTTGAAGTTGTAGTCCTTTCCTTCTTCGGGCGTGAAGCCCGCCTTCGGTTCCGCCGTCATCTCCAATGTGAAGGTGGCAGGCAGTTCGAACGCTGCAAACGTCTTCATGGATCCCAGTGCGAACTCCGTCCCCATACTCACCTGCTCTCCGTCGGGCTGGGTCAGCACCGTCTTCAGCTTAAAGGCATCCCGGCAGTCAGCATTGGCCTCCACACCTATCAGTCCCTCTACCTTGTGGAATTTCGGGCCTGCCACTTCGTCATCGTCGTCGCTGCAGGAAGGCAGCGTGGCCGCCATACACAGCGCAGTGGCCATCAGCAGGCAGCTTCTGAAAAGATTCTTGATTTTCATTTTGTTTTTCTGTTTATTGGTTAGTTCATGAATTAATAATAGTCATTCACCGTCGAGGCATCCACACAGACTGTAGGACACCTCCTTCTTCAGAATCGGACAGCGGAGTCCTTGAGGCGAAACGCCTTTGGTGAGATTGAAACCATAGCCGATGCCGTGGCGGCGTTCGGCCACGCAAGCCGTCAGCCCTATCGTCAGGGGGAGAGACCAGCAGCAGGAACACTGCCTGCTGCAGCCATTCAGTAAAAGAGGTTCTTTCTGTCATGATTGTGTGTAAATTAGATATATTACAATCCGGCACGTTCCCCACATTTTCGGACAACCAGCATAGATAAGGAGTGCCCGCAAGGCTGAAACTCCATAATGTTCCATCTTTCCGTTTCATCGTTCTTACTTTATTATCCATTCGTTGTTTTCCACACTCTTTCCATCCACCGTACATGGCTACATCGTACATACGTATTCGGCATTTTCGTTTTTCATCGCGTGTCGTACACCTATTTTCCGTTCAAGCATTTGCGTTTTTATGGGCAGTTAAAAGTGTCTTGCCAAATGTAGGCATATTCTTTCGAACCTGCAAGCAAATCCTTGACTTTTTTTATTCATGAGTCACGACTGCACTCCCGGATCTGCCACAACCGCAGTCGTCGCGTGGTCATGACTGCACTCGTTGCACCGTCACGACCGCAGTCATGATTCCCTCACGACCGCAGTCGTTGCACCGTCACGAGTGCTGTCGTCAGACCGCCACAGATACAGGGGTAACTTTTCCCCTCCCGTCTGCGTCGCTTGCGACACTTGTACACGTGGATTGCATAACATTTCTACGAACGAATTAAATAGAAGCTCCTTTAAAGGAGTAACTAATTAATTGTTTTCCCCATACTCGGAAAAAACAAGTGACGCACTGACGCAGTGACGCAAGCAATGAAGAAACAGCCACCGCTGGGTTTGGCAATCTCGAAAATATACCGTATCTTTGGGGCGACCATCTTAACGGAAGAAGTGTATGACGAACGGAATCAAGAAACTGCCCTACGGAGTGTCCGACTTCGTGTCGGTGAGAGAAGAGAACCTCTACTATGTAGACAAGACCATGTACCTGCCCGAACTGGAGGACCAGGCACACACACTCATCTACATCCGTCCCCGAAGGTTCGGGAAGAGCCTGTTCATCAGCATGATGAAGGCCTACTACGACAAGCGGATGGCCGACCGCTTCGACGAACTGTTCGGCGACTTGTGGATAGGCAGCCACCCTACCCCCATCCGCAACCGCTACCAGGTGCTGCACCTTGACTTCTCGCAGATAGGCGGTACGACGGCAGAGCTGGAAGAGAAGTTCAACCTCTACTGCCGCCGCGAGCTGGATTTCTTCCTCGACCGCTATGCCGACGAATACCCGGAGCGGTTCAAGCGAGAGTTCTATGCCTCGCAGGACGCTTCGGACAAGCTGAACCTGCTGACCAGCCAGGCGAAGATACTCCGCATACCGCTTTACCTCATCATCGACGAGTACGACAACTTCACGAACGTGGTGCTCAACGAGGAGGGCGAAGCAGTCTATCACGCCATCACCCATGCCGACGGGTTCTACCGTTACATCTTCAAGAAATTCAAAGGGAACTTTGAACGCATCTTCCTCACCGGGGTCAGTCCGGTGACGCTGGACGACCTGACCAGCGGATTCAACATCGGCTGGAACATCTCCATCAACCCCCTCTTCGACAAGATGCTGGGATTCAGCACGGAGGATGTGCAGGGGATGCTCGACTACTACCGTGAGGCGGGCGTGCTGTCCCCGGACTGCGACACCGAGGCCGTCATCCGCGAGATGAAGCCGTGGTACGACAACTACTGCTTCGCAGAAAAGTGCCTGAAAGACAGCAACCGGGTGTTCAACTCGGACATGGTGCTCTACTACCTGCGTTGCTACCTCCAGGAGGGAGAATCCCCGAAGCAGATGATGGACCCGAACACGAAGACGGACTACAACAAGCTGCGGAAGCTGCTCCAGTTTGACAAATTGGACGGAAACCGCAAGGGACTGCTGCGGCGCATCATCGACGACGGACAGATCCTGGGCACCGTAGCAGAGTCGTTCCCGGCCATCGAAATGATGAAACCGGACATGTTCGTCAGCCTCCTCTTCTACTACGGCATGCTCACCATCAAGGCGACGAAGGGAATCCAGTTAGTGCTGGGCATCCCGAACAACAACGTACGCATCCAGTACTACAACTACCTGTTGGAGAACTACAGGCCCCATATCGACATCTCTGAGTCCCGGATCAGGGACCTGTTCTCGGACATGGCCGTCGATGGCAGCTGGCGGCCCGCCTTGGAGTACATGGCAGAGGCCTACGGCAACCTCTCCTCGGTACGCGACCAGATAGAGGGCGAGCGCAACATACAGGGCTTCTTCCTCGCCTACCTGAGCCTGAACGACTACTACCTCGTGGCACCCGAACTGGAGATGAAGCACGGCTACTGCGACTTCTTCCTCCTGCCCAACCTGACCCACTACCAGGCGGAGCACAGCTACATTCTGGAGCTGAAATACCTGACCAAGACCGCTTCGGAAGAAGAGGCGGACAAGCAGTGGCAGGCAGCGGTGGAACAGGTGAAGGGATATGCAGCTGCACCCCGAGTGGAAGCCCTGCGACAGGGCACCCGGCTCCACCGCATCGTGGTACAGTTCCGCGGATGGAAGGCCGAGCGCATGGAGGAGGTATAAGAATCGAGTTGTTTTCAGGATAGAATTTATTTTGAACAAACGATTGTTTTTTCAAAATAAGTTCTATAGCTTTGTATAGCTAATTACCCTACTATTCAGTAAGACTGAAGGATTCAACAACGAATGGCTGATATCAATAACGGGTAAAAAATCTATCCTATTGAAATGAATTCTATCCGGGTTTAAAATATGAAGAAATATGAAGACAAATGGTTTTAAGGTTATGTTACCCGTCTTTGCAGGATTTTTCATCTTCACTGCTGTTTCCTGCAATGACGATGCTGAAGATGAACGAATCGCCGATTCCGACATCGTCGAAGTGGTTCCCGTTCCGGAAAGTGATGTGATTGGTACGCGGATCAATCGAACAGTTTATCTGTTGACACCGCAGCTGGAAGCGAGCGATGACAAGGCTATGGCCGATAACTTTATCGCCCGCTATGCAGCCATCAAACCGTTTCAGGGCAACGAGAAAATCGATGCCGGAGATGCATTGGCCTTTGATGCGGCAACGCTTCGAAGCGCCATCAACGATGAAGCTTCCGCCCAAGCGGTCAAGAACGCCTATAAAGCCGGAGCAGTCCTGTTATTGAGTGCTGGAAGTACGGATGATTTTGCCGCGCTCTGCAGTCTGCTCGGTTGTGCCAACCCCTACGAAGGAAATACAGAAGTACTTCCGGCAGTCGATGGCAACAAGCCGTTGTGGGTTCTGTCCGGTGAATTGCCCAGATTATTGGAAGTCCACACGGTCTTGTCGGCCTATATGCCCGCACCCGACGAGGAAGAAACAGAGATAACGGACGAAGAGGAAGGCTCCGATGCCAACGTGCCACCATTCCCCAACCGGGAAGACGAGCTGACGGAAGGTGGATTCATATCAGACTACATGCAAGGTGTCTTTTGCCAACAAGTCGCTGACGGCATCAATGAGGCACTCGTCCCCTTACAAGTTCCGGATGTCGATGACAATGAGCTGACCCATGTCATGAAGGCGAAAAAAATGTATCTGAACCAATCCTCGGCATGGACCTATAAGGGAGTGAAGCGCCCGAGCTACTATACGGTGGAACTGGACATTTGGAATGCATACAGCAATGACGAACAGCGCCACTATTACTACATTCATCAAGAAATGACGTATGCCTTTGCAGAAACCTGCGTAGGCTCCTATCACGATCATGGATGGAAATCCTATGGCAAATACGGCAAATATTACCAGACATCCTTCTACAATGTAGAAAAGCCCGGCGATGTGATTTTCCACCGAATGTCACCGGGGACGACACAATCCTCCAAGGAATATACTTCTACCGTATCCTATAACATCGGCGGATCGGTTTCGACGCAGGCCATCGGCTTCTCCGGAGGAATGAACATCTCCAATACCGAGAAATACACGATTGACGATGTCACGATTGACAACTACAGCATTGCTACCGGCGACGCTTCAAAGGCATCCTGGCGTTTCGACATGCGCGATGCGAAAGGGCATTTCAACTGGCTGTCCTATGCATCGGTGGACATCGACCCCTGCAGCCTCTCCGGACGGAGTACCTTCAACTGTGGAGCAGACTACATCTTCTCTGTCCCGAAGAACTTCTCCAACAAATGGCAGCTGGACCTGTTCATCACCAAACGGCTGGTAAGCTGCTACTGTGTATTCAGCCATATCCCCAAAACAAAATACTACGATACGAAAAAGACGTATCAGCTGACGATTACGCTGCCGGTGGTCGCCACCCAATGATGGGAATGAGGAAACACGGAAACTGGAACTGCCCTAGTCAGATATAATTCACTTCGGGACACAGGTCGATGCCAAAACGCTCGCGGACACTCGTCTGGACGGCAGCCGCCAGGCGAAGGATGTCCGCTCCTGTGGCTCCTCCCAGATTCACCAGTACCAACGCCTGGCGAGGATGGACACCGGCACGGCCCAAGACACGGCCTTTCCAGCCGCAACGGTCGATGAGCCAGCCGGCAGGGAGCTTCACCTGGCCTGCGGGAGCCGGATAATGGGGCAAGTCCGGATAAGCCTGCTTCAGCTCCGCAAAGCGGCTTTCGGTCAC
Organism: Phocaeicola plebeius; assembly: GCA_004558305.1. Classification (GTDB taxonomy): domain Bacteria; phylum Bacteroidota; class Bacteroidia; order Bacteroidales; family Bacteroidaceae; genus Phocaeicola; species Phocaeicola plebeius_B. The sequence goes on from SFDG01000037.1 coordinate 23,255, forward strand.
CAGCGGATTCAT
>SFDG01000038.1 GCA_004558305.1 Phocaeicola plebeius
CCGTCATTCGTACATCATCGAGTTGAAATACCTGCCCGTGACGGCTACGGATGAACAGGCCCGAAAACAATGGGAGGAAGCCGTCAGTCAGATACAGGGCTATGGACAGGGGGATGTGGTGCGACAACTGACCGACAACACCGACCTACACCTTATAGTGGCCCAGATAAAAGGCTACGACTTAATCCAGCTGGACGAGATATGACAGCATTCTAAGATTCTTCCCCAAGTATCTTAAGATACTTCATCATTTATCTTAAGATACATGGCCAAGTATCATAAGATACCTCTATTCCAGCATCTCAGGGAAAATCATCCTCAAAAAAGATGAAGAAGGCTTCATTGGGTCATCGAGGCGGCCAACGCTTCCCGTACACTTTGCAGATAGACTTCCACCTTGTTGGCTTTCAAGATAGCCTTTCGTTGTTTCTTCGGCAAATCAGGCAACAGGTATTCCCAAAAGGGTTTCAGCTTCTGTACCAACTGTAGCTCTCCACCTTCTATACGTTCCATATAGGCAGCCACCAGTTGCCGGTGCATCAGTGCGACACGGGCATACAGATCGGACGGGGACACCTCCTCCCCTTTCCGGATTTCCAGGGCCAGCGTAGGCCGGGCTATCAGGCCTCTGCCCAGCATGAGTCCTGCCAGTCGGGGGAATTCGTTCAGCCATGCACGGCCTTGCGCGGCGGTCATGATATCCCCGTTATACACCAACGGTTTGGTACATTGTTCATAAAAGGCCTTGAATTGCTCTCTGTCCACTTCTCCCTTGTATTGTTGCTTTCCCACCCGGGGGTGCAGTGCAATCCGTTCCACGACGGAAGCATTCAACAAGGGCAACAACTCTCTCCATTCATCCGGTTCTTCCTTGCCTAACCGCATCTTCACTGAAAACCGAATCCTGGGAAAAGCCGTCATCGTCTCCAGCAAAGAAGCGACATTTTCGGGATGTGACAAGATACCTGCCCCCTTTCCTTTGTTGACCAGCAGCGGAAACGGACACCCCATGTTCACATCTACCTCCTCATACCCCAATTCTTGCAGCCAACCGACCAACCGACAGAATTCTTCTGCCTCCGATGCCAACACCTGCGGAATCAGCCGATGGACCCGGTTGGCGGACGGGGCCAAATCACGCTGGTCTTTATGACGGATACCTCCTTTTTCCCATCGCACGAAAGGCGTGAAATAGGCATCCACCCCTCCTATCGTCTGCCAGTGAGCATTGCGCCATGCCGGTTCGGTCAGCCCCTGCAAAGGAGCAGCATATAACTGAATTTGTTTCTCCATGCTTTTTTGTGGTCAAAGATACCACAATTTTCGTAATTTTGCAGCCGATAACAAACATATATCATCAACTATAATCAGACAAACAATGAAAAAACAAATCATTTGTGCATGGATAGCCTTAGCCACCTTCGCCTTCCATGCTGTTGCACAAACGACCGACGATGACGGACTTGCCTTCCTGAAGGAACGCATCCGGACATTGGGATCCGATGAGTTCGGAGGACGCAAGCCGCTCACCCCGTATGAAACAAAAACCATCCACTACATTGCCGACGAGTTCCGCCAGCTGGGCCTGCAACCCGCCAATGGGGACAGCTATTTCCAGGAAGTGAGGGAAATTGCCACCCTGACACGGCTCAAGAACGACAAGATGACGGTGAAAGGGGCCAAAGGAAAGACCGACCTGCGCTTCCCGGACGATATAGTGATATGGACCAACCGGGGAACCGACAAGTTAGTCATCCCGGCTACCGACCTCGTCTTCGTCGGTTTCGGCATTCATGCTCCGGAATACGGCTGGGACGACTACAAGGACATCGACGTAAAAGGAAAAATCGTCATCGCCATGGTCAACGACCCGGGATTCTACGACAACAGCCTGTTCCGGGGCCGGAACATGACATACTACGGACGATGGACCTACAAGCACGAAGAAGCCGAACGGCAAGGAGCTGCCGGAGTGCTGGTGCTGCACAACAAAGCTGCCGCCTCCTACGGATGGGAGGTGTGCCAGTCTTCGCACGTACAGAAAAACATCGCTCTTTGCGACGAAACACTCAATGCCCAGGCCATCGGCATGAAAGGCTGGCTGGCGGAAGAGGCGTGCAGACGGATTTTCGAAGCCTGCGGAAAGGATTTCGAAGCGGCTCTTGCCGCTGCCAAACGCCCCGGATTCAAGAGTTTCGTCCTGCCGGCCAAGAGTAAGGTGGAACTGACTATCCAGAAAGAGGTGGGCCAATCCCACAACGTGGCCGGCATCCTTCCGGGCAGTGACCTGAAGGACCAGTACTTGGTCTGCACGGCGCATTGGGACCATTTCGGCATCGGCACGCCTATCAACGGCGACAGCATCTACAATGGCGCCAGCGACAATGCGTCGGGAGTGGCCGCCCTGATGTGGCTCGCCCGCAAGTACCAGCAGCTGCCTGTCCGTCCCCGCCGTTCCATCGTATTCGTGGCTGTCACTTCGGAAGAATGCGGACTGCTGGGTTCCCAGCACTATTGTGAACATCCGTTGTTCCCGTTGGAGAAAACGGCTGTCAACCTGAATTTTGACGGGGTGGCTCCGGCCGAACGCACGCACGATGTCACCTTGCGGGCAGCCGGCAAGACAAACCTTGATGCACTGGTAGTGGCCATGGCAGCCGCACAAGGACGGAAAGTGACCATCCGTACGGAGGACCCTGCCGGCGGTTTCTTCCGCTCCGACCATTTCAACTTCGTGAAGAAAGGAGTCCCCACGGTGCTGGCAGGCGGAGGCAAAGATTACGTGGACAAGGAACGCCACGAAGCCAAGCCGAAAGTCAACCGCTACCACCAGCCCAATGACGAGTACGACGAATCCTGGTGGGATTTCGACGGGACACTGGAAAACCTGAACCTGATCTTCGGCATCGGGCTGGTCATCGCCAACGATGACGAAATGCCGGCCTGGTTGCCTGGAGCCGACTTCCAGCGTCCATAAACCGGCAGACTGATTTTTCACCGCTTCCTGACCAGCCTCAGCACCACCACTTCGGAAGGAGTGAACAGACGGACATCCCGACGGGATGTACCGATGCCATTGCTGACAATGACGGGAATGCCCTGGCTGTTGTACTTCAGTCCGGTCAGGAAGCGGTTGCCATAGTGCGAGAAACGGGCCAGCGCCCAGCGGTGGAACAAGCTGACCTGACCGCCGTGGGTATGACCTGCCAGAGCGATATCCGTATGGGTGACGGGAACATCCTCTACATAATCGGGCGTATGCGTCAGCAACACTACAAAATCCTCGTCGCGAAGTGCCAATGTGGGAGAAATTCCGTTCCGCTGGAGGTCGAAAGGATTCCGTACTCCTGCCAACAAGATAAAACCATTGCCTCTGCGCAGGGTATCGACCCTGTGTTCCAACAGCCGTACTCCCGTCTCTGCCATCGCCCGACGGACCAGCGTATCGGCTGTTCCCCACTCATGGTTGCCCATCACGGCAAAGATGCCGCACTCCGTCTGCACCTGCTGCAAGGCCCGGAACAATTCCCCGACATCCCCTCCGTTGCGTCCCCGATAGTCACCGCCCAACAGCAGTACATCGGGAGCCGTATGCTGCAAAGTCCTTACCAAGCCCGACAACCGCTTCTTCCCGAAACGGCTTTCATAGTGGAAATCAGTAGCAAAGGCGATACGGAAACCGTCGAACGCTTCGGGTACCTGCGGATGACACCATTCGTACTCCTTTATTCTCCCCACAGTTCCGTAGCGGGACAGCGAGGCAGTGGCACAGGAGGACAGGAACATTCCTCCCATCAGTACACATCCTCCGCAGCGGATGTACTTCCCATATAGTTTTCGAAGATATTGCATTCCAACCTGTAATCTGTAACGATTTGACGAAAGACATGAAAAAAAGAAAGGATGCCACTCCTTGTTTTACCAATTCGTCGCATCCTCTTCCTGGCGGAGAGACAGGGATTCGAACCCCGGGTACCTCGCGGTACAACGGTTTTCAAGACCGCCGCAATCGACCACTCTGCCACCTCTCCTGAACTTCATTGAGGGAACGCATTCCCCTTAAGTCGCTGCAAAGGTAGGACTTTTTTCTGGATTTGCAAACTTTTCGGACTATTTTTCTACAAATCATCCCATCATTCGCTAAAAAATCAAGTAGAACTCACCGATTATTAGCCGAATTTCGTATTTTTGCACGCAAATGAAGAATTGGGAACAACAGCTGCCATTTACATTAATAACCATTACATACTGATTCATAGCAATGACGAAAAAACTTCTATTCAGCTGGCTATTGTTAGCCGTTTGCTGCCTGCCGGTACTGGCGCAAATCCAAGAGCCGGTAAAGTTCAAGACAGAATGGAAAACGCTGTCGGACAACGAAGCGGAAATCATCTTCACCGGTACCATCGATGAGGGATGGCACGTGTATTCAACCGACCTGGGCGACGAAGGACCGACACAGGCTTCATTCAACATCGACGCCATCAAAGGGGCAACGCTGGAAGGCAAACTCATGCCCCGCGGCAAGGAAGTGGACAAGATGGACCCGGTATTCGATATGCGGGTGCGCTACTTCGAGAAACAGGCTGTCTTCGTACAGAAAGTGAAACTGCAAGGAGGAGAGTACCGGTTGGCCGGCTACCTGGAATATGGGGCCTGCAACGACGAGAACTGTCTGCCTCCTTCTGCCGTGGAATTTACCTTCAACGGTACGGCTGCCGCAACGGCTGCCGCCGCACCTACGACAGATGCTCCCGAAAAAACGGAACCGGACGAAACGGCAGCCGAGACGACCGGCGCAACGGCTGCTGACGCTCCAGCAGCCCTGGAGGGAACGGCCGACTACTGGAAGCCCGTAGTCAACGAACTGCGTTCCATGGGCGAACAGGTACAGGCCAGCGACCTGTCGTGGTTCTATATCTTCGGCATGGGATTCGTGGGCGGACTGCTTGCCCTCTTCACCCCCTGCGTATGGCCCATCATTCCGATGACGGTCAGCTTCTTCCTGAAACGGACGAAGGACAAGAAGAAGGGTATCCGCGATGCCTGGACCTATGGGGCTTCCATCGTGGTCATCTACCTGACCCTGGGACTGGCCATCACCCTGATTTTCGGAGCCAGTGCCTTGAATGCCTTGTCCACCAACGCCATCTTCAATATCCTGTTCTGCCTGATGCTGGTAGTATTCGCCGCCTCATTCTTCGGAGCGTTCGAAATCACCCTGCCTTCGAAGTGGAGCAATGCCGTAGACAGCAAGGCCGAACAGACCACCGGCCTCCTGAGCATCTTCCTTATGGCCTTCACCCTCTCGCTGGTATCCTTCTCCTGTACAGGTCCCATCATCGGCTTCCTGCTGGTGGAAGTTTCCACGACAGGCAGTGTAGTGGCTCCTGCCATCGGCATGCTGGGCTTTGCACTCGCTCTGGCCTTGCCGTTCACGCTGTTTGCCCTCTTCCCGTCGTGGCTGAAGTCCATGCCGAAATCGGGCGGCTGGATGAATGTCATCAAAGTCACCCTGGGTTTCCTTGAACTGGCTTTCGCACTGAAATTCCTGTCGGTGGCCGACCTGGCCTACGGCTGGCGGCTGCTGGACCGCGAAACCTTCCTGGCCTTGTGGATAGTCATCTTCGGCCTGTTGGGGCTTTACCTGCTGGGCAAAATCAAGTTCCCGCACGATGACGACGACACGAAGGTCAGCGTGCCACGTTTCTTCCTGGCCCTTTTCTCGCTGGCCTTTGCCGTCTATATGATTCCCGGTCTGTGGGGGGCACCGCTGAAGGCTGTCAGCGCATTCGCACCGCCCATGCAGACACAGGACTTCAACCTCTACAAGAACGAAGTGCACGCCCAGTTCACCGACTTCGATGCCGGTATGGCGTATGCCCGCCAGCAACACAAGCCGGTCATGCTCGACTTCACCGGTTTCGGTTGCGTGAACTGCCGAAAGATGGAACTGGCCGTATGGACCGACCAGAAGGTCAGCAAACTGATGAACGACGATTACGTTCTGATTACCCTCTACGTGGACGAGAAGACCAAACTGCCGGAACCCATCAAGATCCAAGAGAACGGACAGGAACGTACGCTGCGCACCGTGGGTGACAAGTGGAGCTACCTGCAACGCTCGAAGTTCGGTGCCAATGCCCAACCATTCTATGTGCTGATTGACAACGACGGAATGCCGCTCAATGCCTCCTATTCCTACGATGAGGACATCCAGAAATACGTGGATTTCCTGGAAACAGGATTGAAAAACTATAAATAACCGCCCGCTCGGAAGCAAACCTAAACAGTTCGGACTATGATTGAGAAATCGGAAAGAGAACAGATTATCGCCTTGATCAAACGCGAGGTGGTTCCTGCCATCGGCTGTACGGAGCCTATTGCCGTGGCATTGTGTGTGGCCCGGGCCACCGAATTGCTGGGCACCCGTCCCCGGCACATCAACGTATGGCTCAGTGCCAACATCCTGAAAAATGCCATGGGAGTGGGCATTCCCGGCACGGGAGGCATGATAGGTCTCCCGATTGCCATTGCGCTGGGAGCACTGGTCGGCAAATCGGCCTATCAGCTGGAAGTACTGAAAGACAGCAGTCCCGCTGCAGTGGAAGAAGGGAAGAAACTGATTGAAGAGAAGATCATCAGCATCGCCCTGAAAGAGGAGATAGAGGAAAAGCTGTACATCGAAGTGTCCTGCGAGGCAGAAGGACATTCGGCCACTGCCATCATCAGCGGCGGCCATACCCGTTTTGTCTTTGAAAGCCGGGACAGACAGGTGCTCCTGGACCACCGTGCCGGTACGCACGAAGAAAACGAAGAGAAGGCCCCTGAACTGACGCTCCGCAAGGTCTTCGAGTTTGCAGATACGGCCCCTCTGGACGAGATAGCCTTTATCCAGGAGGCCAGACAGCTGAACAAAAGCGCAGCGGAGCAGTCGTTCAAAGACCGCTACGGACACGAACTGGGACGTACCCTGCGCAACAGCAACAGCGGCCATTCGTTCCTGAGCAAGTTCATGGGCAACAATACCTTTACCCATATCCTCTCCTACACTTCGGGAGCCTGCGATGCCCGCATGGCAGGTGCCAAAATACCAGTGATGAGCAATTCGGGCAGCGGCAACCAAGGCATTGCCGCCACCGTACCGGTCGTCATCTATGCTGAAGACAACCACAAGACCGAGGAAGAACTGACCCGTGCCCTGATTCTGAGTCACCTGACGGCGATTTACATCAAACAGAGCCTGGGACGCTTGTCGGCCCTGTGTGGCTGTGTGGTAGCGGCTACTGGCAGCAGTTGCGGCATCACGTATCTGATGGGAGGGAAATATGAACAGGTGTCTTATGCCGTACAGAACATGATTGCCACCCTGACCGGCATGATCTGCGACGGTGCCAAGCCCAGCTGTGCCCTGAAACTGACCAGCGGAGTGTCGACCGCAGTCTTGTCGGCCATCCTGGCCATGGAGCAGAAGTGTGTCACACCGGTAGAAGGCATCGTGGAAGGCAGTGTAGACCGAAGTATCCGCAACCTGACTCATATCGGTAGTGTCGGCATGAACGAGACGGACAAGATGGTCCTCGACATCATGACCCATAAGCAAGACTGAACTTCTCCCAACAGCTACTATGGACGCTACTGAATACCTACAGCAACGGATAGCAGAGGGAGAACACATCCATCAGGACTTCAAGTTCGCCATTTCCGATGCCCGGAAAATCGCACGGAGCCTGTCCGCCTTCGCCAATACCGAAGGCGGACGGCTGCTGGTGGGCGTGAAGGACAACGGGAAGATTGCCGGGGTGCGGTCGGACGAAGAAATCTACATGATAGAGGCAGCCGCCCAACTGTATTGCCGGCCTCCTGCCACCATAGAGACTTATATATATAAGGTAGAGGGAAAGGATGTGCTGGAGGTAGTCGTTCCCGAGAGTCCGCAGAAACCGGTCTGCGCCATCGACGAGACGGGAAAGGCGTGGGCGTATGTCCGCATGGCAGATGAAAACATCCTGGCCACCGCCATCCACCTGAACATCTGGCGGCACAACCGGGAAGAGACAGATGTCGTGATGACCTATACCGAACAAGAGCAACAGCTGCTGGACTTGCTGGCCCGACGCGGACAACTCTCGCTGAGCCAATGCTGCAAATACGCCGGAAGGGACCGACGCACCATGTGCCGTCTGCTGGCCGACTTCATCCGCTTCGGCCTTGTGGAGCAGGTTTTTGTCGAACATCAATTTTATTACCAGCTCAAGACATCCTCACAACCCTTCTGAACCAACTTACCGGGAGGTCGACAGCTACCAACAAGAAAAACCAACAAAACAAACATGGAAATACTGAACCAACTTATCACAGGAATCAATGACATTATCTGGACCTATGTGCTTGTCGCCGTACTGATCGGCTGCGGACTTTGGTTCAGCCTCCGTACCCGCTTTATCCAGTTCCGCCTGTTCCGCGAAATGTTCCGTACGCTGGGGGACTCGACCGCCCGCCTCAACGAACACGAACAGCACATCTCTTCCTTTCAGGCTTTCACCATCTCGTTGGCCAGCCGTGTCGGTACCGGCAACCTTGCGGGAGTAGCCACCGCCATTACCGTGGGCGGCCCGGGAGCCGTGTTCTGGATGTGGGTCATCGCCTTGCTGGGAGCCAGCAGCTCGTTCGTCGAGTCCACCCTGGCCCAGCTGTTCAAGGTAAAAGGAGCACACTCCTTCATCGGAGGACCTGCCTACTACATGGAGAAAGGGCTGAAAAAGCGCTGGATGGGCATCCTGTTTGCCGTACTCATCACCCTGACCTTCGGGTTTGCCTTCAATTCCGTGCAGAGCAACACCCTGTCTGCCGCGTTCCAGAATGCCTTCGGCGTAGACCATGTATGGATGGGCGTCCTGATCACCGTCTCTACCCTACTCGTCATCTTCGGCGGGGTACACCGGATAGCCCGGGTGAGCAGCATCATTGTTCCCGTCATGGCACTGGGGTATGTTTTGCTGGCCCTGACCATTGTCCTCCTCAACATCCATCATCTCCCTGCCGTTCTTACCCAAATCATCGAAAGTGCCTTTGGAGTACACCAAGCAGTAGGGGGCACCCTGGGAGCCGCGCTGATGCAAGGAATCCGCCGCGGACTGTTCAGCAACGAAGCCGGCATGGGTTCTGCCCCGAATGCAGCCGCCACGGCCCACGTCACCCATCCTGTCAAGCAAGGACTGATACAGACCTTGGGCGTCTTCTCGGACACCCTGCTGATCTGCTCCTGCACAGCCTTCATCATCCTCTGTAGCGGAGTGGACATCCAAGGTTCTGCGGACGGAGTACAACTCACCCAGAATGCACTGACCAGCCAGGTGGGCAGCATCGGCGGTGCCTACGTGGCCGTTGCCCTGCTGTTCTTTGCCTACAGTTCCATTTTGGGCAATTACTATTACGGGGAAGCGAACCTGCTGTTCATCACCGGCAAGAAATGGGTCTTGCAGACCTACCGGCTGCTGGTGGGAGGGATGGTGATGTTCGGGTCGGTTGCCAGCCTCAACCTGGTGTGGAACCTGGCCGACCTGACGATGGGATTGATGGCCCTGTGTAACCTGACGGCCATCGTCCTGTTGGGCAAATACGCCTTCCGGCTGGCCGATGACTATTGCCGGCAGAAGCGTCAAGGGGTGAAGACTCCCGTGTTCCATAAGGAAGAAATGAAAGATATTGAAGCAGAAATAGAGTGTTGGTAACTTTTTTCCTGTATATTTGCATCCGACTAACAAAAACCTCAATAAGCTATGAGCATATTTTCAAAATGGTTCGGTAAGAAACCGGCCGAAGAAGAAACCGTAAAAGTAGGCGGAATGGAAGATTTCATGACCCTCATCCGTGTGTACTATCAGGCTGTCATGGCCTCACAGCTGGGCATCAGCAATATCAATTTCCTGCCCGACATGGCCGTGTTCAAGCGTACACTGAAAGTGCCTACCCAAAACAACAAGCTGGGTATCGCCGAACGTTCGCGCTGCAAGAAGATGCTGAGCGACCTGTACGGACTCAACGATGCCTTCTTCAAGGAAATCGACAATTCCATCAAGAAGAACTGCCGCAATGTCAACGACATCAAGACCTATCTGTTTATGTTCCAGGGCTTCAGCCAGGACCTGATGATGGTGATGGGCAACCTGATGCAATGGAAATTCCGGATGCCGGGAATCTTCAAGAAACTGCTGCGCAACATGACAGAAAAGGCGGTCCACGACATCATGACCAAATACGACTGGAAGGACGACGGCGTACGCAAGACCTGCAACAACATCCGCCACTACCAGCATACCCTGGGCTACAGTGAAGCCTGGATGAGCGACTATGTCTACAACATCGTGCTGCTGGCCAAGAAAGAACCCAAACCCAAGGCATAATGGCGGCAGAGCTTGAGAGCCATCCGCTGGAACCGTTCCTGCCGGGGAATGCCGTCCTGCTCATGCTGGGCAGCTTTCCCCCGCAGCGGAAGCGGTGGAGCATGGATTTTTTCTACCCGAACCTGCAAAACGACATGTGGCGCATCTTCGGCCACCTGTTTTTCGGCGACAGGGAATATTTCCTGAGTCCCGGGAGGAAAGCCTTCGACAAGGCGCGTATCGTAGATTTCCTGCAGACCAAGGGAATCGCCCTCTACGATACCGCCACGACCGTCCGCCGTCTGCAGGACAATGCTTCGGACAAGTTTCTGGAAATCGTAGAGCCCACTGATGTCCGGCAGCTGCTGAAACAACTGCCCCTGTGCCGTGCCATAGTCACTACGGGACAAAAGGCAACCGACACCCTGCGTGCCGAGCTGGGCATCGAAGAAGAGCCTCCGGTAGGCGGAAAAACAGCCTTCCAGACAGACGGCCGGTCATTCTGGCTCTACCGGATGCCTTCCAGCAGCCGGGCCTATCCACTGGCACTTGAAAAGAAAGCAGCCATCTATCAGCTCATGTTCAGCGATTTAGGGCTGGTCAAGAAAGAGAATACTTAAATATTTAGAGAAAATCCTTGCAGAATCAGAAAATTATCGTACCTTTGCAACCGCAAACACGGGAATAGCTCAGTTGGTAGAGCATCGGTCTCCAAAACCGAGTGTCGGGAGTTCGAGCCTCTCTTCCCGTGCTTCTCCCAAGAGGACGATTTTCCCATCGTCCTCTTTTTTGTTTCCGTTGCCGGATGGTGTCCGAGTCCCTGCATTTCGGAGGAAAAACAGAAAAAACAATCCTTATCTGAGAAAAATCGGCAAAATATTTTTGAATTTCCAAGTTATCCAGTATATTTGTGTAGAATTTCGGTTTAGAATGACAGATGAAGACAAAAAGCTATTGAACACCTTCGAGGGCAAGCTCAGGCATTTGATGTATCTGTACGAAACAGAGCAGAAAAAGAACATGGCCCTTCGAGTACTGCTTGCCCAGAAAGAAGCAGAGCTTGACCGCGTGGAAAATAGCCGGAAGGAATTGGAAGCCAGCTACACCGATTTGAAAGCCGCTCGCATCATCAGTATCAACGACAAAGAGCTCCGCGATACGAAACAACGATTGTCGAGGCTTGTGCGTGAAGTCGACAAATGCATCGCTTTGCTGAAGAATGAATAAGAAACAGTGAAAACGAAACATCATGGACGACAAGAATAAAATGAGAATACATCTGCTGATTGACAACGACCGATACCCGCTCATCATCGCCAGAGAAGACGAGCAGCTCTATCGGGATGCTGCCAAACAGATAGACTATAAACTAAACAGATACCGTAGAGAATATCCCGAGTTCAGTGCCATGAAGCACTGGGCGATGGCCGCTCTCGAACTGGCTTTTGAAAACATGTCGCTGAAAGACCGCAATGACACCCGTCCCCTGACGGACAAGCTCAAGGAACTGGAGCAGGACATGGACCGATGTATCAAAGGCACAGGGAACGATACGGAAGTGCTGTTGGAGAAATAGAGGAAGGTGATTCCAATGAAATGACCGCGCATAGGCCGTGCAAAGGGAGGAAACTCTCTGAACATGGGTTATGCGTTTTTTAATATATATACTAAAAAACAACAAAGTTAATGGCAACAGTAATATGTGTAGTAGTGGCCTTCCTGGTGGGAGGAGCCCTTGCATATGGTTTCTTCAAGTATGGCTTGAAGCAGCGATATGACAAAATATTGAAAGAGGCGGAGAACGAAGCAGAAGTCATCAAGAAGAACAAACTGCTCGAAGTAAAGGAAAAGTTCCTCAACAAGAAGGCTGATCTGGAAAAGGAAGTGGCCCTGCGCAACCAGAAAATCCAGCAGGCCGAAAACAAGCTGAAGCAACGGGAACTGGTACTGAACCAGAAGAACGAAGAACTGCAGCGCAAGCGGAACGAAACGGAAGCCATCAAGGAAAACCTGGATGCACAGCTGGTCATCCTGGAGAAGAAGAAGGAAGAACTGGATCATCTGCAGAGCCAGGAACGCGAAAAACTGGAAGCTATCTCCGGCTTGTCGGCCGAAGAAGCCAAGGAACGCCTCATCGAGTCGCTGAAGGAGGAGGCCAAGACACAGGCACAGTCCTACATCAACGATATCATGGACGACGCCAAGATGTCGGCCAACCGCGAAGCCAAGCGCATCGTCATCCAGTCCATCCAACGGGTGGCTACCGAAACGGCCATCGAGAATTCGGTGACAGTGTTCCACATCGAGTCGGACGAGATAAAGGGACGCATCATCGGTCGTGAAGGCCGCAACATCCGCGCCCTCGAAGCTGCCACCGGGGTGGAAATCGTGGTGGACGACACACCGGAAGCGATTGTGCTCTCCGCTTTCGACCCGGTACGGCGCGAAATAGCCCGACTGGCCCTGCACCAGCTGGTGACGGACGGTCGTATCCATCCGGCACGTATTGAAGAAGTGGTGGCCAAGGTCCGCAAGCAGGTGGAGGATGAAATCATCGAAACGGGTAAGCGTACGACCATCGACCTGGGTATCCACGGACTGCATCCGGAACTCATCCGTATCATCGGTAAGATGAAATACCGCTCGTCGTACGGACAGAACCTGTTGCAGCATGCCCGCGAGACAGCCAATCTCTGTGCCGTCATGGCTTCCGAACTGGGACTGAACCCCAAGAAAGCCAAACGGGCCGGACTGTTGCACGACATCGGTAAGGTACCTGATGAAGAGCCGGAACTGCCGCATGCCCTGCTGGGTATGAAACTGGCTGAGAAATACAAGGAAAAGCCCGATATCTGCAATGCCATCGGTGCCCACCACGACGAAGTGGAAATGGCCAGTCTGCTGGCCCCCATTGTCCAGGTGTGCGATGCCATTTCCGGTGCCCGTCCGGGTGCCCGTCGCGAAATCGTGGAAGCTTATATCAAACGTCTCAACGACTTGGAACAGCTGGCCATGTCCTATCCCGGTGTCACCAAGACCTATGCCATCCAGGCCGGACGAGAACTGCGCGTCATTGTCGGTGCCGACAAGATAGACGACAAGCAGACCGAAAGCCTGTCTGCTGAAATCGCCAAGAAAATTCAGGATGAAATGACCTATCCGGGCCAGGTGAAGATTACCGTCATCCGCGAAACGCGTGCCGTCAGCTTTGCCAAGTAACTAGTTGGGGATGTATCTGAACGGCCTGAATGCCGAAGTGGAGGTTTCCGAGGGTGTGTCAAAACCTAGTTTGATATGTATCGTTAGGTTTTGACACACCCTCATTTTAATGAATAGGTGTATCAAATGATGACCTCCCTCAGTCACCGGAGGCCAGTACCTCCGTCATTGAACCGTGACCAGCACAGGAGCATGGTCGGAAAGATAGGCGTCATTTTCCAGTTCCGCCAGCACACCATACCGGGTCACCTTCCACCCTTCACCCAAGAACACATAATCGATACGTTCCCGCTTCTCCATCGGCCATCGGCCAAAATCATGGAAGGTCCAGTCTGGGCCATACACAATCGGGGAGACCGTACGGGCATCTGTCAGATGCTTCGGATGGTTGGCATCCGTCACCTGCCGAATCACCTCCGATTCCGGACCGGCATTGAAATCTCCCGTCACGATGACCTGCACTCCTTTTCCCCATTCATGGATCCTGTCGAGCACCAATGCCACCCCTTCCCTGCGGGCCACCTCGCCCACATGGTCCAAGTGCGTATTCAATGCCAGGATTACCTTTCCGGTTTCCTTGTCCTTCAGTCGGGCCCAGGCAGCAATCCGTTCGCAAGCCCCGTCCCATCCCTTCGAGCCGGGTACCTCCGGGGTTTCGCTCAGCCAGAAGTTACCGCTGTCCAACACCTCGAAACGCTCCTTCTTGTACCATAGTGCACTGTACTCGCCTTTCTCTTTTCCGTCTTCGCGTCCTACCCCCACAACCCCATATTCGGGAAGGCGTTGCTGCAGATCCACCAACTGTCCGTGCAGTACCTCCTGGGTCCCCACAATCTCTGCGTCGTAGAAACGAATGGCATTCGCCACTCTGTCCCTCCGGAACCGCCAGTTGTTCAGGCTGTCCCCTGGATTGTCGTATCGCACATTGAAACTCATCACATCAATGGGTTCCGCCACCGATGCTGCTTGCTGACCACCGCTACAAGCCACTGCCAGCAGAGGTCCGACCAAAAATGTCCATTTTTTCATATCTTTCTCATGTTAGGTTTCCCACAAAGTTACGGTTTTTCAGAAATAATCCCTATCTTTGTCCCACTAAAATAACGAAAGAAGAATTATGATACAATCGATGACCGGATATGGCAAAGCAACCGCCACATTCGGAGACAAGAAAATCAATGTCGAAATAAAGTCATTGAACAGTAAGGCAATGGATTTGTCCACCCGCATTGCTCCTTTGTACCGCGAAAAGGAGATGGAAATCCGTACCCTCTTGACGCAGACGCTGGAGCGCGGAAAAGTGGATTTCTGCCTGTGGATTGAAAAAGATGCCGCAGAAGCTGCCACGCCTATCAATGCGGCCCTAGTACAGAACTATTACCAACAGATCAAGACCCTCTCTGATAACCTTCAGATTCCTCTGCCTGCCGACTGGTTCTCGACCTTGCTGCGCATGCCGGATGTACTGACACGTGTCGATGTGCAGCAGGAGCTGAACGAAGACGAATGGACAGTAGTACGCAGTACCGTCACTGCCGCCCTCGAACACCTCGTAGACTTCCGCCAACAGGAAGGAGCGGCTCTTGAGAAGAAATTCAACGAGAAACTCGACAATATTGAACGGCTGCTGCATTCCATCGAGCCTTACGAAAGGGAACGGGTCACCAAAATCCGCGAACGCATTACGGATGCACTCGAAAAGACCCTCAGTGTCGACTACGACAAGAACCGGCTGGAGCAGGAACTGATTTACTACATCGAGAAACTGGATATCAACGAGGAGAAGCAACGCCTCGCCAACCACTTGAAGTATTTCCGCGAAACACTGGCAGGCGGACACGGACAAGGCAAGAAACTGGGCTTCATCGCTCAGGAAATGGGACGCGAAATCAATACCACCGGCAGCAAGTCGAACCATGCGGAAATGCAAAACATCGTGGTGCAGATGAAGGACGAACTGGAACAGATCAAGGAACAAGTACTGAACGTGATGTAAGTCCGTTCCATTTCATCGCATCCCCCCAACCATTACAAGAAGTACCTCAACAGACAAGAATTATGCCCGGAAAACTCATTATCTTTTCCGCTCCTTCGGGTTCCGGAAAATCAACCATCATCAACTACCTGCTGCAGCATGAAGAACTGCGGCTTTGTTTCTCCATCTCTGCCACCAGCCGTCCCCCACGGGGTACCGAGCAGAACGGAGTGGAATATTTTTTCCTCACACCCGAGGAGTTCAAGCAGCGCATTGCCGACAACGAGTTCCTGGAATACGAGGAAGTCTATGCCGACCGTTTTTACGGCACCCTCAAGTCACAGGTTGAAAAGCAGCTGGCAGAAGGACAGAATGTCGTGTTCGATGTGGATGTCGTAGGAGGCTGCAACATCAAGAAATTCTACGGTGACCGCGCGCTCTCGGTCTTCATCCAGCCCCCTTCGGTAGAAGAGCTGCGCCGCCGGCTGGAAGGACGGGGCACCGATGCTCCCGAAGTGATTGAAAGCCGCATAGCCAAGGCGGAATATGAACTGAGCTTTGCCCCGAAGTTCGATGTCGTCATCGTCAACGATGAGCTGCAGAAAGCCCAGGCGGAAGCACTTGACACACTCACCCACTTCCTCAACGACTGATGAACGAATGAACCATGGATAAAAGAAAAGCGCTGCGCCTGCTCTCCATCCTGAGCGGACTGATTTGTCTGAGTGCCGTCGCCATCGGTGTGATTGCCCTCGACAAGAAGGAATATGTCATTGCCATCGGCATGATGTTTGTCGCCGTCTGGCAAGTCTACAACCTGATTACATGGAAACGTTACCGATAAGGACCGGCATTTTCGGTGGATCGTTCAATCCTGTCCACATCGGCCATTTGGCCTTAGCCAACTACCTGTGCGAATACGGGGAGTTGGACGAGGTATGGATGGTGGTATCCCCGCAGAATCCCTTCAAGAAAGACCAACAGCTACTGAACGATGACTTGCGTCTGGCGATGGTGGAAGCAGCTGTTGCCGGCTATCCCAAATTGAAAGCCTGCGATGTGGAGTTCCGTCTTCCCCGGCCTTCTTATATGATTTCGACTCTACGCCGACTGGAAACCGATTATCCGGAACGCCGTTTCAGTCTCGTGATTGGAGCGGACAACTGGCTGGCATTCCGGCACTGGAAGGCAGCGGAGGAAATTCTCCGGGATTTCGATATCGTGGTCTATCCCCGTCCGGGGTATGCCATCGATACGGCCGCCCTCCCCGCTTCTGTCCGCCTTGTAGAGACCCCCCTGCTGGAAGTCAGTTCTACGTTCATCCGCCGCGCGTTGCAAGAGGGGAAAGACATCCGTTATTTTATGCACCCTGCCTCGTACCGCCTGCTCTGCCCCTCGTCGTCTGCATCCATCGAAGCGGTCGGTCTGTCCGAGAATACGCCGTCAACTGAAAACAGCTTTTAGCAAGTAGAAAGCCACAGGGACCAGCAGACTGGGCAACAAGTCCACCGTCTTGCAGTCCTTGATTCCCAGAATGGAAAGTCCGGAACTGACAATCAGCACCCCACCAACAATACTGAGTTCCACCCGCATGGGTTCGGGCATGGCAGCACTGCAGCAATAGGCTATCAGGTAAAACATCCCCTGCCAGCAGAACAAGACCGGAGCAGCCAGAAGCATAATCCAGCCATAGGAAGCAGCGAGAACTGCCGAAGTGACGAAATCCAGCGTAGCATTGGTATACAGGAACGTATTGCCCGGTTCGTCCATGGCCCACCCGTGGCTGGGAGACAGAGCCGACAACAAAGGGCCGACAATCGAAAAGGTACCAATGCAATACAACAGGATGCCGGTCACCAGTCCGTTGACGGCTCCCCGGTTCTTCTCGGATACCCGATTGATGCGTTCCGACAACTCCAGCCGAGTACCGACGATGGCCCCCACCGCCAGGCTGAGGATGAACAGCACAGGATATTCGCTCTTGGCCATGTTGGGCAAGGCGGCATTCGCCCCCAACACCAGACAGCAAAGTCCCAGTCCGTTGAACAGAGCTTTTTTGTATTTCTCACCGATACCGGTGCGGAGCAATGCCCCGAACGTTCCTCCCACCAGAATGGTAGCTGTATTGACAATGGTTCCTAACATATATCGTTCATTCCTTGCTTCTCTTTATTTTTTATGGTTTCGTCTCTTGTTTCCGAACAAATCGGCGGCAAATATAGCGATTTACTTTCATTACGCCAACGGATTGGCCTCAAAAAAGCCACTCGTATCTTCCTATCTGCCTACCCGGCGACGGAAGGAGCCGAAATCTCTGCGATTCTTTTCCGTTTCGAAAATATTGCCTATCTTTGCCGGACATTACCAACCAAGCAAGTACTGCCATGAAACAATATTTAGACCTGCTGCAGCGCATCCGTACCGAGGGTGTCCGCAAGGAGGACCGCACAGGAACGGGCACCGTCAGTGTGTTCGGCCACCAGATGCGGTTCAACCTGGAGGACGGCTTTCCTTTGGTCACCACCAAGAAGCTGCATTTGAAATCCATCATCCACGAACTGCTGTGGTTCCTGAAAGGGGACACAAACGTAAAGTATCTGCAAGAGAACGGCGTAAGAATCTGGAATGAATGGGCCGACGAAGACGGAGATCTGGGCCATATCTACGGATACCAGTGGCGCTCCTGGCCCGACTACGAAGGAGGATCAATCGACCAGATTACCGAAGCGGTGGAAACCATCCGCCACAACCCAGACTCCCGGCGCATCATCGTGAATGCCTGGAATGTGGCCGACTTGAAGCACATGAACCTGCCGCCTTGCCACATGTTCTTCCAGTTCTACGTGGCCGATGGACGGCTCAGCCTGCAGATGTACCAGCGCAGTGCCGACTCTTTCCTCGGCGTTCCCTTCAACATCGCTTCGTATGCGCTGCTGCTGCAGATGATGGCGCAAGTGACGGGACTGAAGGCCGGCGACTTTATCCATACGTTGGGCGATGCACACATCTATCTGAACCATCTGGAACAGGTGGACCTGCAACTGACCCGTTCCCCGCGCCCCTTGCCGAAGATGGTCCTCAATCCCGAAGTGAAGAACATTTTCGACTTCCGCTACGAAGATTTCCGGCTGGAAGGCTATGACCCGTGGCCGCACATTGCCGGAAAAGTATCTGTTTAACCCTTGAAACGAACGACATGATTTCACTGATTGCAGCCGTGAACCGCAATCACGGCATCGGAAAGGGCAACGAACTGCTGTATTGGCTGCCCAACGACCTGAAACGATTCAAGGCCCTGACCACGGGGCACACCATCATTATGGGACGCAAGACGTTCGAGTCGCTCCCGAAGGGGGCATTGCCCAACCGCCGCAACATCGTGCTGAGCCGACAGGATCTGCAGTTGCCCGGAGCAGAATGCTTCCACTCCCTGGAAGCTGCCTTGCAAGCTTGCCCGGGAGAAGAAGAAACGTTCATCATCGGCGGTGCCAGTCTGTATGCCACCGCCTTTCCACTGGCAGACCGCCTTTACATTACGGAAGTGGAGGACAGCCAGAAGGAGGCCGATGTCTTTTTCCCGGCGATTGATCCTGCCGTATGGCAAGAAAAAAGCAGAGAATGTCATTCGGCAGACGAAAGACATCTCTACTCTTATTGTTTCGTTGACTACGAACGTCGCTGACCGTCCGGCCTGTCATTCCTCCTCGTCATCATCCGCCAGGTCCATAATAGGCATCTGGCGTTTGATGGCCTCGCGGAACGAGATAAGGGTTTCCGAACGGGAAAGGCCTAAAGGTTGCAGCTTGTCATGGATAATGCTGAGCAGATGATGATTGTTCTTGGCATAGATTTTGATGAACATATCATACTTGCCGGTAGTAAAATGACATTCCACTACTTCGGGAATATTCTGAAGGGCTGCGGTGACGGTATCAAACTGCTCCGGGTCTTTCAAGTACAGACCGATATAGGCACAGGTTTCATAACCGACCTTCTCTGGGTCGATGACAAACTCGGAACCTTTCAGGACACCGAGATGCGTCAGCTTCTGGATACGTTGGTGGATGGCTGCACCGGACACGTTGCAGGCACGCGCGACTTCAAGGAACGGTATGCGGGCATTGTTGGCAATTAGCTGCAGAATCTGCTCGTCTAACTTATCGATTTGATGATGTCCCATAGGGCTTCGTTGGTTTGGTTAGTGAGCGCAAAGATACAATTTCTGTTTCATATAAAAACGACCTGCCCACAAATTTGTAACTTTACGCACGAATTTAACGCTAAAATACTATTTTTTGTCTTCAAGAAACGAATGAATATGTTGAAACAAGCTACTACTTTTGTATTGGGCTGCTGCCTGTTCGGTGCAGTACAAGCCCAGAACTTCAGCGACTATTTTGAAGAAAAGACGCTGAGACTCGACTATGTGTTTACCGGCGATGCGTCACAACAGGCCATCTACCTGGACGAACTGGTGCAACTGCCTCAATGGGCCGGCCGCCGTCACCACCTGGACCGTCTTCCGCTGGAAGGTAACGGTGAAATCACGGTGCGCGACAAGGCTTCGCAACAGGTCATCTATCGTACCTCCTTCTCCAGTCTGTTCCAGGAATGGCTGGGAGAAGACGAGGCCCGGCATGCCCGCAGGAGTTTTGAAAACACCTTCCTTGTCCCCTTTCCGCTGAAAGAAGCGACAGTCACCATCGAGCTGCGGGATGCGCACCGGAAGGTAACGACCTCACTGACCCATGAAGTCAATCCGAAGGACATCCTCATCCACACCAAAGGACATGCATACATCACTCCCCACCAGTATTTGCTGAAAAGCGGTGACGAAGCCGACTGCATTGATGTGGCTATTCTTGCCGAAGGGTATACGGCCAGCGAAATGGAACTGTTCTACCAGGATGCACAGCGTACCTGCGATGCACTTTTCGACCACGAGCCCTTCAAACGGATGAAGGACAAGTTCAACATTGTGGCCGTAGCCAGTGAATCTGCCGACAGCGGTGTAAGCATTCCGCGCAACGGCGAATGGAAGCAGACAGCCGTCAGTTCACATTTCGACACCTTCTATTCCGACCGCTACCTGACCACACGCAGCGTGAAGAGCATCCACAACTGGCTGGCCGGCATTCCGTATGAACACATCATCATCTTGGCCAATACGGACACTTATGGCGGTGGCGGTATCTACAATTCCTATACGCTGACAACGGCCCATCATGCCTTGTTCCGTCCGGTGGTGGTCCATGAATTCGGCCATAGTTTCGGAGGACTGGCGGACGAATATGCTTACAGTGACGACCCCAGTCCACTCTATCCGTACGAAGTGGAGCCATGGGAGCGGAACATCACAACGATGGTGAATTTCGACAGCAAATGGAAAGACATGCTCCCCGAAGGCACTCAGGTCCCCACTCCGGTCGTGACCGATCCGACGAAGACTTACACGCAAGTTGGCGTATATGAAGGAGCCGGTTACTCGAAAAAAGGCATTTACCGGCCGGTGACGGCCTGCCGCATGAGAGACAACGAGGTTCCGGCATTCTGTCCTGTCTGTCAGCGTGCGCTGGAACAGCTCATCCTATTCTATACTGAAAAATAAACGTAAACGATATACCTCATTCATTGATAACAGAACGAACATGTTACATTTACAACGCATCCATACCCATCACCCCCACTATCCCTTCGTGGAAGCACTGCTGCACAGTGCTTTCCCCGAAGCGGAAAGGCGCGACGACCTGGAACAGCGCGAACAGACCGACCATCACCCCCTATTCCACTGCTACCTGGTCACTGATACGGACGGAAAGACAGAAGAACAGCCGGTAGGACTTATCACCGTATGGCGACTGGAAGGGTTCAGCTACGTAGAACATCTGGCTACATCGGCCACAGTCCGCAATCAAGGCTACGGCCGACGCATTCTGGAGGCACTCCGGAAAGAAGTACAGGGACTACTCATCCTCGAAGTGGAGCCGCCGACGGACGAAATGAGCCGCCGACGCATCGGGTTCTACCGCCGCTGCGGCTTCTCGCTCTGCGAGCTTCCTTATCTCCAACCCCCTTACCGAAAAGGCGACCATCCATTCCCGCTTCTGCTGATGTTCGACGGAGCAGACAGTATCGATGCTTCCTTCGACCACATCCGCCGGAGTATCTACCGCATCGTTTATCGGGTAGCAGATGCCCTATAATCCCTAAGACATCGCTACATCCCCGATTTATCAGCAGACATCAAAAAAAGGATGCTTCCTGAATGGAAAGCATCCTTTTTTATAATAGCGAGTCAACTATTACATACGCTGAGTAGCAGAATAGTTAATCTTCAATGCATACGCCTGACGCAGGGCTTGCTTCACTTCCGTTACGATACCCATCTTGGTCTTGGCATCCACTTTCAGTGATACAGTCATGAACGGCTTGTCTTCTTCCTTCATGTTTTCACGTTCCTGGTAGATGTAGTCCTGTACTTCAGTCGATTCTGCAAACTTATCGTTCAGCTGAATACGGTCGGAAGTACCCATCTTCTTCTGGAATTCAGGCATCGGCTTACCGATATAGATGAACGATACCAACGACTTCTTTTCCAGTTTTTCCAGTTCTGTAGCCTGCGGCACTTTAAACTGCACCTTCAAGGTCACTTCACGCATGGTTGTTACAATCATGAAGAAGAACAACATGGTAAAGATAAGGTCAGGCAATGAAGAAGTATTCAGCTCCGGCATGCCCCGCTTACCTGTCTTGTTAAATTTTCCCATAATTATTTTCCTCCATACTTTTTAGGTTCTGCCTCAGAAATCTTCTGCGGGTAGTACTGTGAGATAGCATCCTTCTGGTCTTCCGAGCAGTCTGCCAAATCCTTGCCGAACTGGGTCTTAGCCAGTTCCTGACGCAATTCATTGTAGGCAGCCACCAGTTCGTTCTGAACCTGGAGATATGCTTCATAGCTTGTACCAACGTCATTCTGGACAGAGATTACATGCTTTTCAGTAATCATCACGTCTCCGAAGAAGGGGATGTTCTTGCTGTGCTTTTCGGGCAAGTTGACATCATCGTTCGGATTGGCAATGAATTCCTTTGCCTTTTCTCTCAGTTGTCTTATATCAGACCATTCTCCGCCCACCATCAACTGGTCGTCCTTGTTGAGGCGAACCTGGAGAACGTTGCGCTCCTTAACAATAATATCGTCTTTCTGTTCCTTGTTCTCGGGGGGAGGCGGCAAGCGTCTCGCGAGACCACGGTCAGTATCCATTGATGTTGTTGTCAGGAAGAAAATAAGCAACATGAAGGCAATATCCGCCGTAGAACTGGAATTGATTCCCGGCAT
>SFDG01000118.1 GCA_004558305.1 Phocaeicola plebeius
GCAAGTGGTTCTCGCTGCCCTATGACTTCGATACCGCCATCGGCATCAACAACGAAGGTGCGCTGGTGTTCTCCTACAATCTGGAGGACATCGACCACACCGAGTCCGGGGCTGATATCTACAACGGCCAGCAGTCCGTCCTGTGGATCAATGTCCGGGCGGCTTTCTATGAGGATATTAAGGCCATGTACCAGAAGCTGCGCTCGGGCGGCACGCTGTCCTTCGCCGTGACGGAACAGCGGTTTGAGGAGCATCAGGCAAAGTGGCCCGAAGCGGTGTTCAATGAGGATGCCTACTTCAAGTACCTCCAGCCTCTGGTGGAGCAGAACACAGCCAGCTACCTCTCCATGCTGCAAGGCTCCAAGGCCGAACAGAGAAAGTGGTGGCTGTATAATCGGTTCCGCTATCTGGACTCCAAGTACAATGCCGGGGATGCCCTTACTGATGTAGTGACGCTCCGTGGCTATGCCAAGGACGATATTACCATTACGCCCTATGCGGACATCTACGCATCCATCAAATACGGCTCCTATCTGGTGCAGCAGAGAGCCAACCGAAACGTGGCTTACACGCTGGCCTGTCCGCTGTCCAATGTGAATGATACCGAGATTTATGTCTACAGTGCCAGCCAGCTGCAGTCCATCGGCGACCTTTCCGGGCTGATGGTGGGCTATGCGGATTTCTCCATGGCCACCCGGCTTCAAAGCCTGAAGGTCGGAGATGCGGCAGACAGCTACTCCAACGGCAACCTGACCGAACTTTACCTGGGCAACAACACCTTGCTCCGGACGCTGGATGTCCGAAACTGTCCGAATCTGAAACAAGCGGTGGATGTGTCCGGCTGCACCAACATTGAGCATCTGTACTTTGAGGGAACTGCGGTCACCGGGGTGCAGCTTCCCAACGGCGGTATTTTGAAAACGCTTCATTTGCCCGGAACGGTGACCAACCTGACCATCCGGAACCAGAAAGCGATTACGGATTTCTCCATCGGCGGGTATGACAACATTTCCACGCTCCGGTTGGAAAATGTGAGCGAGGTGTTCGACCTGTGGGAGATTCTGCACAGCATCCCTGCCAGTGCCCGTGTCCGCGTCACCGGGCTGGAGCGCGCCTTTGAGGATGCGGCGGATATTCTGGCATTCTATGATCTGCTGGACACTATGCGCGGTCTGGACGAAAACGGCAACAACATGGACAAAGCGCAGATCAGCGGGGTCTTCACCATTGATACGCTGACGGGAAATGACCTTGCTGAGATGCAGGAACGGTATCCGAACATTCATATTCAGTACAACCACTTCACTGCACAAGTCAACTTCTATGACGATACTGGCAGTACCCTGCTGAAAACCGTCACGGTTTACGATGGCGGGGATACAGCCTATGGCAGCAGCAATCCGACCAAGGCCTCCACGGCACAGTACAGCTACAGCTTCACCGGATGGAGTTTGACCGCAGGCGGTTCGGCGAATGCCAAGGCTCTCAAGTCGGTTATGGTGGATCGGAATGTGTATGCGGCGTATTCCAAGACTGTCCGGAAGTATACCGTTTACTTCCACAATGGCTCGACACTGCTTAAGACCGTCTCCAATGTTCCTTACGGCAGCAGCGCGTATTATTCCGGTGATACCCCGGAAAAGACCGGCGTTGATTTCCCGGAGGACTATGTGTTCACTGGGTGGAGTCCCTCCAATAGCGGAATCACTGGGAACACCTATTGCTATGCTCAGTACAAGTATATCGGCTATGCCTACACGACCATTGTGGAAAGTTTCATTGCGGGTGAGTACGCAAATGATCGGGTAACTGCGGTTGGCGACTATGTTTTCCGTAATTGTACTGCTCTGACGGGCATCAGTTTGCCTTCTGTCGAAAGCATAGGCGTGTGCGCGTTCCTGTCCTGCACGAAACTGACCAGCGTCAGCATTCCTGCCATCAAGTCGATTTCCAGGTCGGCATTTTCAAGCTGTAGCGCGCTTACCAGCATTGACCTCCACGGCGTTACCTCTATTGCCGCCATGGCGTTCTATTGCTGCACCAGTCTGACAACGGTTATCCTGCGCGATGAAAGCCAGGTTTGCTCTCTCGGCGATATCAATGTCTTTGATTCGACAGCCCTTGCACAGGTGTTCGTTCCTGCGGCAATGGTAGACGCCTATAAGGCCGACAGCAGATGGAGCAAACACGCAAGCAAGATTCTCGCGATCGAGGATTATCCTGACATTACGGGAGGTTGGTAAAATGAGCAAATACACCTACACCGTTGACGTCATCGGCGATGATGCAGTAACCGATGGTTTGATTATGCGGACAATCACCGAATTGGTCGATGAGCATATTACTTCTATTGCAGACTACGCCTTCTATGGCTGCTCGGCCCTAAAGACGGTCATCTGTACGAATGCCACCGGCTTTAGGTCGGACAGCTTCACGGGCTGCACGGCATTGGAAACGGTATCGCTGCCGCAAGTGAGATATCTGGATGGCGTATTCAGGAACTGCACGGCCCTGAAAAACGTGGATCTCCCGAACTTGAGGGATCTTCGGAAACAATATGCCTTCGAAAATTGTACATCCCTGGAAAGAATTGATCTTCCCGCATGTACGCACATCGGTGTCGGCAAGAGCTACGGCTGCGGTGCTTTTCATTCCTGCTCCTCTTTGTCCGTTGCGATCCTCAGAAGCACAACCATGTGCGAACTGGATGATGTCAGCGTCTTTTCCGATACGCCCATTTCAAAAGGGACCGGGTATATCTATGTTCCCTCGGCGCTGCTGGATGCGTATAAGGCAGCGACAAACTGGAGCACCTACGCAAACCAGATACGGGCCATTGAGGATTATCCCGAAATCTGCGGTCAGTAACTTAACAACAGAGTTCAGAGCGGTTGCCTATGACGGGTAGCCGCTCTTCTCATATACAAAACTCAAAGGAGGACAACTATTATGAAGGAATTCTGGAACACCATCCAACTCATCTTTGCCGCTGTGGGTGGCTGGCTGGGCTACTTTCTCGGCGGCTGTGACGGCCTGCTTTACGCCCTGATTGCCTTCGTGGCCATCGACTACATCACCGGGGTCATGTGCGCCATCTCGGACAAGACTCTTTCCAGTGAGGTCGGCTTCAAGGGCATCTGCCGCAAGGTGCTGATTTTCCTGCTGGTGGGCATCGGCAATATCATCGATGTCCAAGTGATTGGCAATGGCGGTGTTATGCGCACGGCTGTCATCTTCTTCTATCTCTCCAATGAAGGCATCTCCCTTATCGAAAACGCAGCCCATCT
The DNA here is from genome assembly GCA_004558305.1 of Phocaeicola plebeius. Taxonomy (GTDB): domain Bacteria; phylum Bacteroidota; class Bacteroidia; order Bacteroidales; family Bacteroidaceae; genus Phocaeicola; species Phocaeicola plebeius_B. The sequence goes on from SFDG01000118.1 coordinate 3,288, forward strand.
CGGCCTGCCGATCCCAGACAAGCTGAAGGCAGTGCTGGAGCAGCTGCACGACCGTGCCGAGAAAGGCGGTGACGAGTAATGGCATACTCGAACAGCTCGATGGTGGTCTACACCAAACTGAGCCCCAACCATTCCGGCCAGCGGACGCACAGTATTGACCGCATCACGCCTCACTGTGTGGTCGGCCAGTGTTCTGCGGAGACGCTGGGCAGTATCTTTGAACCGGCCTCTCGACAGGCTTCCAGCAACTATGGCATCGGCGCGGATGGACGTGTTGGCATTTATGTGGAGGAGAAAAACCGCAGCTGGTGCTCATCCAGCAAAGAAAACGACCAGAGGGCTGTGACCATCGAGTGTGCCTCCGATACCACGGAGCCCTACGCTTTCCGGGATGTGGTCTACCAGACGCTCATCAAACTGTGCGCGGACATCTGCAAACGCAACGGCAAGAAGAAGCTCCTGTGGTTGGGCGATAAGGATACGACGCTGGCCTACACTCCAAAGGCCGACGAGATGGTCCTAACGGTCCACCGCTGGTTTGCCAACAAGTCCTGTCCGGGAAACTGGATGTATGCGCGAATGGGTGATCTGGCCAGCAAGGTCACAGCAGAACTCGGAGGTGCTGCGCAGGAGCCCGCGAAGGTCACCGGCACGCAGGCCACCGCACTGGTGGACCTTTCCGAAGCCGACGTGATCAAGAAGGTCGGCAGCCTTTTCACCTCCGACATGAAGAAATCTGGCGTCCTCGCCTCCGTGTCTCTGGCGCAGTTCATTCTGGAGTCCGGCTATGGCAAGAGTGAACTGGCCCAGAACGCCAACAACCTCTTCGGCATGAAGAAATCCCTCTCCGGGAACAACTGGTATGGCTCCACGTGGGACGGCCAGTCCGTGTACACGAAGAACACACAGGAAGATGATGGCACAGGCAAGCTCTATACCATTACGGCTGATTTCCGAAGGTATCCCTGCATTGAGGACTCCATCGCTGATCACAGCGCCTACCTGCTGGGTGCCA
>SFDG01000119.1 GCA_004558305.1 Phocaeicola plebeius
TCTTATCAATTCTCGTCCCAGAAAATGCCTCGGCTGGCGCTCACCTGCCGAAGTGTTCCATAATTTTGGTGTTGCACTTGCTTGACTTTCTGCCCTGTCAGCCGTAAGGCTGACTGAGGGGTCGCCAGTCTTGGTTTACTGCCAGTAGGTAAAAGAAAGAACTTGTCCCAAAAACGCAGGAAGCCGCCACTGCGTTTTTGTTCCTGCTGTATGTGTCCCTTACTCGCTTAACCATCCAGAAAATCCTATGGAAATTATATGCCAGTTACAGAATCTGCAAAATTGACACACTAGGTCAAATTCCAAATATTAACACAATATATAGTACTATTGCTTGCGCAGAATACTATATATTGAAAAACTTAAGAAAAATTACAATAAAAAGACAGGTCGCACCGCTTGACACTGGTATAGCGTGATGGTAAAATATACTGTACCTTGGGACAAAAGTATACATGCCCCAAAATCCAAAGGAATGGAGTAGATTTTATGAGCAAAAACAAAGGTTTCTCCCGTGTAATGGCTTTGGTTTTGTTGATATGCATGGTCGTGAGCTTTGCACCCGCGGCGTATGCAGACGTTGACGAAGCCCCGGCCGTGCAGGAAGAGCCGACCGTGCAGGAAGAAACGGTCGTAGAAGAATCGACCGTAAAAGAACCTGTTTCGGAGAAAGAAGCGCCCGTCGAGTTAAACGACGCTGAGACTCCGGAACAGCCTGCGGTGCCCTCCGGCAGCAATAGCATCAAGGAACTGTTTAAGTTCCATTGCACTGCTGATGACACCCATGCTGATCAGACCTACAACTGGTTCGGCAGCTATGTTAAGTACAATAACGACATAGCCTATGATGCAGCGCGCGGAGTATGGACAGCAAGCGCGAATATAACCAATGTTCAGACCATGCTTTCCACCGGCGTGAAGGCTCCGAATAAGGTTTGGGGTAAGACCCATTACCACACCGATGCCGACGGCAATACTGTCCGCACCGCGACCATCAAGCTGGTTTGGGATGCAAATGCTACTGGCCAGAATGCTTCCGGCACCGAAACCACTGGCCTGTGGCTGCCTGACGGCGGTGTGCAGACTGTTGATGTCTGGTGCGCGACTGCTCCTGCGGCTCCGACAATAGCTGGATCCTTTACCAGGTCTGCCGGCAGTACTGTCGCAATTCGTATTCAGGATTCCGCATATGACATTCCGAAGTATGCCCAGAGCTACAGCAAGGTAACCTACTTCAGGTATCTTAAGGAAGGTACCTACAAGTTTACACCTGTGACAAAGGACGAAAACGGAGATTACTGGTGCGACCTCATTATCGATCCGACCAGCTATATTGACGAGTTCAACAATGCCAACAAGGCTGACCCCGCTTTTAGACTTGACCCCAACAAGCCGCTTTCCAACTTCACCTATAAGATGAAGTACACCGGAAGCAAGACCGACTTCAAGACCGACGGCAGCGGCTGGTCTATGCAGTCGTCTTCCTATGATAAGACTATCGGCGAGACCGCCAAGACCGGTAAGGTCGCGTATGTTTCCCAGTATTACATAGTCAAGTACACCGACGGTGTGGGCGGTAAGGCGTTTGCGGATCAGACCTATTATGCAGCCCCCAACGGAGCTACCCCCGCATTCAATGGCACCCCGACCCGCACGAACTACAACTTCATCGGCTGGGACACCACGGTTGCTGATACCGTGACCGGCGACGTGACTTACACCGCTGTCTGGGAAATCGCAGAGCCTGTTGTTCCCTCCGGTGCCAATAGTGCCAAGGAACTGTTCAAGTTCCACTGCACCGTTGATGATACACATGCTGACCAGACTTATAACTGGTTTGGCAACTACGTCAAATATAATAACGATAAAACTTACGACGCGGAGCGCGGCGTCTGGACTGCAACTGCAAATATAACCAATGTTCAGACCCTGCTTTCCACCGGCGTAAAGGCTCCTAATAAGGTTTGGGGCAAGACTCATTACCACACTGATGCCGACGGTAATACCGTCCGCACCGCAACCATAAAGCTCATCTGGAATCCCGATGCAGTTGGTCAGAATGCTTCCGGCACCGAAACCACAGGTCTGTGGATGCCTGACGGCACGCAGAATGTTGACGTCTGGTGTGCGACCGCTCCGGCGGCTCCGACAATAGCCGCTCTGCCCAGATCCACCAAGTCCTCTACCGCTATTCGCGTTCAGGACTCCACTGTTCCTTTTGACCCGAAGAACACCAGAGACACCGTTTCCAGCAATGTACATTACTTCAGAGACTTGAAGGAAGGTACCTACGAATTCACCCCTGTCACCAAGGACGAAAATGGAGACTTCTGGTGCACTCTCAAGATCACTGACTTTGCGCCCTACGTTACCAAATTCAACACCAGAAACAACAACCCCACTCCTGCATACCGTATTGATGAAGAATTAACTACCGCTACCTTCGAGTGGACCTTGAAGTACACCGGCAGCAAGACCAATTATGCGCAGGATGGTTCCGGCTGGTCTATCCAGTCCAGCTCTTGGGCAAAGGGCGAAACCTCCAGAACCGGTAAGCTTCTGTATGTTTCTCAGTATTACACCGTCACCTATACTGACGGCATCAACGGCGAAGTATTTGCCGACCAGAGCTACACCGTTAGACTCGGCAAGGCTACTCCCGCGTTCGACGGCACTCCCGAGCGCGAAGGCTACGTGTTCAAGGGCTGGGCTCCCACAGTTGCTGAGACAGTGACCGGCAATGTGACCTATGTCGCACAGTGGAACGCCCTCTACACCGTGACCTACACCGACGGTGTTGACGGTGAAGAGCTGTTCGCAGACCAGAGCACGACCGTCGAGGCCGGCAGCAAGACCCCCGCATTCCCGCGCACCCCTGAGCGCGTCGGCTACACCTTCTCAGGCTGGGCACCCGAAGTTGCGGAGACCGTGACCGAGAACGTGACCTACACCGCTCAGTGGAAGGCAAACGACTACACCCTCAGCCGTGACTCCAACGGCGGCGACGAGCTCGCTGACGTCACTGTCACCATGGGTCAGCCCTATGGCGACGCTATCGTTGCTTCCCCGCGCGACGGCTACACCGAGGACGGCTGGTTCCTCATCGTTGACGATACCGTCAGAGGAACTGAGATAAAGGCAGATACCGAAGTGGCTATGCCCGATAATCACCGCATCTTCCTCAAGCGCAGCATCGCTCCCGTGACTGTCACCGTTTCCGAGGACATCACCAAGGATTATGACGGAGAGGAAATCGTCCTCACCGCGAGCACTGAAGAGTACACCGGTCTGCGTTACGCATACCAGTGGTACAAGGATGGCGAGGTTCTTGCAGGCAAGAACGACAAGACTCTGACTCTTGACGGCAATGTCGCCGACAGCGGCGTGTACACCGTCAAGCTCACCGTCACCAATGCTCAGGACAGCGGCGTTATCACTGAGAATGATGCCGTTTCCACCGAGGCCGAGGTCAAGGTTGTCGTCAACAAGGTCAACAACTCCCTCACCTACAACTACAACGGCGCGGACGAGGAAGATTCCACCGTTGAGACCATCGAGAGCGCTATCACCGTCGACGCCGACAAGGAAATCACCCGCAAGGGCTACGACTTCCGCGGCTGGAACACCAAGGCCGACGGCACCGGCGACAGCTACAAGAGCGGCGATGAGCTGACCTTTGTCGATAACGGCAACGGCGGCGAGGATGTCACTCTGTACGCTCAGTGGAAGGGCAAGGAGTACAAGCTCACCTTCAAGATCAAGGAAGACCCCGATTTCAAGGAAGACGTAAAGCTCAACTTCACCTCCAAGACTGTTGTCTATGGCGAGAAGGTCGGCCAGTTCCCGTACGCAACCCGCAAGGATCACATCCTCGTGTGGTACGATAAGGACGGCAAGCGCGTCAATTCCGAGACGGTCTACCTCGTCGAGGGCGACTCCACCTACACCGGCGTCTGGACTGAGTATAAGCCCGTTGTCGCTACCGGCGACAGCAGCAATGTCGCTCTGTACGCAGCTGCAATGTTCGCTTCCATCGCTTGCATTGGCGCAGGCGTCATCCTGCTCCGCCGCAAGAGAGAAGAGTGATTCGCGGTAGGCGAAGCACCGAATAAGCAATAATACGGAACACCCCCAGATGAAAATCTGGGGGTGTTTTGCGCGCGGGGGGGGTGGGGAGAAAGCGGGAGGGCAGAAAGTCAAGCAAGTGCAACACCAAAATTATGGAACACTTCGGCAGGTGAGCGCCAGCCGAGGCATTTTCTGGGACGAGAATTGATAAGATCG
>SFDG01000120.1 GCA_004558305.1 Phocaeicola plebeius
AGCCAGGAGATTCTTGGAGTTCTGTATCGTCTTGGCCAGCGCATCCCAAGCGGTAGCCTTAATGGCGTTGTTCATTTCATCGGCTACCTCCTTGTTCGGGATATAGCACTCCCAGGCTTCATCATTGTAGGCCAGATACCCCAAATGAATCAATACAGTGAGGACATCATTCTTGCTGTTCACGACACGCATGTCATTCTGAAACTCGGTCGTATCCACATAGACATGTTCGCCCGCCAGCATCCGGATGATGTCGTCCTTCAGCCCCTCGAAGTTCATCTGGATGTAGGTCTTCACGGAGTCGTAGGCTCCCGTCGTGGACCAGTAGCTTTTGCAGACTCCGCGTTGCAGCGCTTTCATGACGGAATAGGGATTGTAGATGGATTTCGCCCTACCGATGCTATATCCGTCATACCATTGTTTCAGTTCTTCCATGGAGGCATTGTGACGCTTGGCCAACTCCTGCACTTCGTCCTTGGTAAAGCCATAACATGCTGCCAAATAGGCAGGGTCTATCATGGAGTACTCACAGAAGTTGTTCAATGCCGATTCCGTATTGTACTTCTTGATGGGCAGAATACCCGTCAGGTATGCACCGGCAAAAACTCTGTCTGAATCCTGTGTCTTGAACAGACGGCGGAGCAGCATGACATATTCGTCAAGAATAGTCGGAGTGACACTCACTGGATCGCCCTTCATCTTATTCCGCTCAGGAAACTCGCGGCAGATGGCATCCCATTCGTCGATGATGAAGAAGAATTTCTCTCCCGTAGCATTATGAATGGCAGATAGTACTCCCATCAGATCTGTTGTCTCCGAATAGTCAACACCTGGAAAACTCTTCTTTAGTTCAGAACACATTTCATTCTGAATGTTACGCACAATATTCGTTCTGAATTCAGGACGAGCCGTGAACGATGTCACATCCAGATAAAGCACGCTATACTTGTTCAGATAGGTCTCAAACGACTTGTCTTTTTCTGCCTTCAATCCCACAAACAACTCACGCGAGTCGCACGATTTGTCGTAGTAGGCGCACAACATCTTGGCTGCCATCGATTTACCAAAACGGCGGCAACGGGTCACGCAGCTATAACGATTCTCTGAATTAAGCGTTGCGTTAATCAACGGTACCAACGATGTCTTATCGATATATTCGTGAGCTACAATGTCACGGAACTCGCTATTTCCTCTATTGATGTATGTACCCATATTTCTTTCCATTTGCAGAAGACGCAAGTCTCCCATTCCGTTTCAAAGATAATGGTTTTATCTGGGAACGCCAAAGGGATTTTGTTCATTCTTATTTTATCTACATAGACGTAACCCTCGTTACGAATCTGGTCAAAACTCTGGATGCCGATCGGATATTTCATGCTGTTATCTCCTTCTTTTTATCTGTAGGGCAAATGTAAGGATTATTTGGGATTGTCCGATCTGTTCAGGGAGAAAAAGCAAAACCTTCCCGAATGACACGCTTGACAGGCATAAACAGGCGTTCAAGCAATGTCAGTTCCTGCGTGACGATCTCCGCCGTAGCCTGGGCTTCGGGAGAAACCGGCAGGTCAATGCCATAATGGGTATGCAATCCTTGGGGAAAGGTAATGTCTGCCATATACCCCGCATCGGTCGGCACTAACGAGATGGCGGCTACACGTCCCTCCACGACTCCATACTCCTCATCCGGGTAATTGGCGAAACGGACTAGTACACGCTGGCCCACACGTACCCTACCCGAACGGGCCATCGGCAAAGAGACCCTGCCCATCACCGGACCCGACTCCTCAGGAACCACCGTAAAGGCCACCTCACCCGATGGCAGATACTGGTTCTCCGTCCAATAATTCGTGAAGGTCACGACTCCGGCTACCGGAGCTGTCAGACAATACCGCAGCTTCCACGCCTCCAGACTGTTCAGCAAGGTCTCGCAAGCCCGTTGTACCTGTTGGCAGATCTTCGATTCCCGTTCATGCTGCTCCAGTTGCAGATCCAAAGAGGTCTGTTCCAGTTCGCCCAACTGAATGCCCAACTGTTCTTCCGAAACCTCGGCACCCTCCAGCGCATGGCGTCGTTCAAGCCGTTGAGACAGGGCACTCTCCTGATCCTCCGCCGAAAGGATCCCTTGCCGGTACAACAACGAATCACGCACATACTGCCGATCCGACAAAGCCAGCTGTTCCGCCAGTGTAGTCCGTTGCCGACGGATGGCCTCCAGATAGCGACGATAACGGTCCATCTGATCCTGAACGGCTGCCATCTTCCGCGCATAGTAACGGAGACGATGATAACGGTCCGCCTCCTGCAAAGCCTCCAAGAGTCCGGCATAGTCCGCCTGCAGATCACCCAAGACAAGAGGCGTATGTTCCAGCAGGGCCGTTCCCAACCGTCTGACATCATGTCCCATCTCCAGCAGGCATTGCTCCAAATAGAGCACATCTTCCGTCGTAGCCGGATTTTCCAGGACAGCCAACCATTCTCCCGCATGGACCGGCTGGTTGTTACGGACCCACAAAGAACGGATCCTGCCGGAAGAGCGGGAAACGACCTGAGCTGCCGGAGCCGTACCGGTCAACGTCATCGTTCCCGTCACCACCTCCGGATAACGGAAACAGGCACTGCCTGCCAGCAGCGACAAGATAATCAAAAATAGGAGGGTCGCACCCCATCGGACGATCCAAGCCGGTACCTGACCCATCAGCTCCTGTACCTCCTCGCTTCGCAGTTCCACCGGTTGACCGGACCCTGTTTTTCTCCATTCTCTTTTCATTGGCCCAGTTCCAGTTGGTTCTTCACTAAGCGATAATAGGTACCCCGTCTGGCCGTCAGCTCGGTGTGCGTACCCTCCTCTACAAGGTGTCCCCGGTCCAGCACCACGATCTTGTCCGCATCACACACCGTACTCAGCCGGTGGGCGACGACAACCACGGTGCGTCCCCGGTAGAATGTATGTAAACGTTCCATGATTTCCCGTTCATTCCGGGCATCCAACGCATTGGTGGCCTCATCCAGAAACAGGAAATCCGGATCTTTATAGACAGCCCGTGCGATCAGCAGCCGTTGCCGCTGTCCCTGGCTCACACCGTTCCCCTCCATCCCCACACGGGTATTGTAGCCCAACGGCAGACGTTCGATGAACTCCTCCAGATTGGCCGTCCGTGCAGCCAACTGCAACCGATCCCGGTCAATATTCTCCGTACCGGGGGCAATATTGTGGGCTATTGTGTCAGAAAAGAGGAAGCCCTCCTGCATGACGGCTCCGGTCTTCTCGCGCCACACGTGCGGGTTCAGCCGGTCTATGGGTGTATTCCCCACCTTGACCTCACCCCGGTTCGGACGGTAGAAGCCCAACAGCAGTTTCAGCAACGTAGTCTTGCCACTGCCGCTCGCCCCCACGATGGCCGTCACCCGGTTCTGCGGGATGGTCAGCCGGATGTCTTCCAGCACATACTCCCGGTCGGATCCGTCATAGCTGAAGCAGACTCCGTCCAACTGCAAGGATCGGTCGGAAGGCAGTTCCCGGACACGCCCGTCGTCTCCCTGTTCCTCGTCCGGCTGTCCGTGGATCTCGCCTAACCGCTCCAGACTGATCTTTGCATCCTGAAAAGCCCGTACGAAGTCAATCCACTGCTCGATGGGAGCCGAAAGCTGCCCGATGATGTAGGAGACGGACATCATCATGCCCAGCGTCATCTCTCCCGACACCACGGCACGGGCTGCTAGAAAGGTGATGAGGATGTTCGTGGCCTGGCTGAAGAAAAGCGCACCTAACTGCTGGTACTGCTGCAAGGCCAGCCCCTTCACCTGGATACGGAACAGTTTCGCCTGGATCCGTTCCCATTTCCAGCGCATCTGTGTCTCGCAGTTGTTCAGCTTGATCTCCTGCATACCGGTGATCAGCTGGAACAGGTTGCTCTGCTCGCCTGCCGCCTGTGCAAAGCGTTTGATGTCCAGCTCGCGCCTCCAGCGCATGAAGGCCGACACCCAGGCGACATAGAGGCCATTGCCTGTCAGGAAAAGCGCCAGCACCCTGAGGTCGTAATAGGCCAGTACCACCCCGAACACGGCGAAGTTCAGCAGCGAGAAGAGCGTGTTGAGCGATGTGCCCGTCAGGAAA
>SFDG01000121.1 GCA_004558305.1 Phocaeicola plebeius
TAGTTGGCTGCCTCCAGGCGGTCGGCAGCGGCCAGTTCGGCCAGTTCTTCCTCTGTGGGTTCGGGCTCGATGTCGTCAGCCGACAGGTGGTCGTCGTCCGAACAGGAGAGAAGGAGTGTCATGGCTGCCATCAGCAGCCATGACCAGTTGGGCTTATATACTCTTGCCATATAGTAAACAATTAAATATCAGGGCTACTACTCATACTCGTCATGCCATCATCATGATCATAGGTGGTGGTTCGTCCGTCCGATAGTTCAAAATATTCGAGAAAAGCCCACATCCATCTGTAGAGGTTGGGAGAGGTTACACAGTTTTGATCCACAATATTCACATCTTCAAACTTGCTGCTGGCCTGTCCTTTGTCGGTAATCTTCTTTTGCGTCATCAGCAGCACGGGTATGGAGTACTCTGGATCGCCCCAATGAGTCAGACTTTTGAGGTTGGGATAAAAGCGTTTCGTCTTATCACCATTGAGTGCGTAGTCCAGAATATTGAAGCACTTTTGATACCCCACCGTTTTGCCGTTCCAAAAGACGAAATCATCCCCATCCACCGCTTCCGACTGGGTGTAGTAGTACGAAGGGTCGTAATCGTCGGTCAGGGTGAGCAGGTGCGACTTGGCATCGGGGCGCTGGCGCACATAGGACAACACATAGTCAAGCTTGTCTTTTTCATTGTATTTCATGTCAAACCGGCTGATAAACGCCCAGCATAGTCCGGGTTGTTCATACTTGGCCTGACGGTTAGAACCGGCCGAAGAGGATTTAAAGCTGCCATAGGGTACAAAGAATTCTTCGCTTTCTGGGATATGGATACCATTTTCTTTAAAGGCCTTAGACACCTCGTACAAAGGGCCTTTGTAATTATGATATGTCGCGTCTCTTTCAGTCAGGGGAGCAATTTTTGAGAAGGCCATGGCAGCGGCTAAGGCGATGCGCTTCTCCACCAGATTCTTGGCAAAAATCCAGTCGCCCGAGGTGGTGGCAGATTTCTTGGTCTTCTTGCCCTTTTCGTCTAATTCGTAGAGGCTCATCTTCTTCGTAGTGGTAGTGATGGTCTTGGGGTCGAAGGAGACGAAGTAGGCGTATTCCTTGCGGTTGGGTCCTCCCGAGGGGCGCACGCAGATGTAGAGGCTCTTGGTGACCTTGTCGCGTACTAAGCTGCCGATGCCGTAGTAGGGATTTCCGTCATACTTGGCGTTGGTGGGCACTTCGCTTTCGGGCACTAACCGGATTTCCGTCAGTGTGGGCATCTGGGGCAGGTTCACCTTCACCACGCCGTAGCAGGTGGCCGTAGCCGTACGCTGGTAGGTGAGCGAGCCGAAGTCCTCCACGTACAGGCGGTAGCCGTTGCCGCTTTCTTCGCGGAGTTCGTCGGGCGTGATGTTCCGGAAGTACTGGTCGGCAGCGTCCTGGTTCTCCACAATCACGTAGCGGATTCCCGGGGTAGCTTCATCCACCACCACTCCCTCCTGGGGCGTGAAGGTCGAGGTTTCCCAGTCGTCGGGCAGCTCGTCCAGTCCGGCAAAGGCACGAATCACGTAGTTGGCGGCCTCCAGCCGGTCGGCAGCGGCCAGTTCGGCCAGTTCCTCCTCTGTGGGTTCGGGCTCGATGTCGTCAGCCGACAGGTTGTCGTCGTCCGAACAGGAGGTGAAGGGTAGGACTGCCATCAGCAGTCCTACCAGGATATAGAGGTAATGTTTAATCATTGTCGGGTTCATTTAGCGGTAAACTATTCAATAGGATAGATGAAGCGGACGCTGTAGAACGGTTCATTGTTGGCGATGACTTTCCAGTTTACATAAGACACACCCGATTCGTCGAAACGATAGCCGGGACGGTCATTTACGCTGTAGAAGGATGGATTCGCATAAATGTAACCCACTTCTCCCCATCCTATCACATAGGGAGGTTGGTCAATTATGTTGTTAAAATCCCAGAAAATGTAACCGTCGAGGGTGACATCCGTGCCCAGCAGACCGTCTTTCAGGAACGCTTTAGTATGGTTGATGCCATATTGCTTCAGTACGCTGAGGATATGGTCCATGGCGGAGGTGGTGAGTAATTTCCAATCCGTGGGACACAGTGGATTATTTCCGTGTATAGTAGCTACATGGTAAAGTATGGTTTGCGTCTGCTTGTTATAATAATATGGACGCCAGTAGAGGCTTGACAGATATTGGTCATCTCCTGCCCGGCGCGAACCGGTATAATTCTCGCGCATCCACACGTGGTCGAGTACTTTCACCACGGGATAGGTTCCCATTTGGTCACCGGGTTCTCTTATTCCACCCTTTTCTGTTCCGTCGTTCTTGTAGGCGTTGAGGAAGTAGTCTTTGGTGGAGGCTTCAACCTGCTCTGTCTCGCCGTCGATCTCTTTAGCCGTGATGCTGGCTCCGCGCAGATAGATTTCTTGCGGACAGGTTGCTGTCCCATCGGTGTAGGTCACCACTTTGATTTCGCCGCCGTAGTTGGAGATGCGGGCCGGCTTGTGATAGGAATTGCCGGGGAAATAGCCCAGGTTCCACTTGGTGACACCGTTCAGTACGGGGTAGAACACCAGTACACGCCCCACTTCGTTGATCTCCGGAATGAATTCGCTGCACAGCTTGGCGATGGTCTTGTTGTTGTTCTTGCCGATGGTCACGTTGCGGATCAGCGTTCCCTGGTAGTCCGGGTCGTTCATCTCTTCGTCCAGCCCATCCACATCTTCCAGATGGGCTATCACGCCCAGGTCGTACGAGGTGCTGTTGTCCAGGTAGCGTTTCTCCTCGATGAAGGTTCGCAAAGAGTCGCGGCGTGATTTGGACTTGACGAGTTCCCAGATAGGAATCAGGTCGTTTTTCTTCGCCGGACCGATGTATTGCCAGGACGATTCGTTCTGGTTGAGGTCGCTGATCCAGTCGCGCACGGCACTGTTGACATTCTCTTCACCCCGGGCCAGTGCGACCGCCGTACTCAGTTCGTTATTGGCTCCCCAGGCGGTCAGTGTGGTGTTGCAGGCACTCTTGTTCGATTCGTAGGAGTTCTTGTAGGCTTCGTCCACCGAAGCGGATGCATCCACGATGCCGCTGTACGACAGCTTGGCATAGGCTTCCACATCGTACTCCTTCGTCATTTTCGACACATTGTAGGTGGTGCTGGAGCGCAACCGTCCGCCCAGTGTGGCGGCGATTATGACATGGGTGCCGAAGTCCTTGACCAGTTTCCGGAAGCCTTCGTCGGTGGAGGGATAGGGACCGTCGAAATCAGGGATGTCGTAGTCGTTGTTGAGGGCACTGTAGGCATCCTCGCAGATCATGTCTTTCTTTATCCAGTTGGTGGGGCTGGAGGTGATGGTGACGCGTTCTTCCTCCACGTCGATGTAGGTCATGGAGTATTCATACTGCTCGTTCGAGAAGTCCTTCATGTTGAACGAAGCGTTGATTTCGGCATTGAAGCCGCAGGCGCCTCCTTCGAACTCAGCGGTGGTGGTAAAGTCGTTGGACAGCTCGGAGATGGTGGAGCCGGTGTAGGAATGCACCTTCAGCTCGAACTTGCTGCCGGCGGCCTTCGTCACCTCGCCGGCCTCCTGCATGGCTTCCACCTTCAGGATGCGGTAGGGACGGACGCAGACCGAGGGGTCCATGCCGTTGGCACCGTAGAAGCCGAAGCCGATGCCGTACGAATGGTCGCCCACGCTGCCTTTGTCATAGTTCTCCCCACTCTCCGAGCGGGCCTTCTGCACCATGCTCACCGTGCGGTCCTTGCTTTCGTCCTGGGGGAAGTGGATGGTCAGCACGCCGCTGCGGCGCACCTCTTCGTAGTTGCCCAGGATGCACACCTTCACTGTGGCGTTGCCCGTACCGCTCTTCGGGTAGGCATAGGCCATCTTGTGCCCGTCCTTGTCGAACCGGATTTCCCAGTCGCTGTCGCTCGTGATGGTGAGGGGGATGACACAGTTGTAACTCTCCAATACGCCGGTCAGGCCTCCCTCTTCGGGGATGTCCAC
>SFDG01000122.1 GCA_004558305.1 Phocaeicola plebeius
TGGTTGACCTCTTTCATGCTTTGCGTAATCAGAATACGTTCTTCATTGTTCATCGTACCTTCTGCGTTCCATTCAGGAATGTCTTCATTGAATTCGTAACGGTCTATCACGCTCAACGCATGTTTGGCAGCTGCATCGGCATAGACAATGGCTTCGATCAGCGAATTGGAGGCCAGTCGGTTTCCTCCGTGCAGACCCGTGCACGAACATTCTCCCAAAGCATACAGACGCTTGATGCTGGATTGTCCGTCCAGGTCCACCTTGATGCCGCCACAGAGATAGTGGGCGGCTGGAGCCACCGGGATGTATTCCTTGGTAATGTCGATGCCCAGGCTCATGCACTTCTTGTAGATGTTGGGGAAATGCCGCTTGGTTTCTTCCGGATCCTTGTGGGTGACGTCGAGGAACACATGGTCTTCACCCCGGTGCTTCATCTCGCTGTCGATGGCACGTGCCACGATGTCGCGCGGAGCCAAGGACAGGCGCGGGTCGTATTTCTGCATGAATTCTTCGCCTGCCAGGTTGCGCAATACACCTCCGTAGCCGCGCATGGCCTCCGTAATCAAGAAACTGGGACGGTCGCCCGGATGATAGAGGGCAGTGGGGTGGAACTGAATGAACTCCATGTCCTTTACGGCTCCTTTGGCACGGTAGACCATGGCAATGCCGTCGCCAGTTGCCACGAGTGGATTAGTCGTATGGCGGTAGACAGCCTCGCATCCGCCTGTAGCCATGATTGTCACCTTCGATAGGAACGTATCCACTTCGCCGGTCGCTTCGTTCAATACATACGCGCCGAAACATTTGATTCCTTGTGTATGGCGTGTCACGATAATGCCCATGTGATGCTGGGTGATGATTTCAACGGCATAGAAATTGGTAAAGACCTTAATGTTCGGATGTTTTTTCACCGTTTCAATCAGGCTGGTCTGAATTTCGGCCCCCGTATTGTCCTTGTGATGGAGAATGCGGAACTCCGAGTGTCCTCCCTCCCGGTGAAGGTCGAACTCTCCGTTTTCCTTCTTGTCGAAGTTGACTCCCCAGCGAATCAGTTCGTCAATCTGGGAAGGCGCGTTACGGATGACCATTTCGACAGCTGCAGGGTCACTGATCCAGTCGCCCGCTACCATCGTGTCATGGATATGCTTTTCAAAATTATCTACTTTTAAGTTGGTGACAGAAGCTATTCCCCCCTGTGCATAAAAGGTGTTGGCCTCTTCCAGTCCGGCCTTGCAGATCAGTGCGACCGAACCTTTTTGCGCTACTTTCAGCGCGAAGCTCATTCCGGCAATTCCTGAACCGATAACGAGAAAATCGAATTTTCTTACCATAATGATACGATGTGTATAGATATATGTGCAAAACTACAAAAAAACCTGCGGAAGATTGCCGCTTTTTCAAAGATAAATTTGTATCTTCACGTTGAATTAACAAATGCAGGCAGAACGATGGTGAGAACGTTTCATTCGAAGGTAGATTTCTGGTATTGGTGGCTCATGGCAGCGACCGCCTTTTGCATGTTCTATTTCTTCTGGTTCCACGAAACGGTGCTGACCCTTCTGGCTGCTGTGTTGATGATTTTCGAGATTGAAATGTTGATTCATACCTGTTACAAAGTGGAGGACAACCGGTGGCTGCGCATTGAGTCGGGACGCTTCGTTCCCGGTCGTCAGGTGCCGTTGGCGGCTATTGTGCGGATACGCGCCGTACGTGCCTATTCCTTTTCGCCTGCCCTGTCGTTCCGTAGGCTGCACATCGAGTATCGGAAAGAAGACGGACAGATGGCTGCCGTACAGGTTTCGCCCCAGAATGAGGAAGACTTCCTGCGCTGGCTGAACAAACAACAGAATAACCTATAAAAATAGAATAATATGGAAAGGACCTTTAGCGTAAGAAGGGTATCATACAGCCTGATCTTGCTTACTGTTTTATGCATTGCGCTTATTTTATGGTTTGCCATCAAGATAGACCGATATACGGTATCCATTGCTGTTATTGTCCCGTTAGGACTGTGGATAGACCAGCTGTTGTCCAAGATTGTGGTACAGGAAAACGGGGATGTCTGGATGAAGCGTGGATTTACAGGCATTGTCCGCATTTACGGCGTTTCGAAACTCGTGTACAACAAGAAGGCTTGGGCCAGCCGGCAGATTACGCTGCATCATACCAAGGGGTATGTCACCGTCAATCCGGCCGACAAGAAAGCCTTCATTGCCTGTATGAAAGAACGTAATCCGCTGCTGGAATATGTCGAGAAATAATTACCTTATTACCATCTGAATGATATGAATTACCAATTAGCCATTATCGGTGGAGGACCCGCTGGTTACACTGCCGCCGAAGCTGCCGGAAAGGCAGGATGGAGTGTCGTCCTCTTCGAGAAGAACAGCCTGGGAGGCGTATGCCTGAACGAAGGCTGCATTCCTACCAAAACGTTGCTGTATTCTGCCAAAGTGTATGACTACACGCGCCATGCCTCCAAATATGCCGTGAATGTTCCCGAATCTTCGTTCGACTTGGGAAAAATCATTGCTCGCAAGTCGAAGGTGGTCCGCAAACTGGTATTGGGCATCAAGGCCAAGCTGGCTGCCCAAAAGGTGACCGTGGTTCAGGGGGAGGCCCTGATCGGCGATGCACATACCATTGTTTGCAACGGAGAAACGTTTACCTGCGACCACCTGCTGCTCTGCACCGGCAGCCAGACCTTTGTCCCTCCCATTCCCGGACTGGAACAGGTGCCCTACTGGACGCACCGCGATGCGCTCGACAACAAGGCAGTGCCCCAGTCGTTGGTGATAGTGGGCGGAGGAGTCATCGGCATGGAGTTCGCTTCGTTCTTCAGCAGTCTGGGCGTGTCTGTGACGGTCATCGAGATGCTGGAGGAAATTCTGGGCGGCATCGACCATGAAATAGCCGCCTTGCTGCGGGCCGACTATGCCAAGCGCGGCGTGAAGTTCCTGCTGAAGACCAAGGTGACCCGGTTTGAACAAGAGGAAGCCGGTACACGTGTCTGCTACGAGAATGCCGACGGCGAAGGCTCTGTGGTGGGCGAAAAAGTGCTGATGAGTGTCGGCCGTCGTCCCGTCACCCAAGGATTCGGTCTGGAGAACCTGCAGCTGGAGCGGACAGATCGCGGACAGGTGAAAGTGGATGCTCATTTGCAGACCTCAGTTCCCGGTGTCTATGCGTGCGGCGATCTGAACGGCGTTTCGTTGCTGGCCCATACCGCTGTCCGTGAAGCCGAGGTAGCTGTCCATCATTTGCTGGGCATTCCCGACGAGATGAGCTATCGGGCCATTCCGGGAATAGTCTATACCAATCCGGAAGTGGCTTCGGTGGGACAAAGTGAAGAACAGCTTCAGGCAGCAGGAACAGCCTACCGTGTCCTGAAATTGCCGATGGCTTTCTCCGGACGGTTTGTGGCCGAGAACGAAGGTGTCAATGGGGTCTGCAAGGTCTTGGTGGCCGAGGACGACACGTTGCTGGGTGTTCATCTGTATGGCAATCCGGCTTCCGAACTGGTAGTACTGGCAGGCATGATGATAGAAGACCGCCGGAAATGGACAGAATGGAAACGCTACGTGTTCCCTCATCCCACGGTCGGTGAAATCTTCCGCGAACTGTAAGGCATGGGGAAGATGAGAAAGGGGGGATGGCTGGTGATGCTCTTGCTGCTCTGTACCATCCGTGGAGCAGCTCAGCCGTTGTCGCAGCGTATCGAGGCCCTGATGGAATCTACGGGATGGCTGAAGACCTCCGAGGTGGGGATTGCCGTCTACGACCTGACCGACCAGCAACCCCTGTATCGTTACCAGGCCGAGAAACTGTTCCGTCCGGCTTCGACCGAAAAAATCATCACATCGGTCACGGCTCTGGCTACTTTGGGTACGGACTATACGTTCCGTACCCAGTTGGCCCGGACAGGCGACATCGTCGGTGACACCCTGAAGGGAAACTTGTACGT
>SFDG01000123.1 GCA_004558305.1 Phocaeicola plebeius
ATGGTCGTTCCCTTTCCTCCTTCCTGGAAGTCGGGCAGGGGAGCACCGTCCCACGGATCGTTCCAAGTCTGGCCGCCGTCGCGGCTGATATGAATCGCTGCTCCGTCATGGCTTCCCGGACCGGCATCACATAACTGTATCATTACGCCATCGGGTGTCTGAATGGTACCCGAAATCACCTGGTGACGTTTGCTGTGCTCAGGAGCAATGATGCGTGCCTTGCTCCAAGTCAGTCCGTTGTCCGTACTGGTACGCTGCACCATCATCAGGTTCTGCCAGTCGCCCGCCGCTTCCACCCCGTTGAGGTGGAACAGGGTCCCCTTGCCGTTGTTGAACAGCGAAGTGCCCGTCATGTTGCGGCCCGGTACTTTGTAGAACAACGAGGCCGGCTCCCATGACGCTGCGGAAGGACGGAGCCGGGAAGCGAGAACCGCCATTTCGCGGTTGTTCTCCTGGTTGGCAGAGAACCATACCGCCAGCAGGTCGCCGTTGTCGCACCAAGTGATGGAAGGCTGGTGGTTGTGGCTGTAGAAGGGCACTTTCGGGTCAATAGGAGGCAAGACGAAAGGTATCGGTTCGAGAAAGAATGCCTTCTGTCTGTCCACCCGCACCGGCTGAGGAACAAAGTCACTCTCCACGATACGGAATCCCGTCAGCGAATGCTTGTCCTCAGGAATCATTGCCATCCGTCGGGCACTGGTCAGGTACTCGGCAGGCGTATGATGGCTGCCGCCGCGAGTGACCCTGAATTCACCTTCAGCCGGTCCGGCAGGGTCTGTCTGCGCTTCAGGGGAATAAGGGGCATACCAGTCGGCGCACCATTCCTCCACGTTGCCGTGCATATCGTACAGCCCGAAGGCATTGGGCGGTGTCTGCCCCACTTTCAGGGAGACCGCTTCGTAGTCGCGGGCAATGACCTGGTTCCGGCACATGGAAGAAGGCAGCCCGTCGCCCGTATAATAGCGGGTATAGGTACCTGCCCGGCAGGCATACTCCCATTCCGCTTCGGTCGGCAGCCGGTAGTGCTTGCCTTCCCGTCGGCTGAGCCATTCGCAGTAGTCCACGGCATCCTGGTAGGACACGTTCACCACCGCTTCATCGTCTTCACGGGACACGTTGTTCTTTCCCCGCCACTGCTTGTGCTCTGGGCGGAAGGCTTCGTATTGCGCATTGGTCACTTCGGTAATGCCCATCCTGAACGGGCGGGAGATGGTCACCGGGTGGACGGGCTGTTCATCGGATAAATCCGTATCATATTGATTGCCCATATAGAAAGTTCCGGCCGGAATCTCTACCGTGGCAGGCACAATAGGTGCTTGTGCCATCAGCGGCAGTTGGGACAAAAGGCAGAAGCCAAAGGTCAAGGAAAGTTGTTTCATAGTCTGATTCCATTTTGTTGTACAAAAATAGAAAAAAAAGGAGTACGCAGGAGTAAATGTACCAACAATTGACACCTACGTACTGAAAAAATGTCCGTGGTCAGCTTACCGGATGTCGAAGCGGAAGGCCAGCTGTTCGTTCGCCAGTCCCTTCGGAAGGGTCAGGATGACCTTGCCATTCTGAATCTTGTAGCTGATGTTCTTGTTGCCTTTCAGCAGCGTGATCTTGCCGGTCGGCAGATTCTATGTCCATTCGATGGTCTTGGGCAGGGTCTTGCCTTCTTCCAGCGCATAGATGGCATAGAGGGTCTTGCCGTTCTTGTCGGCAGTGAACCATACGCGGTCGTCGTTGTAGTGGGGAGTGGTGCGCGTGTTGTAGATGGCTTCACCGTTGGCACGCAGCCATTCGCCCGTACCGTGCAGGCTTTCCACTACTTCCGGCTGAATCAGACCTTCGGGGGTAGGACCGACTCCCAGCAGCAGACAGCCGCCCTTGGCAGTGATTTCAGCCAGAATGCCTACCACCTCCGTAGGGGTCTTGTAGCGGGCTACAGGTGTCCATCCCCAGCTATGCGACAGGGTGATGCAGCTTTCCCACGGATGGTTCATCTGTTTCTCCGGAATGCTCCGTTCCGGGGTCTGGTAGTTCTCGTTCTTTCCTTTGATAGTACGGTCCACAGCTATAAGTCCCTTTTGCTGTCCGCCGCGGGCTTTGGCCAGCACTTCGTCCAGGTGGACTTCGTCGCCCGTAATCCATCCGCCGTCCAGCCACAGGATGTCGAACTTACCGTAGTTGGCCATCAGCTCGTCCAGCTGGTTCTTCGTGAAGTCCTGGTACTTCTTCCACCAGTCGGGATGCTGGTCGCGCTTGTAGTTCTGCATACGGTTCGGAGTGGCGTAGTAGTCGTTCCAGAACCACTGACAGTGCCAGTCGGGCTTCGAGAAGTAGCAGCCGATCATGAAGTTCTTCTGGCGGAAAGCGTCGAACACATAGCGGGCCACGTCCTTGCGCGGATTCTCGGCAAACGGGCCGTTGGCGATGGAGAAGTCGGTGTATTTCGAGTCGAACATGCAGAAGCCGTCGTGGTGCTTGGTGGTGAAGATCATGTATTTCATGCCGGCATCTTCCATCACGTCCGCCCATTGTTCAGGATTGAACTTCGTGGGGTTGAAGGCGCGGGAGAAGCCCCAGTACCAGTCCTTGTAGCTCTCGTACGTAAATTCATCGGGACGGGTAATCCAGTCTTCGGAGCAGAGGGGCCACGATTCGCAGATACCGGGCACGGAGTACAGTCCCCAATGGAACAATACACCGAATTTCTGGTCCTGCCACTTGTCCAGCTTTTCCAGTACCGCCTTGTCGGTCGGCCATTCGTAGCCGTCGGACTGTTCGTGTACATAGCTGTTTTCTTCTTGTGCATAGGCACCGATGGCCAGTGCCATACCCATGGCGAGGGTAACTATTCTTTTCAGATGTTTCATAAATAGAAGTTTGAGTTAACATTAACGCTACAAAGATAAGCAATTAGGTGTTTGTAACATAACTAATGGTATTTAATCTTTCATGCAGAACTCCACTAATTGTGCTACCATAGAAGGAGCATTTAAGTGGATTTTCTGTTGCTTGATAAATGTTTTGAGTGCATCTTCTTTCTCCGGGAAAAGCTTCAGCAACTCCTTTTCGGTTCGGAATTTTTTCATTTTGCTCTTTACTACAATGATATACGTATTAGCCTCTTTGTATTCCCATACTTCATTCCCTTTTTTCCATTCTTCTGTATGTCGCCCTCCAAATGAACTAAAATCCACGTTTTCTACCGTTCCCTGCGTTCTGATACCCATGCCACCAGTTTTCCCTTTGTTCACGCGTGTCCGTTTATAATCAATGAGAAACGCGTATTTAGGTGTTCGAGATACTACATCCAGAAAATGAGTGCCATACGGAATCATCCGATGATTCTCCAAATAGAGAGTGTCAATGTGTTGGATAGGTGTAAGTTTCATCACTTCGGTTCCTTCTCTGAATTCCATCGTCTGGGTAACACAATTGTAATTGAAGCAAGCCTGAATAGGCTGTCCTCCTTTTTTTACTGTTGCTATTGATGTTTTGAAATCTTCCAGTAAATATTCTTGTGCCCAAAGAGAGCCTACTATCCCAAGTAATGTTATGACTAGCAAAATTCTTTTCATCCTGGTTGTCTTTAAAATGATAAGGCGGACTTTACGGGGTAGAAAACCATCCCATAAAGTCCGCCATAATGATGAAGATTCTATCTAATTATCAGCGATTATTTCGCCCAAAAAATCTTGATATAGGCATCGTCAGAACCACCCATTGACTGAATCTGTGCATTGTAGTTGGTAACATTGTTGTTACGTTCTGAAGACGGATAGCGGACGCGGTTCGGGATGGTCTTCAGCAACTGAGCCGTAGCATCTTGCGGAAAATACAGCTGCGGGTATCCTGTACGACGTACTTCGTTCCAAGCCTGTGTAGACTGCAAGAAACCAAAGTTCAACCACTTCTGCTGAATTAGGACTTCAAGCTTGTTGGC
>SFDG01000039.1 GCA_004558305.1 Phocaeicola plebeius
AATAAAGTGTCCTCGTCGGATGAAAGATGGGCTTTCATTCGGCGAGGACATGATGATAAACAAGGCCGGTTTTTATTTCTTGACCGGATGGGTATAGATGACCTGAAGGTGAATCCTGTCGGCATCGCGACCCGAGTCGAGGTCTTCTCCTCCATAGAGAGCTGCGGAGGTGACACTCATGTCGTTTTCCACACCGATGACATTCCCATTCGAGTCGGTCGTCAGCGATACCGGTACCAGCAGCACCTTGTTCCAGTTCGGATGGTCGGCCTTCCATTGTGCCCAATGGGCAGCCCCCTTCTCGATTTCAGGACGAATTTCGCTGAAAATATGGCTCACCAGACGGTTCAGCTGGGTGAACGTGTAGCTGGAAGAAGTGGAACTGTAGGTCGAGGCAAACGATGTCTTGTTGTCGTAGATCTTGTTCCCCTCAAAGAACGCCTTCATGTCGTCCTTCCGTACCATGAGCAACTGGGTAGGAGTGCCCATGGCATAGGTGCCCGAAGCATTCTTGTACTTCTTGATGGTCAGCGAAGCGGCATTCAGCGTATCGGCCTGGTGTTCCGGGTCGTTGTAGATTTCTTCCAGCGGCAGTACCATTTCGGTACATACGCCGGCAGGGGTCTTCAGGTAGGTGCACGACTTGTCCTGCGGCAGCTTCGTGAGGTTGGCATTGCGGAAGCGGGTCGACATGAACACCTCTTTCGAGGAAGCCAAGGCCACGCGTGTGTAGACCGTCGAGTCCGCCGTGTCGGCACTGTTGCGGATGGTGTATTCGGCCACGAGGTTCAGGTAGATGTCATTGATATAGAGCACGCACCCGTCGCCGCCGATGGTATGGATATAGAATCCTTTCAGGACATTGTTGATGAAAGAGGCCCCGTCGTTGAAGTTGGCATGGTCGTTTTCTTCGTATTTCCGGAAGAGGTAGTCGCAGAAATCCTGATGGAGGGTGATGGCAACCGAGTCGCCCTTGTTGACACCCGTGTAGGCTGTATAGTCTTTGGTGGCAAAGGCAGGGGCGGAGGGATTATAGAACTTCTCGGGATTGAGGTTCGAATAATACAGGTTCTTGTCCGTCCCGTTGTCCATGATGGCTTGCGAGAGGGTGTCCACCTGCAGCCGCATGGTAGCCAGCGAGTTGCCGTAATAGCTGGAATAGAACAGCTGGAGAATCGCATTGGTGATACCCTTGGTAGTGGACGGCAGACGGTAGTTCTCCGGCCAGTTGATCTGTGCCAGGAAATCCGCATTGAATTCCCCGAAGTATTCCTCGGTGAACTTGCCCAAATAGGCTGTACTGGTCCGCGAGTAGATGGAATCCAGCAGTACGGTCCGCGTGCTGACAGGGTACGAAGAGGCCGAAGCCGAAATCTGGTCGTAGTCGGCGACGATGTTGCCGATACCGGTCGTATCGTCGTCACAGCTGTAGAGGGTGGCAGCCAAAGCCAAGGCTGCCAAGAACTTGAATTTCATGTGATGATAGATAACTGTTTCTTTTTATTTGTTAGGCGTTCTCCAATACCTGGTCGTAGAGCGCGTCGCAGGCATCGGCATATGCCGCATCGGACGAGCAGAAGTCCACGATGGGTTTGTTGAGGCTGCGCGCGAAATCCATGACCTTTTTGCTGACTGTCTGGCTGTTGGACACTACCCCGTCGGAGTAGGCGATGGCCAGTTTGCACAGCTCGTCGTAGTTGACAGTGTCGTCTACCATGTCCATATCGGCGGGTTCGATACCCTTGAGCAGCACCTGCTCCTTGAAGTTGGGCACGAGGTTCGACTGGAAACCGTTGCCATAGACCGAGAAAATGACCTTGGAATCTCTGAAAGAAGGTTCTTCGCTGTACACTTTTTTGATATACAGAGGAACAACGGCACTCATCCATCCGTGGCAGTGGATGACATCGGGACACCAGCGGAGCTTCTTGACCGTTTCCAGTACGCCGCGGGCATAGAAGATGGCGCGTTCCCCGTTGTCTTCGTATTCCTTGCCTTCCTCATCCATGGTCATCAGACGATGCTGGAAATAGTCGTCGTTGTCAATGAAGTACACCTGACGGCGTGCCGCCTGGATGGAGGCCACTTTGATGATCAGCGGATGGTCGGTGTCGTCGATGATGAGGTTCATGCCGGACAGGCGGATAACTTCGTGCAGCTGGTTCCTTCGTTCGTTTACATTTCCCCACTTCGGCATGAAAGTCCTGATTTCCCGGCCTTTGTCTTGGATGGCTTGCGGAAGGTTCTGTCCAATCAATGAAAGTTCACTTTCGGGAACGTACGGAGTAATTTCTTGTGTAATGAATAAAACTTTTTTCACGCTCATGTTATTTAGTTGCTCAAAAACCTTTGCAAAGGTACAAAAAAATCGTATAAGAATGGCAAAAACAGCAGGTTAATTATTCTTTATCCTTTCAAAATCCTTACGGAAGGGGGTAGACCGCTAAATTTTTGCACCAAACTTCTTTATTATATGGTAAATAATTGGTTACTTTGCACCCGATTTCAAAAACATACAATAGCAATGAAGTTGATTCAATCCATTCAAGAGCTGCGTGCAGAGCTGGCGGCTTGTCGCCAGGATGGCAAGACCATCGGACTGGTACCGACCATGGGAGCTTTGCATGCCGGTCACGCTTCGTTAGTGAAACGTGCTGTGGCTGAAAACGATGTGGTGGTGGTCAGTGATTTCGTGAATCCCACCCAATTTAACGACAAGAATGATTTGCTGAAATATCCTCGGACACTGGAAGCGGACTGTGACCTGCTGGCTGCATGCGGAGCGACATATGTGTTTGCGCCTTCGGTGGAAGAAATGTATCCGGAACCGGATACGCGTCAGTTCAGCTATGCCCCGCTGGACACGGTAATGGAAGGGAAGTTCCGTCCGGGACACTTCAACGGTGTGTGCCAGGTGGTGAGCAAGCTGTTCCTGATAGTAGAGCCTACCCGTGCTTATTTCGGGGAGAAGGATTTCCAGCAGCTGGCCATCATCCGTGAAATGGTGCGCCGCTATCCGTTCGACCTGCAGATTGTGGGATGCCCCATCGTGCGTGAGGAGGACGGACTGGCCCTGAGCAGCCGCAATGCGCGGTTGGACGAAGGGCAGCGCCGGCAGGCCCTGCAGATTTCGCAAACCTTGTTTGCCAGTGTAGAATATGGCCGTACGCACACGCTGGCCGAGACGAAGGCATTCGTGGAAGACGCCATCGCCCGTGCGGAAGGATTGCGGTTGGAATATTTCGAAGTGGTGGATGGCACGACCCTGCAGACGGTAACGGACTGGAGTGAAAGCGCGTACATCGTAGGTTGCATTACGGTGTTCTGTGGTGAGGTCCGCCTGATTGATAACATTAAATATAAGGAGTAAGCCGGCCATGATGATTGAAGTCTTGAAGTCGAAGCTCCATTGTGTTTCGGTGACGGAAGCCAACCTGCACTACATGGGCAGTATTACCATCGACGAGGACCTGATGGATGCGGCCAACCTGATTGCCGGAGAAAAGGTGCACATTGTGGACAACAACAATGGCGAACGTTTCGAAACCTATATCATAAAGGGTGAACGGGGGTCGGGATGCATTTGCCTGAACGGGGCTGCCGCCCGGAAGGTACAGGTAGGCGATGTCGTCATCATCATGTCGTATGCCTTGATGGATTTCGAAGAAGCCAAGCATTTCCAGCCTGCTGTCGTTTTCCCCGATACGTTGACCAACCGGCTGGTTGACTGATTGGCACGACAGAATGTTCCAAAGTTTACCCCCTCAGGAGTTCGGAAGTGTTCTCCTGAGGGGGTAAACTTTGGGACATTCTGCAGAGGCACCGGTGCGCCGACGGCCGCTTGCCGGTTACAATGACTTTTCTTTGATGACTCCCAGGTTATAGGCCACGAGGAGTTTCTTCAGGTCTTCTATCTGGATTATCAGTTCCTTGCCCTTGTCCGTATCTTTCACCATCATCCGTTTGGCACTCATCTCCACGATCTGGGTGGTCGACTTGATGTCCAGTCCTTCGGCGATGGCTTTCTGCGTGGAGGTGAAGGGTTCGTGCTGCACCAGCTGGAAGCCACGGGAATGGTAGACCAGGGTATAGCCGGCAATACCGGTTTCAGGCTGGTAGGCTTTCGAGAACCCTCCGTCGATGACCATCAGCTTGCCGTTGGCTTTGATGGGCTTTTCCCCCTTTACGGCTTTCACGGGCACATGGCCGTTGATGATGTGGCGGTGCTGTCCTTCTACGCCGAATTCGTCCAGAATCATGTCGCAGATTTCCTCCCGGTCGCGCAGGGTATAGTAGTGGCCTTTCACCTCTTTGTACGTGTCCTTGTCGGTGAGGAAATACCGTTCGAAGGTGGCCATCTTGCTCTTGTCGAAGGCAGGGGAATCCTTGCCGCACCACAGGTACCAGATATAGTCGAGGGCGAACGCCTTTTCGGGGTTCTCCTTGTCGCCGAAGTAGGCAGTGCGTACCAGCTGTCCCACGCGGTTCAGCAAGCCCTTTCCCTTGTATTTCTTGCCCAGTATGTCGATTTCCTTGAACGTGCCGTCCGCATTCAGCGGCATAGAGGCATGGAACAGCAGGTTCGAGTTGCAGACATTGTACATACAGCCGTAGCGGAACAGGCATTTCATGTGGGTACGCAGTTTCTCGCTACTCGTGAAGGACTTGTGGAGCTTGCTGACCACTTCCTGCTCTTCTTCCGTCAACCGGTACGGATCGGCGGGGTCGAGGGTGGGGAAGTAGCATTCGCGCATGGCATATTCCTTGCCTTCATAGACGAAGACCTTCCGGTCGAAGTCGATGTGGTGGAGCAGCAGGCGGTCGTCCATGTCGAATTCAGGCCGGCGGCGGATGATGGCGGCTTCCAGCTTGAACTGGATGATGCTGATGGCCTTGTGCATCTGGGCGATGAGGCGGATGGTCTTGTCGTTGTATGTGCCGGCCGTCTTGTCCACCTTGGGACCGAAGAAATCGCAGGGGTCGTCCTTATAGACTTCCATGGCGAATGTGGCCAGGGGGAGGAGATTGATGCCGTAGCCGTCTTCCAGCACAGGCAGGTTGCCGTAACGCATGGCCAAGCGCAGCAGGTTGGCGATGCTGCAGTCGTTTCCCGCAGCAGCCCCCATCCACAGGATGTCGTGGTTGCCCCACTGGATGTCAAAGTTATGGTAATTGCACAGCGTGTCCATGATGATGTGCGGGCCGGGTCCGCGGTCGAAGATATCGCCCAGGATGTGGAGGGTGTCGATGGTAAGACGCTGGATGAGGTTGCACATGGCGACAATGAAATCGTCAGCACACTGCGTGTCGATGATGGTGCTGATGATGACGTTGATGTAGGCCTGTTTGTTGGGGTCGATGCTGCTTTCGTGCAGCAGTTCCTGGATGATGTAGGAGAACTCTTCGGGCAGGGCCTTGCGGACCTTCGAGCGGGTGTACTTCGACGATACGTTCTGGCACACCTTCACCAGCTGGTTCAGGGTGATGACATACCAGTCTTCCAGTTCAGGCTCCTTCTCTTTCACCAGCTGCAGTTTCTGCTCGGGATAGTAGATCAGTGTGCAAAGCTCTTTCTTCTCTGCTTCTCGGAGCGTGTTGCCGAAAATTTCGTTCACCTTCCGCTTGACGGCTCCCGAAGCATTGCGCAAAACGTGCTGGAAGGCTTCGTATTCCCCGTGCAGGTCGGCCAGGAAGTGTTCGGTTCCTTTGGGCAGATTCAAGATGGCTTCCAGATTGATGATCTCTCTGCTGGCGGCAGCGATCGTCGGGAAGTTGTGGGACAGCAGTTCCAGGTACCGCAGGTCCTGCTGAATCATTTCCGGGGTAATTTGGTGGTAGATTTTCATGTCTTTATGAGATTAAAGGAATAGCATTAAGATAAGTTGGGCAATGATGACGCGGGCAAACAGTCCCAGCGGATAGACCGTGGCATAGCTCACGGAGGGGTTGTCGTTGGGGATGATGTCGTTGGCATAGTTCAGGGCCATCGGATTGGCCATGCTGCCGCAGAGCATGCCGCAGGTGTTGCCGAAATCGAGATGGAATATCCGCAGGGCCACGAGGGCCATGATGACGACGGGTACGAAGGTGATCAGAAATCCTGCGCCCACCCACAAGGCTCCTTCCGGACGGAGTACGGTCTCGAAGAACTGGGCACCGGCATCCAGTCCCAGGCAGGCCAGGTAGAGCGACAGCCCGATGCCGCGCAGCATGAGGTTGGCACTGCGGGTGGTGTAGGTCAGCATGTGCAGACGGGGACCGTACGATCCGATGAGGATGCCCACAATGACGGGGCCGCCGGCCAGTCCCAGCCGGACCGGAGTGCTCATGCCGGGGATGGCAATGGGAAGGGAACCGACCATCAGTCCCAGTACGATGCCGAAGAAGATGGAGGCTAGGTTGGGATCCTTGAGGGTCTGTACCGTATTCCCCAGTACGTTCTCCACGTTGCGGATGGCGGCAGCCTCTCCCACGACGGTGAGGCGGTCGCCCAGTTGCAGGGTCAGTCCAGGAGTGGGCAGCAGTTGCACACCGCTGCGCAGCACCCGGCTGATGTTGATGCCGTAAGTGTTGCGCAAGCGGAGGGAACCCAGTTTCTTTCCGTTGATGTCCGAACGGGATATGACAATGTGTTTCGAAATGAGTTGTCCGTCGATGGCATTCCAGTCGACGTCACCTTTGTTCCAGTCGCGGTTTTCCTGTTCTCCGAAAAGGATGGTCAGGGCCGGCGTGTCCTTCTCGTTGGCGATGACCAGCAGCCGGTCGTTCTCCTTGAGTATTTTCTCGGAGGTCGGGATGCTGACCACTCCATCGCGCCACATGCGGGAGATGACAAACTTGGGATAACTCCACTGGGCGATGTCCTGGATACTCTTGTTGAAGATGGCAGGATTGTGCACCCGGAACGAAACGATGAAGGTCTGGTTGGTCTCCTCGTGTTCGTGGTCTTCGAGGTCGGCCGGACGGACGAACAGCTTGCGGACCACAATGATGGCGAGGATGACTCCCACGACACCCAGCGGATAGGTCACGGCACAACTCAAGGCTGCCCCCGAGGTCGGCTGGCCCAATAGCTTCAGGGTCTGCTGGGCGGCACCGAGGGCCGGCGTGTTGGTCGTCGCGCCACAGAGGATGCCCGCCATGTCGGGCAGGGAGATGCCGGTCAGCCGGACCAGCAGCAGGGCCATCAGGGTACCCAGTGCGATGACGCCCAGTCCCAGCAGGTTGAGCGTATAGCCACCCTGCCGGAACGAACTGATGAAGCCCGGGCCTACCTGGAGTCCCAGGGCATAGACGAAAATCACCAGTCCCAGGCTCTCGGCGTAGGTTAGCATTTGCGGGTCGACCGACAGTCCCAGGTGTCCGGCCAGAATGCCTGTGAAGAACACGAAAGTCACTCCGAGCGAGATTCCGAAGACCTGGATCTTGCCTAACACACGCCCTATCGCGATGATCAGCGACATGACGACCACCGCCTGAAGGGCGGAGTGACTGCAAAAGAGATCAATCAACCATTCCATACTGCAAAGTTAACTGTTTTCTGTCAAATCAGCAAGCGGGAAGTCTATCGGATAAACAGCAATTCGCGGTATTTGGGCAAGGTCCACATCTGGTCGTCCACAATGAGTTCCAGCTGGTCGATGTGGTAGCGTATCTGCTCCAGCATCGGTGCGATGGTGTCGTGGTAGACGATGGCCTTCTCCCGTTGGGAAGCGATGCGGTTGGCCACCTTGCGGGAAGCGATCATGGCATCGACATGCTCCTTGATGTAGGCGGTGTGTTCGGAAATCTCCCGGATGATGGCGATGTTCTCCGCCGACAGCTGGTGTGCTTCGTCGTCGGGGAAGAGGGCCTTCATTTTGTACGCATTGTCGAGCAGTTTGCTCTGGTATTCGATGGCCACGGGGACAATGTGGTTCATCACCAGGTCGCCCAGCACGCGGGCTTCGATCTGTATCTTCTTGGTGTACATCTCCCACTTCACTTCGTTGCGGGCTTCCAGCTCTTTCTGCGTCATGATGCCGGTCGATTCGAACATCCGTACCGAATCCGGATGCAGGTAGTTGTCGAAGATAAGGGGGCAGCTGGTCTCGCAGTCCAGTCCGCGGCGGGCGGCTTCCGCTTTCCATTCGTCGCTGTAGCCGTTGCCGTCGAAACGGATGGGCTTGCATTCCTTGATGTATTGGCGGATGACCTGGATGATGGCCGACATCTTCGGGGCACCTTCCTCGATCAGGGCATCCACCTCCTGCTTGAAACGGAGGAGCTGTTCGGCCACGGCGGCATTCAGCGCGATGCAGGCACTTGCACAGTTGGCTTCCGAGCCGGGGGCGCGGAACTCGAAGCGGTTGCCGGTAAAGGCAAAGGGCGAGGTGCGGTTGCGGTCGGTATTGTCAATGAGCAGTTCGGGTATCTGGGGAATGTCCAGCTTCAACCCCTGCTTGGAGTCGAGGGAAGTGAGGTCGTTGGTGGTACTTTCCTCCAGGTGGTCGAGCACTTGGCTGAGTTGGGTGCCGAGGAAGGAGGAAATGATGGCGGGAGGAGCCTCGTGCGCTCCCAGACGGTGGGCGTTGGTGGCACTCATGATGGAGGCTTTCAGCAAGCCGTTGTGGTGATAAACGGCCATCAGGGTGTTGACGACGAAGGTGATGAAGCGCAGGTTCTCTTCGGAGGTCTTGCCTGGAGCCATCAGCAGGGTGCCGTTGTCTGTCCCGAGCGACCAGTTGTTGTGCTTGCCCGAGCCGTTCACCCCTTTGAACGGTTTCTCGTGGAGCAGGACGCGGAAGCCGTGGTTGCGGGCAATCTTGCGCATGAGCGACATGATGAGCATGTTGTGGTCCACGGCCAGGTTACATTCTTCGTAGATGGGGGCCAGCTCGAACTGGTTGGGGGCCACTTCGTTGTGGCGGGTCTTTACCGGAATGCCCAGCTCCAGGGCCTGGATTTCAAGGTCCTTCATGAAGGCGGCTACGCGGGAGGGAATTGCTCCGAAGTAGTGGTCTTCCAGCTGCTGGTTCTTCGATGCCTCGTGGCCCATCAGGGTACGGCCCGTCAGCAGCAGGTCGGGACGGGCGGCATACAGGCCTTCGTCGACCAGGAAATACTCTTGTTCCCAGCCCAAATAGGCAATGACCTTTTTGGCGGAGTAGTCAAAATAGTGTACGACATCGAGGGCTGCTTGGGTCACCGCATGGATGGACTTCAGGAGCGGGGCTTTATAGTCGAGCGATTCACCGGTATAGGCGATGAACACAGTGGGGATGCAGAGGGTGTCGTCCACCACGAAGACAGGAGAAGAAGGGTCCCAGGCACTGTAGCCGCGGGCTTCGAACGTATTGCGGATGCCACCGTTGGGGAACGATGAACCGTCTGATTCCTGCTGGACCAGCAGCTTGCCGGAAAACTCCTCCAGCATGCCTCCCTTGCCGTCGTGTTCCACGAAAGCGTCGTGCTTTTCGGCAGTCCCTTCGGTCAGGGGCTGGAACCAGTGGGTGTAATGGGTGACTCCCAGTTCGGTGGCCCATTTCTTCATGGCGGCCGCCACCTGGTCAGCGATGCTGCGGTCGAGGGCTGCCCCGTTGTCGATGACATCGGTCAGCTTTTCATAGACCTTGCTGGGCAGGTACTTGAACATTTTCTCCCGGTTGAAGACGTACTTTGCAAAATATTCGCTCGGCCGTTCTGCGGGTTGTGCGACTTCCACCGGTTTCTTGTGGAAGGCTTCTTCTACTACTTTAAATCTGAGTTTTGACATATTGCCTTTGTATATTTCTTATTGGATATCTTATCGGAGGATGGTTGTCGGGTCAGACGATTCGCCAGTGGCGGATGCGGCGGACCGCTTCTTCACATTCCTTGCGCGAGCAAAGTGCCATGAACTGCACGTAACCTTCGCCGCCGGGACCGAAGCCCACGCCGGGGGTGACGATGATGCCGGTTTCGTAGAGCAGGTGCTCGAAAAATTTCATGGAAGTGAGGTGGTCGGGTGTTTTCACCCACAGGAAGGGAGCGTTTTCGCCGCCATAGACTGTCAGGCGGCAGGCTGTCAGTGCCTCTTTCAGGAGGGCGGCGTTGGCCAGGTAATAGTCCGTGCGCTCTTTCACCGCCTTCTTCCCTTCAGGCGTATAGAGGGATTCGGCAGCCCGTTGGGCCAGGTAGGTCGCCGTTCCGAACCGGATATGGCTGAGGCGTTCCCATTTGGCGGTCAGGGCAATTCGCCGTCCGTCGAGGGTGGCGGCGGTCAGTTCTTTGGGAATGACTACATAGCCGCACTGCAGGCCGGTGAACCCGGCACTCATGGAAAAGCTCCGGAACTCCACTGCCACTTTCTTGGCTCCCTTGATTTCGTAAATGGAGTGGGGGACATCCTTGTCCCGGATGTAGGCTTCGTAGGTGGCATCGAAAAGAATGAGGGTATCGTGCTCGATGGCATAGTTGATCCATTTCCGCAGTTCCGCCTTCCGCTGGACCGTTCCCGTCGGATTGTCGGGATAGCAGAGATAGATGATGTCAATCGGCTGTTCCGGCAGCCGGGGGACAAAATGGTTCTCGTACGAACAGGGCATATAGACCACATTGCTCCATTTCCCGTCGTCCTGCAAGGCACCGGCCCGGCCCACGGACACGTTGGCGTCTATGTAGAGGGGGTAGATGGGGTCGGTCACTCCGATACTGTTGTCGTGGCGGAGGAGGTCGCTCATGTTGCTGATCGATTCCTTGGCACTGTTGGTGACGAACACTTCGCCGGGGGTCAGTTGTATACCTTTGGAAACGAAGTCATGCTTGAGAATGGCATCGACCAGGAAGTCATAGCCCTGATGGGGACTGTAGCCCCGGAAGGTGTCCTGCCGTGCCATTTCATCGACGGCACAATGGAGAGCCTCGACGGTTATGGAAGGAAGCGGTAGGGTGACATCTTCTTTCCCAAGGTCGATGACCTGGGTCTTGGGGTGAGTCACCCTGAACGAGTTGACTTTCTTTGCGATGTCCGAAAAGAAATAGCTGTCAGGCAGTTTCAGAAAATGCTCATTGATCAGTGCCATAGTTTCCCTCTCATTTCTGTTGTTGGCTTGTCTAATTGTTCTGGCGGTTTGGAACCGGTCTCATTCTTTAATATGGGTACAAAAGTACGCAAAATCCGTCAACTGCAAAAGGTTTTTTGGGGGAGATTGCACAAAAAGTATTTTTTCGTCTCCTTCCCGCAAAAAAATACGCGGAGGTGAGTGGCGGATATGATTCTTTTGCTAAATTTGTCCCCGAATTCTAAAACCTTCTACAATGAATAGCGCATTACCTGTAACCCCGCGTCAGCGGGTGTTCCGTGAAATCAGAGATTATGTATTGATTGCTGTCGGTATGTTATTGTATGCTGTCGGATGGACAGTCTTTTTGCTGCCGAACGATTTGCCCTCGGGAGCAGTCCCGGGCATTGCCTCTATTGTCTATTGGGCCACCAAGATTCCAGTGCAGTACACCTATATGACCATCAATGGTATTCTGTTGATTTTCTCCTTGCTGATTTTGGGCTGGAAGTTCAGTGTCAAGACCATTTATGCCGTGGTGGTACTCAGTACGGTCCTGCCCATCATCCAGACGTTGACCAACGGCGTTTCGCTCATCCATGACCAGCCCTTCATGGCCTGTGTGCTGGGGGCCACCTTCTGCGGAGGCGGTATCGGAGTGGCTTTCTCGGCCAACGGCAGTACGGGAGGTACGGATATCATCGCAGCCATCGTCAACAAATACCGCGACATCAGTTTAGGACGCGTCATCATGCTGACCGACCTGATTATTATCTCGTCGAGTTACCTGGTGTTGCACAACTGGGAAAAGGTGGTCTATGGTTATGTGGTCCTGTTCATTACGGGCTATGTGCTGGACCAGGTGGTGAACAGTGCCCGCCAGTCGGTACAGTTCTTCATCATATCGAAGCAATATGAAGAAATCGGCAAACGCATCAACAAGGACCTGCACCGGGGCGTGACCTTCATCGATGGGGTGGGCTGCTATACGAACACCGGCGTGAAGATGATGTTTGTCCTGGCCAAGAAGAGCGAATCGAACACGATTTTCCGTCTCATCAAGGACATTGACCCAAAGGCGTTCGTTTCTCAGAGTGCCGTCATTGGTGTCTTTGGAGAAGGGTTCGACCGTATCAAGGTGAAGTAACACGGTTGGGGCTACACATTATAATAATGACATAAAAACAACGGCATATGATGACCAGCATCGAGATGGCACGTCACATGACGATTGCCAGTAATGTGATTCTCAGTCGAGACAGTATGCATGCGCTTGCCGACCTGCTGGTTTGCAGGAAATGCAAGAAAGGGGAGTGCATCTTGCAGGAAGGAGAAGTGTGCACGTGCATGCGTTACGTGGAAAAAGGCATGCTCCGGCAGTTCTACTACAAGTACGACAAAGAGCTGACAGAACACTTGTCGTACGAAGGGGGAATGGTCATTTGTCTGGAGAGTTATCTGAAGAATGAACCTACCCGCCTGATGATCGAGGCATTGGAACCGACCACCTATTGGGAAATCGACAAGGAGGGGGTCGAGGAACTGGCCTTGGCACGGGCCGATGTGGGGGTGTGGTACCGTAAGGTCTTTGAAACATCGCTCATCGAATCGCAGATCAAGGCGGACACCCTGCGCTTCGAACCGGCACACGAACGCTACAACCGCCTGCTGAAGCTGCATCCTGAAATTCTGAAACGGGTGCCACTGGTGTACATCGCCTCATTGCTGCAGATGACTCCTGAAACGCTGAGCCGTGTACGGTCGGCCAGCCTGAACGAAAGGGGCTGACTGGCGAACGGATTTACGAGGAAAACTGTCCGAAAACTTTGGAAGACCTATCATTTTGTCATGCTGAACGGAGTGAAGCATCTGAATACGACCACTTTGTGTTTACAGATCCTT
Source organism: Phocaeicola plebeius (assembly GCA_004558305.1). Classification (GTDB taxonomy): domain Bacteria; phylum Bacteroidota; class Bacteroidia; order Bacteroidales; family Bacteroidaceae; genus Phocaeicola; species Phocaeicola plebeius_B. The sequence goes on from SFDG01000039.1 coordinate 12,924, forward strand.
CGCTTTGCTCAGGATGACATGAGCAAAGCGAAGCAGAAGGATATTTTATTTTGACACACTCTCCTGTCATTGGTAGGCGGGTTAGAACAAGACGAAGCCTGCCTCAAACGTTGGCTGGTGGTCGAACGTACGGTTCCGGTTGTAGTAGCGCGTCCAGCTGTAGCCGCCAGCGGCAAAGATTCCGAATTTCCGGTTCGGATAATACGTCAGGTTGATGCGGGGCTGGAACGCATACAGGCGCTCCGGACAATCGACATCATGCTTGTTGTTCAGGGCCTCGATGTGGTAGAAGCCGGCATCCGCCGCCAGTTCAAACCGACGGAGCGGCGTGCAGAACAACCCCATGCGGTAGAAGGCAGACAGCGAGAATTCCCGGTCCACCCCCAACGGATAGAAGCCGCCTCCTATTTCCGTATAGCTGAACCGGTTCTTGAAACGGACAGACAAACTGGCAATGTTCAGGTTGCCTGCACCGGCCACCATCTGGATATGCGTGCGCGGATTCAGGTTGAACAGGCCCAGCTGGTTGGTCGAGATGCTGTCGTTGCTCATGTTCAGCAATCCCACCTGCCAACCCCGGTGGGTACATGCCGCAAAGTTGATCAGTCCCAGTTGCAGTCCCTGGTTGGTTTCCGTATAGTTAGCGGCACTCAGCTGGAGTCCGCTGTTGCCGACGGCCAGGTTGCTGAGCGCAGCCAGTTGCACGCCTCGGCTGTTCTTTCCCACGATATTCATCAGTAGGGCCATCTGGCCCCCCCTCAATGTGTCGGCTGTCAGGTTGAGGGCACCGGCTAGGGCGATGCCCCTCTGCTCTTTCCGCGTCACATTGGCCAGTCCTGCCACCTGGAAACCGTTCATCTTCCCGTTGCTGACATTCAGCAGACCGCTGACTCCCATGCCGCTCATGTTGCCGCCACTGATGTTTCCCAGTGCAGAAATGGCCAGGCCTCTCGTGGTAATGCCCGAAACGTTCACCAGTCCTCCCAAGGTCAGTCCGTACGAGTTGCGTCCGGCGATGTTGGCCAGTCCGGCAATATGCACGCCGCCGGCATCAATGCCCGTAATGTTGACCAGTCCGGACAGCTGTAGGCCTTTCGAGTCATAGTGATTCAGACTGGAGACCACATTCAGGCTGAACCCGTTCAAGTCCGGAAAGCTGCTGAGCAGTCCGATGTTGAAGAACGTGCTGGGAGGCTGTTTCTTGGCATCCGTGATATTCAGCGACACATTGGCCCCTTTCTTCAGTCCCGTTTGTTTACGCGTGGACTGGGCGTAAGTGGAAGTCCCTGCCAGCCATCCGCCCGTCAGGAGCAGCAGGAATAGCGGGAGTTGTTTCATTTTCATGTCAGTAACAGTTATAGGTTGAATGTTCTGTTGTATATCCGTCGGTCATTGGGTCAGACTTCCTGATAGAGGAAGCGCTTGATGCTCTTCTTCGGTGTCTTTTCGAATTCTTCGGGATAAATCTTCATGCGCGAGAGCTGCGAGTAGGCAGGCAGTTCGGCATTCAAGGCCAACCGGTTCTCCTCCATCACCTTTTCCAGGTCGCTGTTGCTCAGTCCCTGCTTGTAGGCTTCGTCGAAGTCCGGGTAGACCAGTCCGGCCAGTTTGTTGTCCTTGAGCTGGATGACAATGCTTTCTGCAACGAACGGCATGTTGTTCAGCTTGTCTTCGATTTCTTCGGGGTAGATGTTCTGTCCCGACGGGCCCAGCAGCATGTTCTTGCTGCGTCCCTTGATGGTCACGTTCCCTGCTTCGTCCATGATGCCCAGATCGCCGGTGTGCAGCCAGCCGTCCTTGTCGATGGCTTGGGCCGTTGCCTCGGGATTCTTGTAGTAGCCCAGCATCACGTTTTCGCCTCGGGTCAGGATTTCGCCTACCACGTGCTGCGGATCAGGGCTGTCGATGATCACTTCCATACGGGGAGCCGCCTTGCCACACGAACCCGGACGGAACTTGTGCCAGTCTTCGTAGCAGATAATCGGGCCGCATTCCGTCATGCCGTAGCCCACGGTATAGGGGAAGTCGATGCTGCGGAGCAGGCTCTCCACCTCTTGGTTGAAAGCGGCTCCTCCGATAATGATTTCGTAGAAATTGCCGCCGAACGCTTGGATCATGTGTTCGCGGACAGTGGCCTTTATCTTGTCGCTCACGATAGGAACTTTCAGCAGAATCTTCATCTTCAGGGTTTCCAGCATGGGCAGGACATTCTTCTTGATGATTTTTTCGATGATAAGCGGAACGGCGATGACGATGTTCGGTTTGATTTCCGCAAAAGCCTGGAAGATGATTTTCGGGCTGGGAACGCGGGTCAGGAAGTAGACATGGCACCCGCAGGCTATTTCATACAGGAACTCGAAGGCCAGGCCGTACATGTGGGCCATGGGCAACATCGACACCACCTTGCTGCCGGGGTGCAGGGCCAGTACTTCGAAGGCAAACTGGGTGTTCGACCAGAGGGTGCGGTAGGCCAGCATCACGCCTTTTGAGAAACTGGTCGTTCCGGAAGTATAGTTGATGACGGCCAGTTCATCGGGCAGGTCGCGACGGTAGTGGACATGTTCCTTGCGGAAGTTTTTCGGATATTTCCGGCCAAACAGTTCGTTCAGGTGCTCGCGGGCATATTCCAGCTGCTTGCTGCGGCAGACCAGCAAGGTGAAGTCGTTCATCAGGATAATGCCCTCCAGGTTCGGCATCTCTGCTTCGTTCAGACCTTCCCATACCACGTCGCCCACGAACATCAGTCGTGCGCCCGAGTGGTTGGTGATATTGTGTACGTTGTCCGGCTTGAACTCGTGCAGGATGGGGACAGCCACGGCCCCGTAGGTCAGGATTGCCAGGAAGGCCACTCCCCAATGAGCACAGTTACGGCCGCAGATGGCCACTTTGTCTCCCGGCTGGATGCCGCTTTCTTCCAGCAAGATGTGCATTTTCTCAATCTTGCGTGCCAGGTCTTTGTACTGCAGGGTGGCTCCCTTATAGTCGGTCAGGGCGTCCAAATCCCAGTTCTTCTTGATGCTTTCTTCTATAAATGCTAAAAAACTCTTTTCCATACTTTATTCTATGTTGCACAAAAAATGACGCTTTGTGCAAATATACCGCTTTTTTCTAAACTGACACAGGATTGTAGGGAAAATGTTATAGAAAATGATGAGAACGACAGATTCTGCCGTTCCCGGATGCTACTTGAAGCGGGTGTCTCAACATTTATCGACACCTAATTAAATTGTCATTCTGAGTCCTCATCACACGTTGTGTGAAACAATTCGATGATGACGCTGTAGGGGCGGACCTGCGTGTCCACCTCGTCATTGGTAGGAATTCTGATTTTTTATACACCTCCTACAGTGTCATCATCGAATCGTTGGAAAACGACGCATTGGCTGTCGGTTATTCGCCAGTATAGCTGCCAAAGTAACGCATGAACTGTGTACGTTCGAACGGATTGATGTCACCGGCTGCCTGGGCGTTCATCTTGCCCTTGAATTGGGCGATGCTTTCATAACCGTTTTCATCCATCCAGGCCGACAAGGCCTGTTTCATGCCCTCGATGGCCTTGTTGCCGTACTGGTAGATGGCACTGCACACTTCTACGGCTGCGGCACCTGCGAGCAGGGACTTCACGACTCCCTGTCCGTCGTGCACACCTCCCGACACGGCATAGTCCATCTTCTCCACTTCGGCCGAAGCAATGGCCGTCCAGCGCAGGCGATCGGCCAGTTCGGTGGGAGAGCTCATCACATTCGTATTGGTGAATGTCAGGTGCTCGATGTTGATGTCCGGCTGGTAGAAGCGGTTGAACAACACCACAGCGGCAGCACCGTTGGCATACAGCTGGTTAATCAGCGCAATGGGGTTGGTGAAATTAGTGCCCAGTTTCATGATGATAGGAATGCGGATGCGTTTCTTCAGGTGGCTGAGGATGTCGATATGACGCTGCTCAAAGCTGCCCGAAACGTAGTCCTTGCTGGTCTGCAGCGAAAGGATGTTCACTTCCAGGGCATCCGCTCCAGCCTGTTCCATGAGAACGGCGAAGTCCTCCCATTCGCTGTCGGTGTAGCAGTTGATGCTGGCGATAACAGGAAGGTGGCAGGTCTTCTTGGTCTCTTCGATGAGGCGGATGTGTTCGTTCAGGGCATGCGAACGGACGTAGGCCCCCAGATAGTCGTCGGCTTCGGGCGAGCCATAGCCTTGCATGGAACCGGCCTGCAGGTTGATTTGTTCTTCAAATACGGATTTCAGGACAACGGCTCCCGCTCCTGCTGCTTCCAGTTGTTGGATTTTCTCGGCGCTGTTCGTCAGTCCCGAACTGCTGATGATGATCGGGTTGTTCAGTGTCAACCCTGCAAATGTTGTTGTTAACTGTGCCATATAGCCTTATTTTTTTAGTAAATTCGTTCTCCAAATATTTTGCTTCCCACCCGTACCAGCGTGCTTCCTTCTGCCACCGCCAGCCGGTAGTCGTGCGACATGCCCATGGAAACTTCGCGGAAATCTGCGTTGTCGGCAAAGAAGCTCTCTTTCAACTCGTCGGCGAAGGCCTTCAGCGAGGCAAACTCCTGACGGATCTGTGCTTCGTCGTCCGTGTTCGTGGCCATGCCCATCACACCGGCTATGCACACATGCTGCAGGGATTGCCAGGGCTCGCTGCGGAGCATCTCGCGGCACGCTTCGAATGTGAAGCCGTATTTGCTGGCTTCCTGGGCAATGTGTATCTCCAGCAGGCACGGGATGATACGCCCCGCTTTGGCAGCCTGACGGTCAATCTCCGCCAGCAGCTTGTAGGTGTCCACCGCATGGATCATGGCGATATACGGAGCAATGTATTTCACCTTGTTGGTCTGCAGATGTCCGATGAAATGCCATTCGATATCGGCCGGCAGTTGGGCCTGCTTGGCCGACAACTCCTGTTCGCGGCTTTCTCCGAAGATGCGTTGTCCGGCCTCATAAGCCGTCTGAATCGCTTCGGCGGGATGAAATTTCGACACGGCCACCAGGCGGACACCTGCAGGCAGGTCGGCAAGCACTTCTTTCAGTTGTGTCTGAATGTCCATCTTCTGTCTCCTTTTTGCTTAATGGGTCGTTCCGGCATCAGGAAATTCCGGCTTTACGTCCGGTTCGGCCGTATACGGGTAAACATCCATGATGGCTGTTTCCGCCACCGAGGCAATGACGTAGTCGGCCATGGTTCCCTTCATGCCTTCGTCCAGCTTTTTTACGGCATCCCGCAAGTCGGCAGCTTGTACCAGAACTGTGGTGGCTGTCTTCTTCTCCACGCCGCTTTTGTCGTCGAGGGTGATGAAGTAGAGTTTGCACTTGAACCAGCGGTCGGCCGCTTCCTCTTCAGCGTTGAAAAGTTCGCTGTAGTTGGCCCGCTTGATGTCGGACACTGTAAATTCGCCGCTGATGAACGGCGTGATTTCCTCTATGATTCTCGATTCGGCTTCCGTAAAACTGAGGGCATCCACGAGATAAGGCTCTGTCACCTTCTTGCTCATGCCGTTCTCCATCACTTTCTCGTACCGTATCTTGCATTCGAACCATGTATGCATCATAATCTTTTTTCCTTTTTATATATAAGTATGTTCAATTTGTAGTCAGTGCAAAGATACATTTTTCCATGGAAAAAGAACTGCCTTTCTCCGATTTTTTTCGGATAGCCGCATTTCTGTTGCCGTTTTTCCCTCTCAGAGTTGTTTTTTCATTGTTTTGCTTCATTCTCGGTTTTTTATTGTATCTTTGTGGCGAATTTATGAACTGTTATTAAAAGTTACGAAGTTATGCCAACAATATCCATTCGAGGAAACGAAATGCCCGAGTCGCCTATCCGTAAGTTAGCGCCTTTGGCTGAGGCCGCTAAAGGGCGAGGAGTGCATGTGTACCATCTGAACATCGGTCAGCCAGACCTGCCTACTCCGAAGGCGGCCCTCGATGCGATTCGCCATATCGACCGTACGGTACTGGAGTACAGCCCCAGTCAGGGCTACCGCAGCTACCGGGAAAAACTGGTCGGCTATTATGAGAAATACGATATCCATCTCAATGCCGATGACATCATCATCACCACAGGCGGTTCGGAAGCCGTTTTGTTCGCTTTCATGAGCTGCCTCAATCCGGGCGATGAAATCATCGTGCCCGAACCGGCTTATGCCAACTACATGGCCTTCGCCATTTCGGCTGGGGCCATTATCCGTACGGTTACGACGACGATCGATGAGGGCTTCTCGCTGCCGAAAGTTGAGAAATTCGAGGAGTTGATTAACGAACGCACGAAAGGTATCCTGATTTGCAATCCGAACAATCCCACGGGGTATCTTTATACCCGTCGCGAGATGAACCAGATCCGTGACCTGGTGAAGAAGTACGACCTGTTCCTCTTTTCCGACGAAGTCTATCGCGAGTTCATCTATACCGGTTCGCCCTACATCTCCGCCTGCCATCTGCAGGGCATTGAGCAGAATGTGGTGCTGATTGATTCGGTGTCGAAGCGGTATTCCGAATGCGGCATCCGTATCGGTGCGCTGATTACGAAGAATCCCGAAGTGCGCAAAGCCGTGATGAAGTTCTGTCAGGCCCGTCTGAGTCCTCCGCTGATTGGCCAGATTGCGGCTGAGGCCTCACTGGACGAACCCGAAGAATACTCGCGCGAGACCTATGATGAGTATGTGGAACGCCGTAAATGCCTGATTGACGGACTGAACCGCATCCCGGGAGTCTATTCGCCCATACCGATGGGAGCCTTCTATACGGTGGCCAAACTGCCGGTCGACGACTGCGAGAAGTTCTGTGCCTGGTGTCTGAGCGATTTCGAATACGAAGGCGAGACCGTCATGATGGCCCCTGCCAGCGGCTTCTACACGACTCCGGGAGGTGGAAAGAACGAGGTGCGCCTGGCATACGTACTCAAGAAAGAAGACCTGGTACGGGCGCTATTCGTGCTCCGCAAGGCATTGGAAGCCTATCCGGGCCGAGTTGATGACTGAGCGTATGAACTGGAAGCTGTTTGTGGCCCGCCGCATCTATCGCAGCAAGGAAGGGGGCAGGGAGGTTTCCCAGCCGGCCATCCGCATTGCTGAGGCAGGCATTGCCGTGGGGCTGGCCGTGATGATTGTGTCGGTCGCAGTGGCGTTGGGCTTCAAGCATCAGGTGCGCGACAAGGTGGTGGGGCTGGGCGCCGATATTTGGGTGACCAGTCTGGAGCAGGCACAGTCGTATCAGGTCACTCCCATTGTCACTTCCGACAGCCTGCTGCGTCAGCTGGAGCAGCAGGAGGGAGTGACGCACGTGCAGCGTTATTCCACCAAGCCGGGGATGATCATGACAGCCGACCATTTTCTCGGGATGGTCCTCAAGGGGGTAGGGCAGGAATACGATCTGTCTTACCTTCGTCGGTATTTGGTGGAAGGCCGTCTGCCGGAATGGACCGACTCGGTAGCCAGCCGGGAGGTGCTGGTGTCGAAAATCATAGCCGACCGCCTGCGCCTGCATACAGGGGATGACCTTTATGCCTATTTTCTCGAAGGCAGTGTCCGCGCCCGCAAGCTGATGGTTGCCGGTATTTATGAAACCCATTTTTCCGCTTTCGACGAATTGTTCCTGCTGACGGACTTGTATACGGTGAACCGTCTGAATGGTTGGAGTGCCGACCAGTCGGCAGGACTGGAAATCAGTACCCTCCGCTCTGCCCAGACGGAAGGGGTGGCCGACGATCTGCGTGCCGGATGGCAGGACCGTCCGGGCAGGAACGGTACCGCCTATTATGTGCGGACCGTTGAGGAAGTCTACCCCCAGCTATTTGCCTGGTTAGACTTGCTCGACCTCAATGTCTGGGTCATCTTGCTGCTCATGACCGGTGTGGCAGGGTTCACCATGATTTCCGGTCTGCTGATTCTGATACTGGAGCGGACACAGATGATTGGAGTTCTGAAGGCCATGGGAGCGGACAATACGGCTATCCGTCAGATTTTTCTTGCCTTTTCCGTCTTTCTGATTGGTCGTGGAATGGTGTGGGGCAATGTAGTGGGAGTCGGCTGTTGTATCCTTCAATATTTCTTCCGGGTGGTCCGGCTGGATCCGTCGACTTACTATGTCGACGCTGTTCCCGTAGAGTGCAGCCTGCTGTTGTGGCTGTCGGTCAATGCAGCTACGTTGCTTGTGTCGGTCCTGATGTTGCTGGGGCCTTCTTCGTTGGTAGGACACATCCATCCGGCCCGTTCCATGAAATACGAATAGGGG
>SFDG01000040.1 GCA_004558305.1 Phocaeicola plebeius
AAGTACTCAAGGACACCTGTAGGGAGAAAATATGAGGCAAGGCCTTCATACATATTTATGTTGCTGCTACGATTCATAGTGCAAAGGTACTAACTTTTTGGGCAATCATGTATCGTTTAACAACAGTTTTTAGGTTAGCATCCGTATGCCCTCCCCACAGGGTTTGTCGGGTGCGCCACAAAATTATTTCACTTATAGTTAAGCATACTTACCAGATGTGAGATTCTCTGAGGCTATTCGGGGTCTGTCCATTCACTACCCTCTCATTCTGCCTCCTCCCGCCTCCACAAGGCATCCATCAGCTGCCGGTCGAACTGCTGCCGCTCCTGCTCGTAGCGTTCCGCCAGGGCGGGGGAAGTGCGGCTGTACTCCTTGATGCGCTCATCGTAGTAGTGGTCGATGAGCTCCAGGATGCTCATCACATGATACAGACGCAACTTTTTTTCTTGCGTTTAGACGGCCATAAAAAAATCCGTTGGAGGTGCCCAGCACCTCCTTGCCCACCGTCCACACACTGAAGCCGAGGGACTGAAGCTTGTCCGTCAGCAGGGCGGCCACTCCCAGGGTGCGCCGCGTCACCAGCACGTCATCTATGACATACCGACCCGGAATATTTCCATGCCCCTGTGGTCACTTACACCGATCCGGAGGGCCGCACCGTGTTCGCCTCGATCCGTCCCCACTGGCCCAAAACCAAGGCGTGGAAAAAATTTCGTTGCACTGCAACGCACTAACCCCCACACACACGCGCGATATATAAAGCCTACAAGATTGTGAAAAAAACCGTGATGTTCGACAAGGAGAACATCCATGATGTGTTTACCGTGGCCCCCGTCAACTACGGGACGCTGACCACCGACGATGTGGCCCACCAGATTGCCGCCGAATCGTCCGCCACTCCCGGCGATGTGAAGAACGTGCTCGGCCGGTATGCCTACTACGTGGTAGAGAACCTCAAGAAAGGCTATGCCATCCAACTCCTGGGATTCGGCACCCTAAACATCCGCTTCATGAAGACGAAGACCGTGAGCAGCGAGAAGATGGCGAACGCCTCGCTCATCAAGGGCCTCGTACCCGGCTTCACCCCGTCGTACACCGTGGTCAACGGATCACGCATCTACGACCTCCTGCCCGACAAGATTCAACTCGTGAAGTACTCCGGTCCGGCAACGGGCGAAACCGCTCCAGAGAATCCCGCTGAAAGCGGAGAGACCCTCCCCGACCCGATAGAGTAAATGAAGAAAACTGGCATACTATCATCAACGCCATCTGCACCATCCTTACCACCATCATAGCCGGCATCACCATGACCTCCTGCGTCTTGCGTTAGCCAACGGACCGCCTTACCTTATTTCCTGCTATGATTACCGAATCCTATCCCCTCTCCCTCGCCGGTACGGCCTACGCCTCTGAACGCCGACTCCAGACAGACGCCGAAGACGGACCGCTGATGAGCGTCCCGAGGCCGCCGTAGTAGGTCACCGCGACCTCCCCGGCACTACCCCCAAAGCCTGTCCCTGCTTCGATGTCGCTCAGGAAGGGTTCTCTGCTATCTGACACTTCTCTATCACACACTCGTGCCGCTTCGTCTCCTTGTCGTAGTTGATGCCCACGAGGAGGATGTCGCCCGTGTATTCAGCTATCTTCGAGGGATATTCCTTGCGCTTGATCTGGTCGATGGCCGTGTCGGCAGTGTTGTTGAATTTGAGTTCTATCACCATGGCCGGCTTGTTGATAGGACGCCGGGGTATCATCACGAGGTCGGCATATCCCTTGCCTGTGGCATACTCACGGTGGATGACGTAATCGTTCTTCGCCCATATATACGCGATGGTGAGCACACAGGCGAGGGAGTTCTCGTCGTTGTAGGAGAGGATGCTCGTGTTCTCGTCGTGAGCAAGGTCGATGGCACGTGCCACGGCCTGCCCGTTGCCGGCGATGGTGGCATCGAGGAGTTCTTGAGAGGCTGTGATCGTATCTGCCAGCCGTGTCCACGAAGTGTCCTCAACGGCATTCAGCAACTCGTCAGCCACCTCCTTGTTGGGCACATAACAACGTCTCTTGCCTTCGTCGTATGCCAGATAGCCGAGGTGAATGAGAACGGTGAGGACATCATTCTTGCTCCTCACGATATACATGTCGTTCTGGAACTTTGTCGTGTTGACATACACGCGCTCCCCTGCCAGCATGCGGATGATGTCGTCCTTCAGCCCCTCGAAGTTCATCTGGATATAGGTGATGACTGAGTCGTATGCACCGGTGGTCGTCCAGTAGCTTCGGCATGTGCCGCGTTGCAAGGCTTTCATGACAGAATAAGGATTGAACATGTGCGATTCCTTGCCTATGCGATAGCCGTCATACCACCTCCTCAAGTCTTCCATGGATGCTCCGTGTTTCTTTGCCATCGTCTCCACCTCTTCCTCAGTAAATCCGTAGCACGAAGCCAGGTAGGCGGGGTCAATCATGGAATACTCGCAGAAGTTGTTCAGTGCCGACTCTGTATTGTATTTCTTGATGGGCAGGATGCCCGTGAGGTACGCGCCGGCAAAGACCCGGTCGGAATTCTGTGTCTTGAAAAGTCGGCGGAGCAGCATGACGTATTCGTCGAGGATAGTGGGGGTGACCACCTCAGGGTCGCCCTTCATCCTCCTGCGCTCAGGAAACTCACGGCAGATGGCGTCCCACTCGTCAATGATGAAGAAGAACTTCTCACCTGTGGCATGGTGGACGGACGAGAGCACGTCCATGAGGTCGGAGTTGTCTTTATATTTCACCTCAGGAAAAGCTTCCTTCAACTCGTATATAATCTCATCCTGTATCGTCCTCACAATAGTGGTCCTCACTTCGGGGCGGGCGGTGAACGAGGTGACATCGAGATAGAGCACGGTGTATTTGTTCAGGTAAGTCCCGAACGAAGCGTCCTGTTCCGCCTTCAGGCCCGCGAAGAGTTCGCGCGAGTCGCACGACTTGTCGTAGTAGGCGCACAGCATCTTTGCCGCCATCGACTTACCGAACCGGCGGCAGCGTGTCACACAGCTGTAGCGGTTCTCGGAATTGAGCGTGGCGTTGACAAGCGGTATGAGAGAGGTCTTGTCAACGTACTCGTGAGTAACGATGTCTCGGAACTCACTATTGCCTCGATTGATATATGTACCCATAGTTTTGTATCAGCAGCAGGAGTGGTAGGCCTGTCGTCTTTGGCAAATTTACATTTTCCTCGTCACACTACCAAACGAATCATCAAAAACCTACCTGTTTGTCCGTCCCATCATCAACCACTCCATTCAAAAACTCAAGGACACCGGTGTCGCCATTGACCGAATACTTACAATGAATCAATGTATCTGCCCCTTCTGACCCAGCTTGCCCCCCCCATTTTCATGAAGATACCCTCGTGGGCGCTTGAAGATACCTTCGTGGGCCGATGAAGGTATCTTCGTGAGCCGATGAAGGTATCTTCGGTTTTTCAGGCTGATTTTCGATTCATCAGGGATTTACCCCTTTAACCCATTAACCTCTTATTCCTCCACCAGTTCCAGGATTTCAAGAGGACATTCCATCTTGGCAAAGCCCAAGAAATCGATACGGAGGGCAAGCATCTTGGAGCAGCCGGGTTCTCTACAGAGGTTACTCTCCAGTCCTGCCAGACGACCGGTCTTGATGCGTACCCTGCTGCCTACCCGCAGACGGGAGGTGTCGATGGTGACGGGGGTCTCCGCATCGCCGACCATGCGCATACTCTTTCTGGATGGGGACGTAGGTGACTTGTGCGAAGGTACGAATTTGTTGGCATTTATTGTTGTATTTCGCTAAAATACCTTCAAAATCACACTATTTTAACTCTATTATTTAGCAACATTTATTCCGAAAAGAGCATTTGTTTAGCAATTGTATATAGCAGCATGGGGTGAATAGACTGATTATCATTCCTATAAAGAATTCTCCCAAAAATCGGACTGTGCCACAGTGATGCGGTCATCGTACTGGCGATCGCGATGACTGTTTCAGATGCAAAGGCTTGCGATTCTCGCAAATTGTCGCTATTTTTGCCGGAGTATGAATGTCTCTGCCATTGACACCAGCAACGAGGAGTTCCAGAACGCCCTGAAGCTCATCCAATACACCCGCCAGTCGGTTTTTCTGACGGGGAAGGCGGGTACGGGTAAATCGACCTTCCTGAAGTATGTCTGCCAGACGGTGAAGAAGAAACACGTGGTGCTGGCCCCCACCGGTATCGCCGCCATCAATGCGGGCGGCAGTACCCTGCACAGCTTCTTCAGGCTGCCGTTCCATCCGCTGCTGCCCGACGACCCGAACTACAGCATCAGCGGCGGACGGCTGCAGGACACGCTGAAGTACTCGACGGACCACCGGAGGCTGATAGAGAACATCGAACTGGTCATCATCGACGAGATTTCGATGGTGCGGGCGGACATCATCGACTTCATCGACAAGGTGCTGCGGGTGTATTCGAAAAACATGCGTGAGCCGTTCGGCGGCAAGCAGATGCTGCTGGTCGGCGACGTGTTCCAGTTGGCGCCGGTCGTCACGGCCGACCAGCGCGACATTCTGAACCGCTTCTACCCCAACCCGTTCTTCTTCTCCGCCCGGGTGTTCCAGGAGATGGAGCTGGTCGCCATCGAACTGACGCAGGTCTATCGCCAGCGCGACCCGGTCTTCGTCAGTGTGCTCGACCGCATCCGCAACAGTTCCATCGGCAACGCCGACCTGCAGCTGCTGAATACCCGTGTACGTCCCGACGAAACGCCTGCCCCTGCGAACGACCTCTACATCACCCTCGCCACCCGGCGCGACACGGTGGACTACATCAACGAACACCGGTTGGAGGCACTGCCGGACGAACCGGTCACGCTGAGAGGGGAAATCCACGGGGAGTTTCCCGAGAACAGCCTGCCTACCCAGATGGAGCTGATCGTGAAGCTGGGGGCACAGGTCATCTTCGTGAAGAACGACCAGCAGAAACGGTGGGTGAACGGGACCATCGGCACCATCACGGGCATGGATGACAACGGCATCCTGCACATCGAGTCGGAGGACGGCAGACACTTCAATGTAGAGAAGGAGACGTGGAGCAACCTGCGCTACCGCTACAACGAGGAGGAGAAGAAAATAGAGGAGGAAGAGCTGGGGACGTTCACCCAATACCCCATCCGGTTGGCGTGGGCCATCACCGTCCACAAGAGCCAGGGACTGACCTTCACGCGGGCGGTCATCGACTTTACGGGCGGGGTCTTTGCCGGCGGACAGGCGTATGTGGCCCTGAGCCGCTGCACCTCGCTCGACGGCATCACGCTGAAGCGGCCCATCAGCCGCTCGGACATCTTCGTGCGGCAGGACATCCTGACCTTTGCCCGCAACTTCAACAACCGACAGGCGATAGACCGGGCGATGAAGGCCGCACAGGCGGACGTGGAATATGTGGCTGCCGTGCGTGCCTTCGACCAGGACGACTTCAGCGGCTTCCTCCAGCATTTCTTCCGCGCCATCCATTCGCGCTACGACATCGAGAAACCTCTCGTCCAGCGGTTCCTGCGCCACAAGCTGGGCATCATCCCCCGGCTGAAGGAGGAAAACCGACGGCTGAAAGAACAGCTGCACGAACAGCAGAAACAGATGGAGCAGTACGCCCGCGAATACTACCAGCTGGGCAATGCGTGCATCACGGAAGCCCACGATACAAGGGCCGCTCTCGCCAACTTCGACAAGGCCATCGCCCTCTATCCGGAGTACACGGATGCATGGGTACGGAAGGGGGTCACCCTCTTCAACGACGGACGGGTGCAAGAAGCAGAAGACTGCCTCAACCAGGCGGTACGGCTGCAGCCGAAGTCGTTCAAAGCAGTCTATAACCGGGGCAAGCTGCGACTGCACACCGGCGACACCGAGGGGGCCGTGGCCGACCTGGACAAGGCCACCAGCCTGAAGCCCGACCATGCCGGTGCCCACGACTGCTTCGGGGAGGCACTGGAGAAGGCGGGAAAAACGTCGGAGGCGGCCATCCAGTACCGGATAGCCAAAGAACTGCGAAAGAAAAACAAAAAATAGAAGCTGACTACAATGACCAAAAACAACCTACTGACTGAACAACTGACGTATGCGGGAGACAGCCCTACCCCGACCCACCTGCACCTGTGCAGCTACAATGCAGACCACATCGAACGCTTGGAAAGCAGGAACATCGAGGAACTGATTCCGAAACTGGAAGAGAAATCCATCCACTGGATCCAGGTACATGGATTCAAAGACACGGAGAGCATCCGCCGCCTCTGCCAGCACTTCGAAATTGACTTCCTGGTGATGCAGGACATCCTCAATACCGAACACCGGAGCAAGGTGGAAGTACATCCCGGCTACAACCTGATTATCCTGAAGCGGCTGATAAAGACCCCAAGCAACGGATTCCAGCCTCAGCAACTTGCCATCGTGCAGGGACACAACTACCTGCTGACCTTCGGCGAACAAGATACAGACTTCCTGAACGACATTCATGCAGCCTTGGAAAAGAATGTTCTGAAAATCCGGCAACGCCCCAGCGACTTCCTGCTCTGCGTCATCCTGAACAGCGTCATGGCTCACTTCACTTCCATCATCTCACAGCAGGAAGACGGACTGGAGGAACTGGAAGAACGGTTGGTGGATCCAGAGCACCTGCATACGCCGGGGATTGAAGAAATCCAGCAGTACCGCCGCAACTTCCGGCTTATCAAGAAATGCGTGGCACCGGTCAAGGAAGAGATCAAAGGACTGCTCTATGCCGGGAACGGGCTGTTCCATAAGGAAACTTTCCCCTACTTCAACGATATGAACGACCACCTGCTGTTCATCCTGCAGACCCTTGACGGATGCCGAGAAATGATTTCGTCGCTGCTCGACCTGTACACCTCGCAGAACGACTTGCGCATGAACGATATCATGAAACAGCTTACGGTCGTCTCCACCATCTTCATTCCACTGACCTTTCTGGCGGGTATCTGGGGCATGAACTTCCAGCACATGCCGGAACTCGGCTGGAAGTACGGCTACTTGCTGGCATGGGGACTGATGCTCCTGACAAGTGCCGTGGTTTACGTGTATTTCAAGCGGAAGAAGTGGTACTGAGAAGGCGTGACAAAACTCAACAATAAGGGTGTGGAAAAACAAAAAAAACTGCCATTCTGAACGCAGTGAAGAAACAACGTTCAGAATGACAGGAAGTCTTTATTTTGACACAGATCCTTATCCCTGATGAATCGTCAGCTGCGGGAAGGGGAAACCGATGCCCCGCTCGTTGAACGTAGCATAGACCGTACGGTTCATGCCGAACTTCACGTCCCAGTAGTCCGCCGACTTCACCCATACGCGCACCGTGATATTGACGCTGCTGTCGGCCAGCTCGCCCAACGCCACAAACGGTTCGGGCGACTGCAGGATGCGGGCATCTGCCGCGAAAACCTCGCCCAGCACCTGACGGACCTTGTTGAAGTCGGTACCGTATTCGACACCGAAGCTGAAATCGACGCGCCGCAGGTCCTCCTTGCTGTAGTTGGTCACCGCGTTGCTGCTCAGCGAACCGTTGGGCACGAACACCGTCCGGTTGTCGCCCGTGCAGAGGATGGTGTGGAAAATCTGGATTTCCTTCACCGTGCCGCTCACACTGCCGGACTCGATGTAGTCGCCTACCTTGAACGGCTTGAACACCAGGATAATCAGTCCGCCGGCAAAGTTGGACAGGTTGCCCGACAGGGCCATACCGATTGCCACACCTGCCGATGCCAGCAGGGCTGCGAAGCTGGTGGTCTCTACGCCCAGCCTGCCGATGATGGCAAATGCCAGAATGAGGTTAAGCAACAGCGAAACCAGACTCTTGAGGAAGGTCTGCACGCTGATCTCCAGCTTCCGCTTCTCCAGCAGCTTGCTGACCAGACGGCTGATCTGCCGGATGATGAAACGGCCCACCACGTAGATGATGATGGCACCGATAATATCCTTTCCGACTTCGATGCCCCAGTTCAGCAGGCGCTCAATCATTTTCTCTACATCGATTTTCTGGGTGGTATCGAGAACCACTTGTAGGGTTGTAAATAGCATATTCACTCCAATAGTTTTTGTTAATTCTTTTCAGTTCAAAGTTCCACCCATCCCTTGCCTTGACGGAGGATTTCCGGTTCGTCGCCGCAGCAGTTGATGACGGTAGAAGGCTCCGTACCGCCCATGCCCCCGTCGATGACCAGATCCACATCTTCCCCGAACTTCTCGTGGATGAGCTCCGGATCGGTAATGTACTCGATGTCTTCGCCGTCCTCCAACGGCAGCGTTGTGGTCAGGATCGGTGCGTCGAGCAGCCGGCAGATGTCACGGATGATGGGATTGTCCGGCACACGGATGCCCACCTCCTTCCGGCTGCGGAAGATTTTCGGCAACCGGCTGTCGGCATTCAGGATAAACGTGAAGGGTCCCGGCAGCAGCCGCTTCATCAGCTTGAACGTGGCGTTCTCCACCCGTGCGTACTGACTGATGTTGCTCAGGTCGTAGCAGATGACGGACAGGAAATGCTTGCGGGCGTCGATGCCCTTCAGCTTGCAGATCCGTTCGATGGAACGCTCCTTCAAGGCATGGCAACCGATGGCGTACATCGTGTCGGTGGGATAGATAATGATCCCACCGTCGTTCAGCACATCGGCTACCCGCTGCAGGCTCTCCGGCGAATTGTTCTTGCTGTACAGTTTCAATAGCATACCGCGCTGCTCCTGCCTTTCTTATGCCTTCCCGGCGTTCAGGCGTTCCGCCATGGCCTTCGCCAGTTCCTTGGCCTGCGCATAGTTGTCCGCCTTCATGCTCTGCTTCATCTCGATGGGGTTGCCCACCACCTCGAACTTCAGTTTCTCAGCCTGCTCGGCCAACTTCTTCACCGCCGCGCTGGCCCACGTGAACGAACCGAAATAGCCGATGAGGCGGTTCTTCATCTCGCGGGCAGCCACCTTGCTCAGCAACGACTCCATCTCCGGATAGAGGTGCATGTTATAGGTAGTGCATCCCACGATGAGAGCACGGTACTTGAAGATGTCGGCCAGAATGTACGAATGGTGCGTATGCGACACATTGTGCAGGATGATGTTCTTCACCCCCTGACGGCTCAATTCTTCGGCAATGGCTTCCGCCAGTTCCTCCGTATTGCCATACATGGTGCCATAGGCAATGACCACGCCGTCTTCTCCCTGGTAGCGGCTCAGCTGGTCGTAGAGGGCCACCACTTTCGGAATGTATTCCTCCCATACCGGTCCGTGCGTCGGACAGATCATCTTGATGTCCAGCCCGCTGCATTTCTGCAAGGCCTTCTGGACGGGATTGCCGAACTTGCCTACGATGTTCGAGTAGTAGCGGCGCATTTCGTCCCAGTAGATGTCGGTATTGATGCAACGGTCGATGCACCCTCCGTTCAGGGCACCGAAGCAGCCGAAAGCGTCACCGGAGAACAGGATGCCTTCCGTCTCGTCGAAGGTCACCATCGTTTCGGGCCAGTGGACCATCGGCACCAGATAAAAGCGCAGATTGTGATGTCCCAGCTTCAGAAAATCGCCGTCGCCCACCACGTAGCGGTCGCCTGTCACACCGTAATACCCCTCGACCATATCGAATGTCTTCTTGTTGCCCACCAGCACGATGTCGGGGTAATACTGCTTGATGAGGGAGATGGAGCCGGAGTGGTCGGGCTCCATGTGGTTGATGATCAGATAATTTATCTTGCGGTCACCGATGACGCTACGGATCTTTTTCAAATAGAGCTCAAAGAATGCCACATCCACCGTATCTACCAGTGCCACCATGTCGTCGTCGGCAATCAGATACGAGTTGTACGACACGCCGTAAGGTAACGGCCAGAGGTTTTCAAACAATGCTTTGGTGCGGTCGTTCACACCCACGTAATGTACTTTTCCTTTCAATTCCATAACTGTGTTTCCTGAATATATATAAATTTAGTTCTTTCTTGCCTTCCACTGCTTTCCCTGCCAGGCATCGCGTTCCTCCATCCGGCGCCTCACCTTGGCGGTGAACTCGTGGTTCTTCAGTCCCCAGTCGGGGGCGATGAGCCACTCTTTGGGCGACTGCGAGACAAACCGCTCCAGCACCAGGTCGGGACGCAGATGCTCCACGTAGTCGATGGCCAGGTCGATGTACTCGTCCGCCGTGTAGAGGCGGAAGTCCTCGGGATGACGGGCATACTCTTCGGCCATACGGGTTCCCCGGATCAGCTGCAGCTGGTGCATCTTCAGGGTATCCAAGGGCAAGGCCGAAATCTCCTCCGCCTGACGCATCAGTTCGTCATGTCCTTCGCCGGGCAATCCCAGAATGACATGTCCCCCCACGAGCAGGCCACGGTCTGCCGTCCGGTGCACCGCCTCCTGCGTACAGGCGAAGTCGTGTCCCCGGTTGATCCGTTTCAGCGTGGCGTCCGACGTACTCTCGATGCCGTATTCCACAAGCACGAAAGTCCGGCGGCTCAACTGCTCCAGATAATCCAGCAGCGCATCGGGCATACAGTCGGGGCGTGTGCCGATGACCAGTCCCACCACCCCGTCGACCGACAGGGCCTCCTCGTAGAGCTGACGCAAGGCATCTGTCGCTCCATAGGTATTCGTGTAGGCCTGGAAATAAGCCAGGTACTTCATGGCAGGGTATTTGCGGGCAAAGAATGCCTTTCCCTCCTCCACCTGCTGCGCCACGCTCTTCTCCGTCCGGCAATAAGCAGGGTTGAACGTCTGGTTGTTGCAGTACGTACAGCCACCCACCCCCACCCGTCCGTCGCGGTTGGGGCACGTGAATCCCGCATTCACTGACACTTTCTGCACCTTGGTGCGAAACCGTCCGGCCAGAAAAGCGGAAAAATCCTGATAGCGTACCTTCGGCTCCATACGTTCATTTTTTATTTGTGGGTGCAAAAATACAGAAAAAGCATCACATACAACCGATTGCTACAAGAGTTTTCATGATTTAGGATATTTTTTCTCCGACATATCGTTGTTACTGCCAAAATTTAGTACCTTTGCAGAAGGTAAGACACTGCCCTGACTGGCTCACTTACCTACCTTAATTATTAACCTAAACTATACAATCATGTATAACGATTTTCAGAAACATCTCTCTGCTGAACTGGCCTCCATCCAGGAAGCCGGTCTGTACAAGAACGAACGCCTCATCTGCTCGCCCCAGCGTGCTGAAATCACAGTAGCCGGAAAAACCGTCTTGAACTTCTGCGCCAACAACTACCTGGGCCTGGCCAACCACCCCGCCCTCATCGAAGCGGCCAAGCAGGCCATGGACGAAAGAGGCTACGGCATGTCTTCCGTACGGTTCATCTGCGGTACCCAAGACCGCCACAAGGATCTGGAGAAGGCCATTGCCAACTTCTTCGGCACGGAAGACACCATCCTCTACGCTGCCTGCTTCGACGCCAACGGCGGTGTGTTCGAGCCGTTATTGGGTCCGGAAGACGCCATCATCTCCGATGCCCTGAACCATGCTTCCATTATCGACGGCGTACGCCTGTGCAAGGCCCAGCGTTTCCGCTATGCCAATGCCGACATGGCCGACCTCGAAGAAAAGCTGAAGGCAGCTGCAGGCTGCCGGTTCCGCATCATCGTCACCGACGGTGTCTTCTCGATGGACGGCAACGTTTGTCCGCTGGACAAAATCTACGAGCTGGCCAACCAGTACAATGCCATGGTCATGGTGGACGAATCGCACTCTGCCGGTGTGGTAGGGCGTACCGGACGCGGTGTGACCGAGCTGCATAACCTGCGCGGCAAAATTGAAATCATCACCGGTACGCTGGGCAAGGCCTTCGGCGGTGCTGTAGGCGGTTTCACCACCGGCAAGAAGGAAATCATCGACATGCTGCGCCAGCGTTCGCGCCCCTACCTGTTCTCGAACTCCTTACCCCCGATGGTCGTGGCTGCCGGTATCAAGATGTTCCAGATGATGGACGAGACCAACGAACTGCAGGACAAGCTGCATGCCAACACCGACTATTTCCGCGAAAAGATGCTGGCTGCCGGTTTCGACATCAAACCGACCCAGTCGGCCATTTGTGCCGTCATGCTCTACGATGCCAAGCTCTCCCAGCAGATGGCTGCCCGCCTGCAGGAAGAAGGCATCTACGTGACCGGTTTCTTCTATCCGGTGGTACCGAAGGGCGAAGCACGCATCCGTGTACAGATTTCGGCCGGACACGAGCGCGAACACCTCGACAAGTGCATCGCCGCCTTCACCAAGATCGGTAAGGAACTGGGAGTCATCAAATAAATTTCAGCAATCAAGTTTTTTCTACACCATACACACTATGAAAGCGTTAGTCAAAAAAGAGCCGAAGAAAGGCATTTGGATGGACGATGTACCCGTTCCCGAAGTCGGTGTGAACGATGTCCTCATCAAGATCAAGAAAACTGCCATCTGTGGCACAGACCTTCATATCTACAAATGGGATGAATGGAGCCAGAAGACCATCAAGACCCCGATGACCATCGGCCACGAATACGTGGGTGTCGTGGCTGAAGTGGGTGCAGGCGTACAAAAGGTGAAAGTGGGCGACCGCGTCACCGGTGAAGGTCACATTGCCTGCGGACACTGCCGTAACTGCCGGCGCGGCAAGCAGCACATCTGCGAGAACAGTATCGGCGTGGGCGTGAACCGCGACGGTGCGTTTGCCGAATACCTGTGCATCCCCGAATCGAATGTCGTGAAACTGGACGACCGTATCTCCGACGATATGGCGGCCATCATGGACCCCTTCGGCAATGCTACCCATACAGCCCTCTCCTTCCCCTTGCTGGGTGAAGATGTACTGATTACCGGTGCCGGCCTGATTGGTACGATGGCCACCGCCATTGCCCGCTTTGCCGGTGCCAAGCGTGTCATCGTGACCGACCTGAACGACTACCGGCTGGACATCGCCCGCCGCATGGGAGCTACCCGCACCGTGAATGCTGCCAAGGGAGAAACGGTAGAGGGAGTGATGAAGGAAATGGGTATCCGCGGCTTCGATGTAGGTCTGGAAATGTCGGGGTCACCGGTAGCCTTCCGCGACATGGTGGCTCACATGTACAACGGCTCGAAGATCGCACAGTTGGGCATTCTGCCGCCCAGCACGACCGTCGACTGGAGTGAAATCATCTTCAAGGCACTGACCATCAAGGGTATCTACGGCCGCCAGATGTGGGAAACCTGGTACAAAATGGAGCAGATGCTCTTGTCGGGCCTCGACCTGACACCGGTCATCACCCACCACTTCCCCATCGAGGAGTTCCAGAAGGGCTTCGATGTCATGGAATCCGGACTCTGCGGAAAGGTCATCCTTGACTGGGAGAAATAATAATAGCCAGCAAAAAGGATAGGAGCTGGAACACAAAGAAAGGAAGACACAAAGGAAGAAAATATTTCTTTGTGTCTTCTTTTCTTTGTGTTGAATATCACCAAACGTTGACCCGTGCCTCCGGTGCCACATACATGGCATCGTTCTCGGTAATGCCGAAGGCATCGTACCAGGCGGGGATGTGCGGCAACGCACCGTTCACGCGCCAGCGGGCCAGTGAGTGAGGGTCGGACTTGGTATAGACACGAATCTGCTCGTCACGGATGTTGCCCGCCCACAGCAGGGCATACGACAGGAAGAAACGCTGTTCGGGCGTGAAACCGTTCTCTACGCCCAGCGGTGCATCTTTCGTGGCATTCCGAAACGCCTGGAAGGCAATCTTCAGACCACCGTGGTCGGCAATGTTTTCGCCCAGGGTCAGCTCACCGTTGGCAAACAGACCCGGCAACACCTCAATCTTGTTGAAGAAGTCCACCATCACCTGCGTGCGCTCCTTGAAGCGGGCGGCATCCTCTGCTGTCCACCAGTCCTTCAAGTTACCGTTCTTGTCGAACTGACGGCCCTGGTCGTCGAATCCGTGCGTCATTTCGTGGCCAATCACCACACCGATGGCCCCGTAGTTGCAGGCATCGTCGGCATTCATGTCGAAAAACGGATATTGCAGGATGGCAGCCGGAAAACAGATTTCGTTGGTGGAAGGATTGTAATAGGCATTCACCGTCTGCGGAGTCATCAGCCATTCTGTCTTGTCCACGGGCTTGCCCACCCGGCTGTACATGTCCTTCACGCCCCAGGCAGCGGCCCGGCAGACATTGGCCCAATAGGAATCCTTCTGCACATCAAGGTCGGAATAATCCTTCCACTTGTCGGGATAGCCGATCTTCACCGTAAAGGCAGCCAGCTTCTCGTGCGCCTTGGCCTTGGTACTGTCGCACATCCATTCCTGTGCATCGATGCGCTGCCCCAGTGATACCTGAAGGTTCTTCACCAGCTGCAGCATCCGCTCTTTGGCGGCAGCAGGGAAATATTTTTCCACGTACATCTGGCCTACCAGTTCGCCCAACAGGCCGTCAACCGAACCGACAGCCCGTTTCCAGCGCGGACGGTTCACCTGACGACCGCTCAGCACCTTTCCGTAGAAGTCGAAACGGGTGGCCACGAAATCGTCGCTCAGGTAAGGAGCCGCTGCATCCAGCAGGTTATACTGCAAGTAAGCGATATGTTTGGACATCGGCAAAGTGTTGGCCAGTTTCACCACTTCCTGAATCGGCTCTACCTGCTCCACATTCAGTTCGTCCAGGCCATCGATACCGAAGGCACGGAGATAGCCGGACCAATCAACCCCAGCGAACTGCTGCTGGAAGTCCGCATAGGTCATCTTGTGATAGTTGGCTTCAGGGTCTCTGCGCTGTACGGCACTGAACGACTTCTCCGCAATGCGCGTTTCGATTTCAAGCACATCGGCCGCTTTCTGACGGGCAGCCTCTTCCTCGCAACCGGCCAGCCGGAACAAGCGGACAATATACTCCTTGTACTGCTGGCGGATGTTCTCCGTCACGCTGTCGGTGGCCAGATAGTATTCTTTCTCTCCCAGGTTAATGCCTCCCTGCGCCAGCTGGAAAATGTTCAGTTCGCTGTTCTTGGGGTCGGCATATACATACGACGAGAAGTACGTACCGACCCCCTGTTTAGCCAGTTCGGCCACCATCGGCAGCAGCTGGGACGGGTTGCCGAGGGCAGCAATCTTGTCGAACTGCGCCTTTACCGGTGCCATGCCCTGCTCGTTCAAGGTCACACTGTCCATGGCCAGGTTGTACAAGTCACCGATTTTCTGGGCTGCCGTACCGGCTTCGTGCTGCTGTGCCGCCAGTCCTTCAATCAGTTCCTTCAGTTTTTCCTGGTTATTCTCGGCCAACACTTCGAACGAGCCGTAACGCGAATACTCATCTGTCAGCGGATGGGCATCGTTCCATCCTCCCGTTGCGTAACGAGCAAAGTCCTTGCCGGGTGCCACCGTGGTATCCATGTTGGCCCGGTCAATGCCCGACACGGCCTGTGCGCCTTTTTGTCCGGCGCATCCACCTGCCATTGCCGCCATCAGCACAGCGGCAGTAGCTACATAATTCATCTTTCTCATGTATCTTGATATTAAAAAAGTTTTCACCTCGCAGGCAGTCATGCCATCTCTTCCAGTTCCGTCAAGGCAGCTTCCCACTCCTCTTCCACGGCAGCCATCTGCCGCTTCAGCTGCTGGTGCTGCTCGTAGAGCTTCATGTCCGAAGCCCCTTCCGGTGTCGCCATACGGGCCTCCAGCTCCTTGACCTGCTCTTCCAGCCGACCGACACGTTCCTCGCAGTCCGCCACCTGTTTCTCTAGTTTGCGGATGCGCTTGTTCTGCTCTTTCAGGGCCTCGTACGAGAGCTTGCTCTCGCTCACCGGAACTTCTTCCTTCTTCCCCTTGGTAGCGACCTCCTCTTTCTTCCCCTTGGCTGCTACTGCCGTGGGCGACTGCGACAACTGCAGCTGGTCCAGGCTCTCCAGCTTCTTTTTCTGCAAAAAGTCGTAGATGCCGCCGATGTGCTCTTTCACCCGTCCGCCGCCGAACTCATAGACCTTCGTCACCAGCCCGTCAAGGAACTCCCGGTCGTGCGACACGACGATGACCGTCCCGTCGAAGTCGCGGATGGCCTCCTTCAGCACATCCTTCGAGCGCATGTCCAGGTGGTTGGTCGGCTCGTCCAGAATCAGGAAGTTCACCGGCTCCAGCAGCAACCTGATCATGGCCAACCGGCTGCGCTCGCCGCCCGACAGCACCTTTACCTTCTTGTCCGAAGCCTCTCCTCCGAACATGAACGCACCGAGGATATCCCTTATCTTCAGTCGGATATCTCCCTTCGCCACCCGGTCGATGGTGTCGAACACCGTCAGGTTCTCATCGAGCAGCTGTGCCTGGTTCTGGGCGAAATAGCCCATCTGCACATTGTGACCGATGATCAGCTTTCCCTCGTAGGGAATCTCGTCCATGATGCACTTCACCAAGGTGGATTTTCCCTCGCCGTTCTTGCCTACGAACGCCACTTTTTCGCCCCGATGGATGGTCATGTCCACATCGTGGAACACCACGTGGTCGCCGTATGCCTTCTTCACGCCCTCGCAGATGACCGGGTAATTGCCCGACCGCATGGCCGGCGGAAATTTCAGGTGCAACGACGAATTGTCCTCCTCATCCACCTCAATGCGTTCTATCTTTTCCAGCTGCTTGATGCGGCTCTGCACCTGCACCGCCTTGGTCGCCTTGTAGCGGAACCGCTCGATGAAGTCCTCCGTATCCTTGATTTCCTTCTGCTGGTTCTCGTAGGCACGCAGCTGCTGCTCGCGGCGCTCCTTGCGGAGCACCACAAACTCGTCGTAGGGCACTTTATAATCATATATTCTCCCGCAGGATATTTCAATGGTGCGGTTGGTGACATTGTTGATGAAGGCCCGGTCGTGGCTCACCAGCACGACAGCTCCGGAACACATCTTCAGGAAACCCTCCAGCCACTGGATGCTCTCGATGTCGAGGTGGTTCGTCGGCTCGTCCAGCAACAGCACATCGGGCCGCCTCAACAGAATCTTGGCCAGTTCGATACGCATCCGCCATCCACCGCTGAACTCCGAGGTAGGACGGCCGAAATCCTCCCGGCTGAATCCCAGTCCGGTCAGCGTACGTTCGATTTCCGCCTGGAAGTTGGTGCCTCCCATCATCAGGAAGCGTTCGTTCTCGTGGGTAAAACGTTCTATCAGCTCATGGTAACTCTCCGACTCATAGTCCGTGCGGTCCGCCAGTTCTTGGTTCAGCTGCTCGATACGTGCCTGCATCTCTGCGATGTGGTCGAACGCCATTTCCGCTTCTTCCATCACGGTACGCGTATCGCTCAGCACCATCACCTGTGGCAGATAGCCGATGCTCACTCCCCGCTGTACGGCCACTACCCCCTCCGTGGGACGCTGCAGGCCGGCCAATATCTTCAACAGCGTTGACTTCCCTGCCCCGTTCTTGCCCACCAGAGCGATACGGTCTTTCTTGTTGATGACAAACGACACATCGTCGAACAGCGGCGTAACGCCGAACTCCACTTTCAGTCCTTCTATAGAAATCATAGTTATTACAATGGTAAAATCCGTGCAAAGTTACAAGTTTTCAAGCACAATCTCCCCATCCCTGCCGTTCTTTTTTTTCAAGGAGCCTATCAGGATTACGGTGTCTTAACAGGCCCCAGACTGTCCGGAATTTATTTTCTGCTTTCCTTTCTCCCTGTCATTTCGAACGAAGTGAGAAATCTGTTAGCGCACAGTGGATGTATTCAGATGCTTCACTCCGTTCAGCATGACAATTTAAATAGGTACCCCAATTTCACGGACAGACTCGCCCGTTTTGACAAAAAGACAGTTTTCCATGGATTTTCTATTCTGAGCAAAAGAGAAAGTAGTATTCACATCTACAGAAAGTCAATGTCTTTCTTTCTGTTAAATCAAGGACTGCTGTTGTCAGTGTCTAACGACAGGCTGTGTTACCTCCTAACGACCGAAGTCCTTACACTCCTTCGACAGGCATCCTTGGGTGGCTTCGACAGGCATCCTTAAGGGACAAGAACAGGCATTCTTAAGAGACAAGAATAAGCCTTCTTGAGGGACAAGAACAGGCATCGCAATATACCTTTATATATAGCAAGGATCGATGTCCCTCCCTTCACTGCCATCCTGTACCACAAACAGACAAAATTGCAGTTGATTCACAGCGTGTTATGCCAAAAAGTCATATCTGGAAGCCTTTCCAGCGTTTGGCAAGACTTTTGAACTATTCTCAGCGATTCACAACCAAAGACTAACAATAGATAGAAAGGAGAAAAGATATGAACTTCAACAACTTTACCATCAAATCGCAAGAGGCGGTGCAGCAAGCGGTGAACCTCGTACAGAGCCGCGGCCAGCAAGCCATCGAGCCCGAACACCTGCTGGCAGGGGTGCTGAAAGTAGGAGAAAACGTCACCAATTTTCTCTTCCAGAAGCTGGGCATCAACGGACAACAGATTGAATCCGTGCTCGACCGGCAAATCGCGTCGCTGCCGAAAGTGCAGGGCGGCGAACCTTACCTGAGCCGCGAAGCCAACGAAGTGTTGCAGAAAGCGACCGACTACTCGAAGGAGCTGAAAGATGAATATGTTTCACTGGAAGCCCTGTTGCTGGCCCTGCTCAACGTCAAGAGCACCGTGGCCTCCATTCTGAAGGATGCCGGCATGAACGACAAGGAACTGAGAGCAGCCATCAACGAACTGCGGAAAGGACAGAACGTCACTTCCCAGTCCAGCGAAGACACCTACCAGTCACTGAACAAATACGCCATCAACCTCATCGAGGCAGCCCGCAACGGCAAGCTCGATCCGGTCATCGGCCGTGACGAGGAAATCCGTCGGGTACTGCAGATCCTGAGCCGGCGGACCAAGAACAACCCGGTACTGATCGGTGAGCCGGGTACCGGTAAGACCGCCATCGTAGAAGGACTGGCCCAGCGTATCCTGCGCGGCGACGTGCCCGAGAACCTGAAGAACAAGCAGCTCTACTCGCTCGACATGGGTGCCCTGGTAGCCGGTGCCAAATACAAAGGCGAATTCGAGGAACGGCTGAAATCGGTCATCAACGAAGTGACGAAATCGGACGGCAACATCATCCTCTTCATCGATGAAATCCATACCCTGGTAGGGGCCGGAAAGGGAGAAGGAGCCATGGATGCCGCCAACATTCTGAAACCGGCACTGGCACGTGGCGAACTGCGCAGCATCGGTGCCACGACCCTCGACGAGTACCAGAAGTATTTCGAGAAGGACAAGGCACTGGAACGCCGGTTCCAGACCGTCATGGTGAACGAGCCGGATACCGCCAGCTCCATCTCCATCCTGCGCGGACTGAAGGAACGCTACGAGAACCACCATCAGGTGCGTATCAAGGACGAGGCCATCATCGCCGCCGTGGAACTGAGCAACCGGTACATCACCGAGCGGTTCCTGCCCGACAAGGCCATCGACCTGATGGACGAGGCGGCCGCCAAGCTGCGGATGGAACGCGACTCACTGCCGGAAGAGCTGGACGAAATCGAACGCCGGCTGAAGCAGCTGGAGATTGAGCGCGAAGCCATCAAGCGCGAGAAAGACGAAGCCAAGCTGGCCCAGCTCAACAAGGAAATTGCCGAGCTGCGGGAACAGGAAACCTCGTACAAGGCCAAGTGGCAGAGCGAAAAGGAACTGGTGAACAAGATACAGACCAACAAGCAGGCCATCGAGCAGCTGAAGTTCGAAGCCGACAAGGCCGAACGCGAAGGCGACTATGGCAAGGTGGCCGAAATACGCTACGGCAAGCTGCAGGCACTGGAGGCTGAAATCAAGAGCATCCAGGAAGACCTGAAGCGCAAGCAGGGCGACAGCGCCATGATCAAGGAAGAAGTGACGGCCGAAGACATCGCCGACGTGGTATCGCGCTGGACGGGTATACCGGTGAGCAAGATGCTGCAGAGCGAACGCGATAAGCTGATTCACCTGGAGGACGAACTGCACAAGCGGGTAGTGGGACAGGACGAAGCCATCACGGCCGTGGCCGATGCCGTGCGCCGGAGCCGTGCCGGACTGCAGGACCCCAAGCGACCCATCGGTTCGTTCATCTTCCTCGGCACGACCGGTGTGGGAAAGACCGAACTGGCCAAGGCACTGGCGGAATACCTGTTCGACGACGAATCGCTGATGACCCGTATCGACATGAGCGAGTATCAGGAGAAGCATACCGTGTCGCGGCTTATCGGAGCGCCTCCGGGCTACGTAGGCTACGACGAGGGCGGACAGCTCACGGAAGCCGTGCGGCGGAAACCCTACTCGGTAGTCCTGTTCGATGAAATCGAGAAAGCGCATCCGGATGTATTCAACATCCTGTTGCAGGTGCTCGACGACGGACGGCTGACCGACAACAAGGGGCGGGTGGTGAACTTCAAGAACACCATCATCATCATGACTTCCAACCTCGGCAGTTCGTACATCCAGAGCCAGTTCGAGCACATCAATGCGCAGAACCACGACCAGATTGTCGAGCAGACGAAGAACGAGGTGATGAACCTGCTGAAGAAGACCATCCGTCCGGAGTTCCTGAACCGTATCGACGAGATCATCATGTTCCAGCCGCTCAACGAAGAGCAGATTGAACAGATTGTCCGTCTGCAGGTCGACGGCATCCGCAAGATGTTGGCCGAAAACGGTGTCACCCTGAACATGAGCGACCAGGCCATCCACTTCATTGCCTCTGCCGGTTTCGACCCCGAATTCGGTGCCCGTCCGGTGAAGCGTGCCATCCAGCGGTATCTGCTGAACGACCTGTCGAAGCAGCTGCTGGCACAGAAGGTCGACCGCTCCCGCCCCATCATCGTGGAGCGCAGCGGCGAAGGACTGGGATTCCGAAACTGACGGAAAATGCATGAGAATAAAATGTGTGTCAGCTATAAATAGGACATAAAGGGACGAAGAGACGAAGGAATTTGTTTTCTCGTCCCTTCGTGTTTTTCTATTGTCGTCATGAAAGTCGATGATGACGCTGTAGGAAAATTGGAATACTAAAAAAGAGGAGGCCGAATGACCTCCTCTTTTGAGAGCCTCTTGTCGGATTCGAACCAACGACCCCGAGATTACAAATCACGTGCTCTGGCCAACTGAGCTAAAGAGGCGGGTGGGTAAGCTGACCATATCGTTGAATCCGCAATGCTTTTCGCAAAAAAAGTGCAAAAAATCTCTTTCAGCAGCGATTTTATCCTGCCATCTATCGATTAATAGGGATAAAAACCGTACTTTTGCGGCGAAAACCAGCTACTGTAATCTATCATGACCGATTATCCTCGACCTACTACACTGCAGGAAGCCGCCCTGAAATACGGCACCTTCATGGGACTGTTCTGGACGCTGAAGTTCGCCCTCGTCCCCATGGGGTTCCATTCACCCTCCCTGCACCTGCTATACATTGTTTTCACCCTGTTTGTGCCCGTGTTGGGGTATCTCTATGCCCGCAACTACCGGCGCCAGCTTCCGCACCAGGCCCTCCGCTTCAGCGAAGGATTCCTGTTTGCCTTCATCATGTATATGGCCGCCACCATGCTGACGTTTCTCGTGCATTATGTCTATTTCCGTTATGTAGACAACGGTTTTCTGGTGGAGGCGTACCGCGCACAGATGGAAAGCGCAAGGGAAATGGCCCAAGGCGAAATGATCGCCCTGTTCGACGAGTCCCTCAAGGTGTTCGAGGAACTGGCCGACTGGACACCGGTGGAACGATCGTTCTGGCTGGCCTGGCAGAACCTGTTCTACTGTTTCCCTCTCTCCCTCCTCACGGCGCTTTGCGTGCGGTCGAAAGGAAAGGACACGGGTTCCGGACAGCCCCCTATCACTCATTAACGACTAATAATACGCATTTCGATGAATATATCTGTAGTTATTCCTTTATATAATGAAGAAGAATCCTTGCCCGAGCTCTACGCATGGATTGAACGTGTGATGAACGCCAACGGCTTCACCTACGAAGTGATTTTCGTCAACGACGGCAGTACCGATGGCTCCTGGCAGGTCATCGAGTCGCTCCGCGCCGCCCACCCGGAAGTGAAAGGCATCAAGTTCCGCCGCAACTACGGCAAGTCGCCAGCCCTGTTCTGCGGTTTTGAGCGGGCAGCGGGCGATGTGGTCATCACGATGGATGCCGACCTGCAGGACAGTCCCGACGAGATTCCCGAACTGTACCGCATGATTACGACAGACGGCTACGACCTCGTGTCGGGATGGAAGCAGAAACGCTACGACCCGCTGTCGAAGACCCTGCCTACCAAGCTGTTCAACGCCACGGCCCGCGCCGTATCGGGCATTCACAACCTGCACGACTTCAACTGCGGGCTGAAAGCCTACCGCCGCGACGTGGTGAAGAACATCGAGGTCTACGGCGAAATGCACCGCTACATTCCCTATCTGGCCAAGAACGCCGGCTTTGTACGCATCGGAGAGAAAGTGGTCCACCACCAGGCCCGCAAGTACGGAAAGACCAAGTTCGGGCTGAACCGCTTTGTCAACGGCTACCTGGACCTGCTCACCCTGTGGTTCCTCTCCACCTTCGGCGTCAAGCCCATGCACATCTTCGGGTTCCTTGGTTCCATCATGTTCCTGCTGGGCTTCCTGGCCGTGGTCATCGTAGGGGGCACGAAACTCTACGACATGTATGTCGGCAACCCCTACCGATTGGTGACGGAGAACCCGTATTTCTACCTGTCGCTCACCACGATGATCATCGGCACCCAGTTGTTCCTGGCCGGATTTCTCGGTGAACTTATCGCCCGCAACTCGCAGGAGCGCAACAAGTATCAAATCGAAAAAGAAATCTGAGGCCATGAAACAGCTTCCTGTCATCATCGCCCTGCTGGGGCTGCTGCTCTGTCTGGTTCCCTCGTGTGAGGTGGAGAACTGTCCGCCCAATGCCTTGGCCTTCGCCCACTTCACGCTGAAGGACGGCAACGGCAAAAACCTGTCGTTCGCGGTACCCGTCAGTGTCATCGGACTCATGGACAACGGCGGCACGCTCGTCTGCGATACCCTCATCAACCAGGAGTCGGGCGCGTCGAGCTTCAGCCTCCCCCTGAGTTACGCCGACAAGACCCGCTTCGTGCTGGTCTATTCGGCGGAAAGCACCGACACCATCACAGTGGAGCACCGCAACATCCCTTATTTCATGAACATCGATTGCGGCACGATGATGTTCTACGAAGTGACCCGTGTGTCCACCACGCGCCACGCCATCGACTCCATCGTCCTAACGAATCCGAACATTGACAACAATGAGAAAGAGAATTTCAAGATTTATTATCCTCCTGTGGCTGCTGAGTAGCCAGCTGCCACACGCCCTGGCTCAAGGGTCAGCGGCCCAGAAAGTGACGGCCCCATCCGCTGCCGACGAAGGTCCCTTCTACCGGGGGACAGCGGTCGGCGTGGAGATTGCCGGCCCCATCAGCCACTACATACTGGGCAGCGACATGATCAGCTCGGAAATCCAGGTGCAGACCAACCTGAAGGGACGCTACCTGCCCGTCGTCGAGATTGGCTACGGAAAGGCGGACAAGTTGAACGATGCCAACGACCTGCACTACAAGACCTCCGCCCCCTACTTCCGCATCGGCATGGACTACAATATGTTCCACAAGAAGCCCTGGCTGCCCGGCTATCTGGCGGTGGGCTTCCGCTACGGCACCACCTCGTTCAAGTACGATGTGAGCGGTCCCTCGATGACCGACCCTAACTACGGCGGCCACATCACGGTGCCCTTCCGCTACGAAGGGCTGAAGAGCACGGCCAGCTGGCTGGAGCTCGTGGCCAGCATCAAGGTCAACATCTACCGGCGGTTCCACATGGGCTGGGCCGTGCGCTACAAGAGCCGCATCCAGGTGAAGGAAACGGAAAATACCGTGCCCTGGTACGTGCCCGGTTTCGGCAAGAACGCCGGCAGCAGCTTCACCCTGACGTATAACCTGATTTACAATTTACCCTTTTAGGAAAACCGATTCATCATGTACTCACTCGAAATAGGACTGCTTGCCGTGAGCCTTGCCATCGACTGTTTCACGGTCTCCGTGGCCAGCGGTGCCCTGTTGCGGCGCATCAGCTGGAGCACCTTCCTCACCATGGCCTTCTTCTTCGGACTGTTCCAGGCCCTGATGCCTTTCATCGGGTGGCTGGGGGCCAGCCGTTTCCAGCACCTTATCGAAAGTTTCGACCACTGGATTGCCTTCGCCCTCCTGGCCTTCCTCGGCCTGCGCATGATTCGCGAGGGCATGCAACCGGACGACGACCACGAACATTCCCATTTCGACCCGACACGCCTGCGCACAATCCTCTCTCTGGCCGTTGCCACGAGTATCGACGCACTGGCGGTCGGCATCTCGTTCGCCTTTGCCGGCCACACCGCCCTTCCGGCACTCTATTATCCGCTGGCAGCCATCGGCATCGCCTCATTTGTCCTGTCAGTGGCGGGCTGCCTCATCGGAGTCTTCTTCGGTCGACATTCACACCTGAAGATGGAATACTTCGGCGGACTGGTGCTCATCGGCATCGGCGTGAAGATCCTGCTGGAACACACGGGCTATCTCTGACACATCATCAACTCTTACTTACGTAACAATGAACAATAAAAGCATCAAGTGGCAATTGCCCTTTCTGGTCCTGCTGATAGTAGGCACCATACTCATTCTGAAGAAACAGTCTCCTTACCAAACTGACCAGGGCCTGGTGTTCGGGACCGTCTATAAAATCACCTACCAGTCTGCCGAAAACCTGAAAGAGGACATCGAGGCTGAACTGCAGAAAGTGGACCATTCACTTTCGCCCTTCAACCCGAACTCGGTGATTACCCACATCAACGACAATACGGACCTGACGCCCGACAGCCTCTTCCTCGATGTGTTCCGCCTGGCCAAGGAAGTCTCTGCCGGATTCAAGAGCGGCAGCGGTGTAGACCCCGCCAGCATCGACAGCCTGCGCCAGTGGGTAGGCATCGACAAGGTGGAACTGGCCTCCGACGGAACGGTCCGCAAACAAGACCCGAACATCCAGCTGGACTGCAGCGCCATCGCCAAAGGTTTCGGTGTGGACTGTGTAGCCCGCCTGCTGGACCGCAAGGGGGTGAGGAACTACATGGTCGACATTGGCGGAGAAGTGGTGGTGCGGGGCGAGAATCCCCAACAGCATCCCTGGCGCATCGGGGTGAACAAACCCATCGACGATTCCCTCTCGGTCAACCAGGACCTGCAGACCGTGCTGAGCATCAGTAACGTGGGGATGGCCACCTCCGGCAATTACCGGAACTTCTACTACCGCGACGGGAAGAAATATGCCCACACCATCGACCCTCGTACCGGCTACCCCGTACAGCACAACATTCTGTCATCGACCGTAATCGCCGCAGACTGCGCGACGGCCGATGCCTATGCCACCTCCTTCATGGTGCTCGGACTAGACTCGGCCAAGGCCGTCTGCGAGCAGCATCCCGAACTGGAGGCTTACTTCATCTACAGCCGTCCCGACAGCACGAACGGCATCTACTTCACCGAAGGGATGAAGAAATACATTGCCCGCTGACACAAAAATGTGCCATAATTCAGCTGAACGTATCAGCCGAACACACTTTCCTTTTTCCGGTAGCCCGAACTGGTCATGACGGCCACCAGCCGTCCTTCGCTGTCGGTGAGGCGTACCTCGATGTACGGCACCCGCGGATGCACAAAGACCTCGGTGGCCTCGGCTTCGACGAATCCCTTGGCCACCGGACGAAGGAAGGTCATGTTCGCTCCCAGCGACAGGGTCAGCTGGCCCTGGCTGTTCGCCACCGCCGCAAAGGCCAAGTCGGCCAAAGTGAACAAGGCACCGCCCTGGCATACACCGCCCGCATTGAGATGGTCGGGTGTCACTTCCATCCGTGCCCGGGCATATCCGGGACGGATCTCCAGCAATTCTACACCGGCACGGGCGGCAAAAGCATCTCCGCCCAAGAACTTTTTCAGTTTTTCCATATTCTCCTCCTTTCTTCAACGGATGGTGACCATCGTTGCCCCGAAGCCATACTCCCGGAACGAAGCGTCCTGGCTGGGATAGTTCTTGTAGTTGCGTTTCAGTTCGTCGAGGATGGCCCGCCGCAACACCCCGTCTCCCTTGCCGTGGATGAAGACAATCTTCTGTCCCTTGCGGGTGCGGTACTCGTCGAGCGTGCGGCGGAATACGTCGAGCTGATAGTCCAGCATCTCTGCGTTACTCATTCCCGTGGTGTCGTCCAGCAGTTCATGGATATGTAGGTCGACCTCCACCAGGTCGTTCCTTCCCTGCTTCTGCTGTTTCCGCTGCAGCCGGGGCGGAAGGGCCGTATCGCTCTTCTTGAGCAAGGCCTGGCGGATATCGTCGGCCGAAGGATGCACCTCGCGGACTGCCTCGTCGTCCTCGACAATCTTGTACAACAGGGCCGACTGGGGGAAGAAGGCATTGACCTCGAACGTATGCAGCTTGTAGAATTTCACCGTGTCGATGTGGAGCTCGGTGCTCACCGCCGGCTTGAACAAGTAGCCCCGGTCGTCCTTATAGGCCAGCAGCTGCACCGCCACGTGCTCCATGCCGTTCAGGTCGGCCTTGGAGAATGTCTCCAGATGTTCCTTCCGGTTGGGCTTCACCGTTCCACGGCTCCGCAAGGTCCAGCTGTTGCCTTCGGCCGAGAGGTAGAGGTAGTCGATGAAATAATTACTGTCGTTGACCAGATACGCGTCGAAATCGGTCGCAGAAAGGGCCTTGATGTCTTCGGGCACATAAGCCAGGGTCACGTTCAGCACGTCGTTGCCCTTTACCTCCGGATCCCTCCACGTAATGGGGCGGTCGTCCTCCTCATCCTCTTCGTCGGCCTCGTCCACTGCCTCGGGGGCTGCTTTACGGGGTTTTCCCACCGACTTGATGGGGATGTTGTACTCGTCGGTCTGCACCACCACACACTCCTTGATGAGCATGGGTATCTCGAATCCGTCCTCTCCTTCTACCAGTGCCACGTCCTTTCCCTGAAAGCCGCGCACGATACCGCCCCCCACTTCGCTGAGGAAGCGCACTTTATCGCCTATTTTCATGTTCAGTATCTCCTTTTCTTTGAATTGTATGTGCAAAAGTAGCGAGAAAAATCGTACTTTTGCAGAAGCAACCTAAAAAACAGAGAAACTTTATGAATTCAAAGACCTCCAAGAGCCTGCTGGCCGTCTCGCTCTGTAGCCTAACCCTCAACCTGGCAGCCCAGACCGCCTTCGGCATCGACCACGGCCCTTACTTGCAGGAAGTGACGGAAACCGGTGCCACCGTCGTGTTCACCACTTCCGCAAAAGCCTTCTCGTGGGTAGAGATCAAACCCCACGGCAGCGAAAGCGAGCCGCCCCAGCGCTGCTACTCCTCGAAAGACGGACTGAAGGCCGCCTACAACACCTTCAACTCGGTCCGCATCGAAGCCCTGCAGCCCGCCGCCCGCTACGACTACCGCATCGTATCGAAAGAGATGAAAGATTTCCAGCCCTATAAAGTGACCTTCGGCGACAGCATCGCTTCGGAATGGTTCACCTTCCGCACCACCGACCCCCAGCAGAAAGGCGCGGACATCTTCGTGACCAGCGACATGCACGGCGATGCCCAAAAGCTGGAAACCCTGCTGGAAAAGGCCGACTGGCGGTCGTGCGACGCCTTCTTCTATGCCGGCGACATGATGAACTACATCGACCGCCCCGAAGCTCCCTTTGCCGCCTTCATCGACACCAGCGTACGGCTGTTCGCCTCGTCCACGCCCTTCGAAATCGTGCGGGGCAACCACGAGACCCGAGGCAACCTGGCCCGCACCTACTCCAGCTATTTCCCAAAGAAGGACAACAAAATCTATGGTGCCTACCGCATCGGCGACATCATGATTGTGATGCTCGACAGCGGCGAGGACAAGGCAGAAAACCACTGGGTCTATGCCGGCCTGACCGACTACGACGCCTACCGCACCGAACAGGCGGAATGGCTCCGCCGGCTGGTGCAGACTCCCGACTACCAGAATGCCCGCTACCGCATCGTCATCTGCCATTTCCCGCTGGTGATGGGCCAGGAGTGGAAGGACGAACAGATGTGGTTCGGCTGGGATGATGCCATCCGCAAGTTCCTCCCCGTGCTGAACGATGCCCGGGTAGACCTGCTCGTGTCGGGCCATACCCACCGCTTCTTCTACCACGACCGGCAGGCCGACGGCAACGCCTTCCCCGTACTGGAGCAAGGTGCCACGTGTGCTGCACGACTGGAGCTGCACGACGGACACATCCGGGTGAAAGTGATAGACACGGAAGGCCGCCTGCTGATGGACAAGAACATTCAATAACCCCCTATCCCAACGCATGGAAGCAACAAGACATATCAAGATCAGCGATTACAACTATCCCCTGCCCGACGAGCGCATCGCCAAGTTCCCCCTGGAGCGGCGCGACCAATCGAAACTGCTCGTCTACCGCAACGGGGACATCAGCGAGAGCGTGTTCGCCTCGCTGCCCGACTACCTGCCTGCCGGGTCCCTTATGGTGTTCAACAATACCAAGGTCATCCAAGCCCGCCTGCACTTCCGCAAGGAGACCGGTGCCCTCATCGAAATCTTCTGCCTGGAGCCGGTGCAGCCCGCCGACTACGCGCAGAATTTCCAGCAGACGCGCCGCTCGGCCTGGCTCTGCCTGGTGGGCAACCTGAAGAAATGGAAGGAAGGGCCGCTCCAGCGGCAGATGACCGTGAAGGGACAGCCCGTCACGCTCACCGCCCGGCGCGGAGAACCGCGGGGCACGAGCCACTGGATCGACTTTGAGTGGGACAATCCCGACATCACCTTCGCCGACATCCTCGAAGTGTTCGGCGAACTGCCCATCCCTCCCTACCTGAACCGTCCGACTCAGGAGAGCGACAAGCAGACCTACCAGACGGTGTATTCGAAAATCAAGGGGTCTGTGGCGGCTCCCACCGCCGGCCTGCACTTCACGCCCGAGGTGCTCGATGCCCTGCGGACGAAAGGCATCGACCTGGAGGAGGTGACCCTGCACGTGGGGGCAGGCACCTTCAAACCGGTGAAGAGCGAGGAAATCGAAGGGCACGAGATGCACACGGAATACATCGCTGTGAGCCGACACACCGTGGAACAGCTGCTGGCCCATGCGGGCAATGTCACTGCTGTGGGCACCACGTCGGTCCGTACCCTCGAAAGCCTCTACTACATCGGTGCAGCCCTCAGCGAGCATCCCGATGCCAGCGAGGAGGAACTGCACGTGCGCCAATGGACTCCCTACGACACGGCCCCTTCCCTGACCGCCCAGGAAGCACTCCGGCATGTGCTAGACTATCTGGACCGCCACGGACTGGACACCCTGCACACCAGCACGCAAATCATCATTGCCCCGGGCTACGAATACCGCATCATGAACCGCATCGTGACGAATTTCCACCAGCCCCAAAGCACCCTGCTGCTCCTGGTGTCGGCCTTTGTCAAGGGCGACTGGAGGCGCATCTACGACTATGCCCTCGCCCACGGTTTCCGCTTCCTGAGCTACGGCGATTCGTCGCTGCTGGTCAACGATTGACGGATAAGTAAGCAGAAAGCATATTCTGGTACAGTCCGGATGACCGGACTTAATTAGTAACTTAATAATTTAAACTTATTGATATGAAACACCTATTGACCTTCATCGCCCTGTTCTGCTGGATGACTGCTGTTCCTGCGCAGAACGAAAAACCATTTGTGATTCCCGAACTCAAGGAGTGGAAAGGCGGCAACGGCACCTTCAACTTCGACAGCCAGACCCGCATCGTCTACGAGAACGAACAACTGGCCGACATGGCCCGTGCCTTTGCAGCCGACTGCCAGGCCCTCCTGGGCCTGCATCCCGAAGTGACCAACGCCAAGGCCAAGGACG
The DNA here is from genome assembly GCA_004558305.1 of Phocaeicola plebeius. Classification (GTDB taxonomy): domain Bacteria; phylum Bacteroidota; class Bacteroidia; order Bacteroidales; family Bacteroidaceae; genus Phocaeicola; species Phocaeicola plebeius_B. The sequence continues at coordinate 29,901 of SFDG01000040.1, forward strand.
GAGACATCCGCCTCAGCCTGCGCAAAGAGGCCAAAATGCCCCATGAAGGCTACCGCATCGCCATCGGCAAGCAAGTCACCGTCAGTGCGCCCGAAGCCGTCGGAGTGTACTGGGGCACCCGCTCTCTCCTCCAGATGGCCGAACAGTCAGACCAGCGTGCCCTGCCCTGCGGCAACATTAAGGACTTCCCCGACTATGCCGTGCGCGGCTTCATGATCGACTGCGGACGCAAGTTCATCCCGCTGGAGTTCTTGCAAGACTACGTGAAAATCATGTCCTACTACAAGATGAACACCTTCCAGATTCATCTGAACGACAACGCCTTCTCCCGCTTCTACCAGTGGAACTGGGACAAGACCTACTCCGCGTTCCGCCTGGAGTCGGACACCTATCCCGGACTGACTGCCCAAGACGGCTGGTATTCGAAGCAGGAGTTCATTGATCTCCAGATTCTGGCCGAGAACCACTTCGTGGACATCATCCCCGAAATCGACGCCCCGGCCCACTCGCTCGCCTTTACCCACTACCTGCCCGAAATCGGCAGCCAGAAGTACGGCATGGACCATCTCGACCTGTTCAACCCGAAGACCTACACCTTCATGGAGGGCCTGTTCAAGGAATACCTCGAAGGAGAGCATCCCGTGTTCCGCGGCAAGCGGGTACACATCGGCACCGACGAATACTCGAACAAGGAACAGGAAGTCGTGGAGAAGTTCCGCTACTTTACCGACCATTTCATCCGCTACGTGGAAGGGTTCGGCAAGCAGGCCTGCGTATGGGGAGCCCTGACGCATGCCAAGGGAGAAACTCCCGTGAAATCGGAAAATGTGGTGATGAGTGCCTGGTACAACGGCTATGCTGACCCGAAAGAGATGATCAAACAGGGCTACGACCTCATCAGCATCCCCGACGGGTGGCTCTACATCGTGCCTGCCGCCGGCTATTACTACGACTATCTGAACACGCAGAAACTCTACGAGCAGTGGACCCCTGCCCACATCGGCAAGGAAGTGTTCGAGGAAAAGCACCCCTCCATTCTGGGGGGTATGTTCGCCGTATGGAACGACCATGCCGGCAACGGCATTTCAACAAAGGACATCCACGACCGCACCTACCCGGCCATCCAGACCCTGGCGGTGAAGATGTGGACGGGAGCCGCACCTACCGTTCCCTACGCGACGTTCAATGAGCAACGTCGGCTGCTCAGCGAGGCTCCCGGTGTCAACCAGGCCGGACGCCTCCGCACCCCGTTCCGTCAGGAGGAAGTCCGTCCGGGCGAAACGCTCCCCCTGCGCGAGGTGGGCTATGACTACACGGTCAGCTTCGAACTCGACGGCGAACGCGAGACACCGGGCACGGAACTGTTCCGCTCGCCTTCGGCTGTGTTCTACCTGTCAGACCCCATCGCGGGCATGATGGGCTATGCCCGCGACGGTTATCTGTTCACCTTCCCCTACAGTGTGAAAAAAGAGAAGGTGCAGGTGAAGGTAGAGGGGGACAACCGCTCCACCCGTCTGTTCATCAACAACCGTCTCATCGAGGAGAAAGACATCACCCGCCAGTATTTCAATGCTGGAAAAGATTCGATGAAGCTGGTGCGCACCCTGGTCTTCCCATTGGAAAAGGCAGGACAGTTCAAGAGCCGCATCACGAACCTCAACATCCGGCAATAAGAGCCGGAAAGCTGCTGGTTTACCAGAGCCACAGATGTACACAGATAGGGACAGATGACCACAGTTTTTTTTATGAATCGCTGCCGTTGCGCAGCCCATCAAATCTGTGGTCATCTGTCCCTATCTGTGTTCATCTGTGGCCCATTCCATTCATCATCGCGGCCCATTCAACACCGCAAGCCTATTCATCAATACTGGTCCTTCGGCTCACTGCCCATCTGCACTTCCAGCTTTCCGCCCTTGACGACGGTCTGGAAAGGAATTTCCGGTGCATGGAGCGTCTCGCCGTTCAGTACATACTGCTGGGCATAGCGGTTGGTACTGCTGTTGTTCTTCGTCTCGATGACAAAGCGGTCGCCCGTATAGTAGTTGGGGTTCAGACGGATGGTCATCTTGTCAAACTGCGGGCTGCCCAAAGCGAACTTGGCCTGCTCGTTGGCCAATCCTGCCACGTCGAACATACCGATGGACGAGATGACATACCAGGCCCCCAGCTGACCCTGGTCTTCATCCTGACCGTAGCCGTAGCCATGGATGCCGTCAGTACCGTAGAATTCCTCCAGGATGCTGCGCACCCATTTCTGCGTGAGCGACGGACGGTGTGCCTGATTGAACAGCCACGACACGTGCAGACACGGCTGGTTGCCCTGGTTGTAATAGGTCTGCAAGCCAGCAAAGGCATCAATGGTCTTGCCGCCACTGAAGATATTCTCTTGCGAACGGAGGAAGATGCTGTCCAAGCGTGCGGAGAATTCTTCTTCACCCATCTTGGCAATCAGTGCCGGTGCATCGTGAGGCACGTAGAACGTGTACTGGTAGGCATTGCCTTCCTGGAAGCCCCGCCATACCTGCATCGGGTCGAACCGGTCGATGAACTGACCGTTCTCCCACTTGGGCTGGATGAGATTGGTTTCCTCATTGTACAGACGTTCCCATCCTTTAGACAAAGACATCAGCTGCTCGTAGTCCTCCGTCTTGCCCAAGGCCTTCGCCAGCTGAGCTACCGCATAGGCACTGAACGAGTATTCCAACGTATGCGAAGCGGAAAACATCCAGGCCTCGTCGGGCCAAGATCCCTTGTCCTTGTGAGGCACATAGCCGTACTTCACAAACTGGTCTGTATCGAGCTTGCCGGCACCCATCGGGCGGTTTTCGCCATCCAGCTCGTTCTTGCGGGCAGCGGCATAGGCCGTCTCCACATCAAAGTCGCGGATGCCACACAGGTAGGCGGCGGAGATGATGATGCCCAACTGGTTGGTACCTACGCCCGACACATAGCGGCTGCAGGCCAGTCCGTCGCCCATCCAGCCGGCATCCTTGTAGACCTGCAGATGGGTGTTCACGTAGTCCGACAGGTATTCAGGATAGGCCAAGGCCCACACCTGGAGCAGGTTCCACTGTCCGCCCCAGATGGCATCCGTATTGTAGAAGGAGAACCGAGGCGTGCCGTCGCCGTTCAGCGGCAGCTGCCCGATGCTGCCGTCGTTCTTGGGATAAGCCCCGTTGATGTCGCTGGCCAGTCCGCGTCCGAGCACAGCATGATAGAGCCCAGTGTAGAACTTCACCTTGTCTTCCTCCGAAGCCGTCTCCACCCGGATGCGGCTCAAGTATTCTTCCCAAGTGTCCGCCGATGCCTGACGGACCTGGTCGAAGGTCAGCCGTCCTTCCTGGGTCTCAGTCGTCCGGTTCAGCCGGGCATTCTCGACAGAAGTGTAGGACAGACCCACTTTTGCCGTCACCTGGTCGCCTGCCTGTGTCCGGTAGGTCAAATAGGCACCGGCCCCCACACCTTTCACTTCGTTCTGTCCGTCGAATGTCTTTTCGCCGAGGAAGGTGCCCACCTGGTCGGCAGGACGATCCACTTCTGCCGAGAAGAATAGGGTGATGGTGGCCCCCTGCTGGTACTTGTTGCTGTAAGCAGGCAAGGTCTTGACCCATCCTTCCACCAACCGGCCGTCCTGGCTGACCTTTACTTCTGCATCGACTGCCGGACCGCTTTCTCCCTGACGGTTACCGATGTCGAACAGCAGATGGCTGGCTTCGCTGGCCGGGAACGTGAAACGCTGGTAAGCCACCCGCCGGGTGGCAGTGACCTCCGCCAGGATATCGTAGTCCTGCAGACGAACGGAATAGTAGCCGGGACGAGCCGTCTCCTGTTCGTGGCTGAAAGCAGAACGGTAGCCCTCGCCGGTCGAACCGACTGCACCGGGAACGGTCTTGAGCGGGCCGGTAGTAGGCATCAGCACTACACCTCCCACCTGGAACTCGTGCAGGCAGGGGAATCCTTCGATGGATGTGTCGCGGTAATCGTAGCCTGTCGCCTCCCATCCCGAGGGATTCCCCTTGCTGGCATTGGTGGCCGGACCGGGTTTGGCCAGTCCGAAAGGCAATGCGCCGGGAGCCACATGGAACCAGCGGCAATGGGCACTGCCGATCAGCGGACGGACATACTGCGACAACGCTTCTTCTTGTTCAGGAGCTGCCCCCGTACAGGCAGCCAGCCACGCCCCCGCCGTCAGCAAGGCCACGTGGCAAAGTGTTTTCAGTTTCATAGATACTTGTATGGTTTAATTGAGTTTACCTGTTTCCTTTCGCCCACTCACGCAGCAGCGCGTTCGCCTTGTACAGCACGCCGGCTTCTCCCCGGAACGTACCCGAACCCATCGGTTCGCCGGCATTGAAACCTGTCGATACGACGGCACGCGCCATCGAATCTACCCGATTCATCAGTTCGTTTTCCAAAATCATTTCCGCATACCCCTGTGGGGCGTTCTTCTGTTGCACACAGCCTGTCAGTGCGGCTGCAGCCACAACGGCAGCCAGCCAGCGTCTTGTTGTTTTCATGGTCAGATAACTGTACATTGATATAAAATAGGTTACTTGATGGTGCAAAATTAGGGAAAGACGACTGAAAAAAGATAAACAATCTGCCGAAAAAGTTGTATTATCTTACGGACAGGCCCCTCCTGCCTGTCCAAAGGCCATCAGAAGAAGGCCATCAGAAGAAAATGCAAGTAAATCAGAAGATAGTTTGCTATCTGTCCGAAAGATAATCCCTACCTTTGCCGCCAAATAACAGAACCCTCTGATGATGTACAAGAAATATTATTTGCCCCTTCTCCTGCTGGCCGGGTCCATGATGGCCTGCCAACAACCTTCCAAGAACCGGCAGTTGGCCGACACGCTGCTGAACGACACTACCCTGCAACAGGTCGATTCGATGGCGCGGGCCGTCCTGGCCCACGGCTTCAATGCCGGAAGCGGCTACTCCCAGGTCTGGGCCCGCGACCTGAACACCTTTATAGAAACGGCATGCGAGGTGAACGACCCTGCCGACATCCGCTGGGCCATCCTGCTTTTCTTCCGCCTGCAGCAGCCCAACGACGAGATGGTCGACGGGTATGTGCTCCTACGCCCTGCAGTACCGGCCCGAGCGCAACAACGACATCTCGTCGCTGATGATTATGGGGGTGGCCGGCGGTGCCCTGTTCCCGCCGCTGATGGGCCTCATTGCCGACCACGGCACGCAGGCCCTCAGCCTCGTCCTCCTGGCGGCCGGCACCCTCTACCTGCTCCTGCTGAAAGGACGGAAAAACGCCTGATGAAGACACCCCTGCATCTTACACAGCGGTCTTTATCAACACAAAGGCACAAAGAGACAAAGATTCATTGTTCTCTTTGTGCCTTTGTGCTACATCCAGCCTATAACAGCGAAAAATCCTATTCTTCGTTCCTTTGTGCCTTTGTGTTCATAGTTCCATCCCTCCCTGTCCAACTCATAAAAAACTCTGTGCCCTCCGTGTCTCTGTGTTGAATTCCCCCACAGCGGCAGAAAAATGTGACTATTTATTTGCCAAGCCCGCATATTTTCCTACCTTTGCCGGAAAACCTTTAAAAACCTCGAATATATGAACATCCAATCCTTCCTTCTCACGGCCACCGCAGCTGTGGCCTTCTTCGCCTCCCCCACTCCCGGAGCGGCCCAAGAGGTGCTCTTCAAGAGCCAACCCGACGAACACGTGTACTATCGCATCCCGGCCATCGTGGCACGGGGGAACACCCTGTGGTATTTCACCGACGACCGTTCGAAGGTGACAGACGCTACCGCCTGGGGCGACATCGGCTCCGTGGGCAACATCAGCATCGTGGCCCGCAAGAGCACCAACGGCGGCCGCACCTGGCAGACGGTCCCCTCAATAGCCATCGAAGGCAAAGGCGACAGCGGATTCGACCGTGGTCACGGCGATGCCGCCATAGTCTGCGACCGGCAGAGCGGACGGATGCTGATGATCTGCGCATCAGGCGACGTCAGCTACGGACGCTCGGACGTGAAAGTGAAGCGCACCCCAGCAGCAGACGGCAGCTACAGCTACTCGCTCGACCTGAGCCGTGCCCAGCAGGTGGGACGCTACTACAGCACCGACGGAGGAAAGACCTGGCAAGGCGAGAACATCGCCGCCGACATCTACCGGCTGTACGACACCGCCTCCGAAGCCACCTACGACGAGGGACGCGGCAAGGTGGCCATCGAACGGCTCTTCTTCGCCAGCGGCCGCATCTGCCAGAGCGCACTCATCAAGGCGGGCACCTCCTACCGCATCTATTCCGTACTGACCACCAACCAGGGCAGCCTGGTGGTCTACTCAGACGATTTCGGACAGAGCTGGCTGCCCCTGGGAGGAGCCGCGGCCCGACCCGCCCCGAAGGGAGACGAGGCCAAAGTAGAGGAACTGCCCGACGGCAGTGTACTGCTCAGCTGCCGGATGCTGGGAGGACGCTATTTCAATATCTACCGCTATACCTCGCCCGCAGAGGCTACAGGGACATGGGGGGAACCGGTGGCCTCGACTTCGCTCGACGGCGGAACAGCCGGCCAGGACAATGCCACCAACGGCGAAATCCTGATTGTGCCGGCCACGGGCAAAGACAAGCAGAAGGTTTACATCGCCCTGCAGTCCATCCCCTTCGGCAACACCAAAGGCAGTCCGCGCAACGTAGAGCGGCGCAGCCATGTCTCCATCTACTGGAAGGTGCTGGCTTCTCCCGCCGACTATGCCACACCCGAGTGCTTCCAGACGGGCTGGACCCGCCATGAAGTCACTCCTGCCAATTCTGCCTACTCGACCATGGTACTCGACGGCAAGGGAAACATTGCCTTTGCCTACGAGGACAACGGGCAGCAAATCCGATGCGGCAGCCAGAACATGGAGGTGTACGACATGACCTTCCAGTCGCTGTCGTTGGAAACGATTACAGGCGGGGCCTACCGCTACAGCGGCAAGTCGTTCCACCATGCAGACTTTCTGACGACCCGGAAATAACAACGCAATCAGGAAAAAGACGGCCCCCTTATTATTCCGGCTGCACCTCCCCCTTGTCGGGAAGCTGCTTCCAGCCTTCGCCGTAGGTGTCGTAAGCATCGGTCACCACTACGAAGGCATGGGGGTCTACCTCCTTGATGGTCTGCTTCACGCCGGCCACCTCCTTGTAGCTGACCACGAGAAACACCATCTCCTTCTCCGCCTTGCTATAGAGGCCGCTGCTCTTGATGCACGTAGCCGTACGGTCCAGATCCTGCAGGATGTAGCGGTGCAGCTCCGTCAGGTTCTTGTCGCTGATGACGAACAGCAGCTTGTCGTTCTTGGCACCGTTGATGACCCGGGCCAGCACCCGCGAGCAGACATAGATGGCGATGAGCGAATAGAAAGACAGGTGCCAGGAGGGCTGCGCGGCATCGTCGGTCGCACCGATGCCGAAACCGATGACCACGAGTCCGAAGGCGACCACCAGGGCATCGACCAGCAGGATGCCCGTGGAGAACTTGATGTGGGCGTATTTCTGGAGAATCATGGCCACGATGTCGCTGCCGCCCGTAGTGGCCTGGTTGCGCACCACAATGCCCTGTCCGATGCCGATGACCACGGACCCCATGAGCGTGGTGAGCATCAGATGGTGGGTCATGTCCATGGTGCCTCCCATCAGCTGCGAGGCATCCAGGGCTTCAAGCGCTTCAGCGTCGGGATAGACCAGCCACGAAAGGGCGTTCATGATGAAGGGAGTGCTGAGGGCGGCGGCAATGGTGCGCCCCCCGAGCTTCGACCCCAGCACGACGACCGAGATGATGAGCAGGGGGATATCGAACATATAGCCGAACGTTCCCACCTGAACAGACGGGAACAGGTTGTGGAGCACGATGCTGGCTCCATACACGCCTCCGGGCACAATGTTATAAGGGTTGATGAAGAACACAAACCCTACCGCCATAATGGTACATCCTAAGAAGATGTTCAGCCACGACAAAACAGTTTTCCGCATAGTTTTCATACTTGTTCGGCTTTTTACAGTGAGTTAATCATTATAATTATTCGGCAAATATACAACAATAACGGAACAAGGCAGCAAAATAGAGGAATAATTAACACAAAGAAGGGAAGTTTTTTTTCAACACAGAGGCACGGAGGGTTTTTATTCAAACACAAAATCTCTTCCTCTCTTTGTGCCTTTGTGTTTTGCCCCATCCTCCATCCTCCCTCTGCCGCTCGAAAAAAGAACCTCCGTGCCCTCTGTGCCTCTGTGTTGAAAAAAAAATCGAGCAAAACATGAAAAAAAATCCTCGAAAAGTTTGGTAGGTTCCAAAAAAGCCGTACCTTTGCAGCGTCAAACGAAAAGGATGACAAACAACAAGTGATTTTGGACTATGGTGTAATGGTAACACAACAGATTCTGGTCCTGTTTTTCCTGGTTCGAGTCCGGGTAGTCCAACTCACTTCACGATTCGGAAGTCCTCACGGAGAGGAACCGAATACAAAAGTTTGGGCTATGGTGTAATGGTAACACAACAGATTCTGGTCCTGTTTTTCTTGGTTCGAGTCCGAGTAGCCCAACTGCAAGAGAGAGTACTTGAAAGAGTATTCTCTCTTTTTATTTAAGGTAATATGTCACTTTCAAAATAAAAAGAGGGTGTGTCAAAATAAAACCGCCTGTCATTTTGCTTGTCATTCTGAACGCCAGTGAAGAATCTGTAAAGTGTTAGTGGATGTATTCAGATTCTTCGCATTCGCTACCAATGACGAAACTGTAGGGGCAGACCTATGTGTCTGCCCGGAAACATCCACCTCGGCATCCGGGCGGACACGCAGGTCCGCCCCTACAGCGTCA
>SFDG01000124.1 GCA_004558305.1 Phocaeicola plebeius
CGCCTCGCCGTCCTTGCTCCACCGGGTGAGGGTGTCGCCGTAGTGGTAGGCGATGCGGGTAGGGCAGTCCACCCCCTCCTTCTTCAGCTGTTCCTGCAGCAGTGCGTTGACCTCGTCCGGCTGGAGGGGATGCACGAACCTCAGGACATATTGTGCTACCAGTTGGTAGGCGACGTGCCTTTTCATGGAATCGTTGAATGTGATCAGTTCGGTACTGTCTTCTGTCTGTATGCTTATTTGGGAAATTCTCTCGTCGCGGTAATCGTCCCGATAAGCTACCAGTTCTTGCCCCAACCGGTGTTGGTAGTCTTCCTCTACTGCCGCTATCAGTGCCTTGTCCAAGGCTGCCTGCGCCTGCTGTTTCCCCGACTGCTGCGAGAAAAAGAGCGACAGGAGGGCCAATGTTATCAATAGGATAGCTGCTATCTGTTATTTCATGGTTGTTACATTATAATCTTTAGTTGCCAAAAGTAGAGAATAAGGATGAATCCAATGTCTTGTTTATACCAATCTTACGGAAATAAAACGTATTTTAAGCATAGCGGCAGCAAATCAGGAAGGAATCAGGAAAAAATCAGGAAAAAATCAGGTGAAAAAATAGATGGTTCTTGAATGTAATTTCTATATTTGCCAAAAACAGAATGAAGTCCTTACGTGTGTACTGACGGGCTTCATAGTAGATACATACCCCAATAGTAATATAGTAATGATGATGAAAATGAAACAGATTGCTTATGTGTTTTTAGCAGTGTCCATGTTCTCCTGTGTATCGAGGAATGCCCGGCAGGAGGAGACGGCTTCGTTGGCTGCGGTGGACAGCCTGTCGGTGGAGATGGGTTTCCCTACGCTCATCAAGCAGGCAGGCCGTCGGCTGTTCGTGAACCATTCCATGTCGGACGAGGGAATGATAGACGTGATAGACATCGACGGGGATTCCGTCGCTTATTCGTTCGCCCTCCACGGGCAAGGCCCCGACGAATTCCTCCAGATAGCCAGTATGGATGTGGTGGACCGTGGGGGACATTCCTATTTCACGGTGTTCGACAACCTGAAACGGGAGTATGTCACCTATTCCGTAGACAGCCTCGACGCCACGAAAGGCCGTTGCCGGCCCGTCTCGCGCAAGTCCCTCCCTCCTTCCTCCCGCTACCTGGAAGTGTATGAGCTGGACGGGATGTATGTGGCTACGGGCAGGACGGCGAAGAAGTTCTCCCTGCTGGACCCGCAGGACATGCACCGCCTGCGCAGTTGCTGCGACTACCTGTCGGGCGGCTTCGAGGACACGGATTCGATGACCCTGTCGAAGGCAAACTTCGGCTGCCAGTATGTTTCTTCCCGCCGCGACCGGGTGGCCGGTGTGGTGTTCATGGGCGGGACGCTGTCGGTCTATGCGGTAGCGGATGATTCGTTGCGGACAGAATGGACTTACACCTGTTCTCCGTTCAAGTACAGCAAAGACGGTTCGTCGTTGCGCTTTGAGAGTCCTGTCGGCTACCTGGCTGCCGGCTTTTCGGACGACGGGGTCGTTGCGCTCTACTGCGGCGAGGCCGATAAGGACGACGGCTCCAATTTTGGGAAGGAGCTTCACCTGTTCGACCGGAAGGGAGTGCTGAAGAAGAAGCTGCAGCTGGATGCCGGCTGGTACAATTTCACCATCGATTCCGCCGGTCGGTTCATCTATGCGATAGCGTATAACCCTGACCCCAAGTTGCTGATATATCGAATTTAGGGGAAGGAACAGGTCGTGTGTTTTGGCGGAAACCCTGCGGGGAAACTGACTGATTCTTCGTTTTATTGTAATTATAGTTTATCGTGTATATTTGTGGCTCAAAAAAATGAAAAAAAGTATTCTGCCCCTGTTATTGGCTGTCTTTCTGTTGCCGGGATGTGGAAATCGGACTTCCACTGGTTCTCTGCCCGTCTTGTCCGTACCCTGTTCGTCTGTATCGTCCGATGTGCAGTTAGAGGAGCTGGCCACGGCATCGCTCGTCCGTCTGCCTTCTTCGGATTCCCTGTTGCTGAACGACATCCTTCGGATTCATGCCGATGCGCATTCCATCTGGCTGTCCGACCGCTCCAGCGTCTATTGCTTCAGTCCGGCTGGCGAGCTGTTGCGCCGCCTTTCCCGGCAAGGGCAAGGCCCCGGGGAATACACGGGCATCACCGACTTCCAGGTAGATGCCGAAGGGAACGTATGGGTGCTGAGCCGCAGCCAGCAGCGGCTGTTCCTGTACGGCAAGGATGACCGGCTGTTGAGGACACTGGATCTTCCCCTCTGGGTGGAGAACATGAAGCTGGTGGAGGACGGTCTGCTGCTCTACAGCGGCAACGAGCCGGACGATTCGGGGATGCAGCTCCACTGGATGGACCTGTCGTCGGGCACCATCCTGCGTCATGCCAAACCGCTGGACCGGCAGCAGGCGGCCTACCTCCATGTGCACAACCGCAACCCGTTCCAGTTCGCTTTTTCCGGGGGCTGCCATTTCTCGCAGTTGTTCAACGACACGGTCTATACGTTGACGGAAGCCGGTGCCGTACCGTCGGCAGTGGTGGATTTCGAGGGCCACAATGTCCCTGCCAGCTTCTATGCGGCCGAGTACCAGGACATCATGGAGTTCTTCCAGAAGTTCCACGGTGTAGGCACGTATGCCTATGGCCTGAACCTGTTTCTCGACACTCCGCAGGCCTATTGCCTGAGCTATTACTACCAGAAGCAGTGCTGTCTGGCGGTATTGCCCAAGTCGGGGACGGGGCAGCGGGTGATGAACGGATTCCGGCTGTCTTCTCCGCTGTCGGACTATCCCGTTGACTTGAACGAAGTGGCGATGTTTGCCCAGGATGACGGCAGTATCATCCTCCCTCTCGATGCTGCTTCGGTGAAGGAATACTATGCTGCGTCATCGCGTCCGGTCCCGCAGGAGGTCTCTGCTTACCTGCAGGAGGTCAGCGAGGATGCCAATCCTTTCCTGTTAGTGGTCAGGTTCCATGAGTAATGGAGTGATAAAATTATAAAACATTCGCTCCTACTTGTCAGGGAGTAGCAAGGAGGGGAATCCGTTCATTCTGTTGTATAAATGAAAATATAATGTATAAATGAAGAAAAATAGTATGATAGCCGACTTTGCATGGGTGGCAGATGATGCAGTATATCAGTCACAGCAGCTAACACTCAACAATCAGGAAGTCCACTTTCTTTTAAAAGAAGTGGACTCAATACATGTAGCGGAAAAATCATAAACAAGCAGAAAGATGTATAAACAATTCGTTCGTTTCAGTACGTTGGCGGTGGCAGTGCTGTTGTTGTCTTGCCAGGGCCGCCAGAGCGGACCGGATGTTCCGGTCTTTTCCTTGCAGCATGAACTCCTGCTGGGCGATGACTACCTGATAGGAAGGTCGAAAGGCATGGCCCTGCTGGACGATTCCGTCCCCTGCATCATCACCAAGGTGTCCGACGGTGCTTTCCAGTGGCTGGATTATCCCCATGGCCGAGTCGTTCCGTTCGGTCGTCTGGGCCAAGGCCCCGATGAGTGTCTGTTCCCGTCCTCCTTGCATCCCGAGGGCGCGTCGGTGGGTTTCTGGGATGTCAACAGACGCAGGTATGCCGCCTATGATGCGGGGTCACTGGACGAAAGCGCCAAGCTGGCGCCCCGTTTCACGGTGACCGACTCCCTGTTCCATTTCGAGGTGTACCCCTTGTGCGACCGCACCTACATTGCCGCCGGGCTGTACGAGGACTTCCGTTTTGCCCGGCTGGACGCTTCCGGCCGCTTTCTGGAAGGCATTGACGAATGCCCTTACCGCGATGCGGAGGAACGGGCGGTGTCGGGCCTCATCCGTTCGGACATCTATCAGGGACGGCTGGCG
>SFDG01000041.1 GCA_004558305.1 Phocaeicola plebeius
CCCATTTGAACGTGGCCGTTGACATCACTATGCCGTGGTCTTTCCAGTGCTTCATGTCTTTGGTGGAGAACACCTGCCAGTCGGGCATGCGGAAATAGGTGGCGGTGTCGAGGTCGTGGCCGGTGAACACATAGAGGCGGTCGCCCGACACGACGGGGGCGGGGTCGGGAGTGTAGCGCTTGTTGCTGACACGTTGCTGCGCAAGTGCAACGCCCGCTGCCGACAACATGCCGAGAGTGAGTGTAGTCTTGATAATGGCTTTCATTTTTTTCTTTTGAATCATTATAATTTGCGTTATTTCAATATGTCGGCAAAGGTACTTCTTTTATATAATCTGACTACAAACTGATCATTGCTTGTGCACCCATGATAAGTTCAATCACTTGCATTTAAAAAGTATTTTATTATAGCTGCAACAGAGACAAGATTAATAACCTTACTGCCATAAGATAAATAATCCTGATGCCATAAGGTCATTAACCTTATCGGACTGGAAATCGACATCAACAGGAATGGCCACAGCCTCTCTCCCTGACAGAGCGGCTGTGGCCATTACCCTATATATAATATAATGTATAATTTTTCGTGTCTACACACACCGCAGCCGGTGTCAGCGCTTCATTTTCTGCATCAGGCCTGCCATCTTGCTGCCCGTCACCATCTTCATCATCTTGCGGGTCTGGTCGAACTGCTTCAGCAGTCGGTTCACTTCCTGGATGTTCGTGCCACTGCCTTTGGCGATGCGGTTGCGGCGGCTGCCGTTCAGGATTTCCGGATGCTTGCGCTCCTGCGGAGTCATGGAGTAGATGATGGCTTCGATGCTCTTGAAGGCATTGTCGTCGATGTCGATGTCCTTGATGGCCTTGCCTACGCCCGGAATCATGGAGGCCAGTTCCTTCAGGTTACCCATCTTCTTGATCTGCTGGATCTGTCCGAGGAAGTCGTCGAAGTCGAACTGGTTCTTCTGAATCTTGCGCTGCAGCTTCTTGGCCTCTTCCTCGTCGTACTGTTCCTGGGCACGCTCTACCAGCGAGACGATGTCACCCATGCCCAGGATGCGGTCGGCCATACGGGCGGGATGGAACTGGTCGACGGCATCGAGCTTCTCGCCGGTACCGACGAACAGGATGGGCTTGCTGACCACCGTGCGGATGGACAAGGCGGCACCACCGCGGGTGTCACCGTCGAGCTTCGTCAGGACAACACCCGTGAAGTCAAGGCGTTCGTTGAACTCGCGGGCCGTGTTCACGGCATCCTGACCGGTCATGGCATCCACCACGAAGAGGGTGGCATCCGGACGGATGGCTTCCTTGATGGCGGCAATCTCCTTCATCATCTGCTCGTCGATGGCCAGACGGCCGGCCGTATCCACAATCACCAGGTCGTTGCCTTTGGCCTTTGCCTGCTGGATGGCATTCAGGGCTATCTGTACGGGGTCCTTACTATCGATTTCGCTGTAGACAGGTACATCCACCTGCTGTCCCAGCACCTTCAGCTGCTCGATGGCTGCCGGACGATAGACGTCGCACGCCACCAGCAACGGCTTGCGGTTCTTCTTCGACTTGTACATCCTGGCCAGCTTGCCGGAGAACGTGGTCTTACCCGAACCCTGCAGACCGGACATCAGAATGACGGCCGGACGGTTCTTCAGCTCGATTTCCACCGTATCGCCGCCCATCAGCTTGGCCAGCTCGTCGTGCACAATCTTCACCATCAGTTGGCTGGGCTTCACGGCGGTCAGCACATTCTGTCCCAGTGCCTTTTCCTTCACAGTGTCCGTAAAGCTCTTTGCTACCTTATAGTTTACGTCGGCATCCAACAACGCGCGGCGCACATCCTTCAACGTTTCGGCCACATTGATTTCGGTGATTTTGCCTTCACCTTTCAGAATCTTAAACGACCGTTCCAGTCTTTCACTTAAATTATCGAACATATCTTTTCTTATTTTCTTATTTACTTAGGATTCAACGGAGTGCAAAATTATAAAAAAATCGGCAGACTCACCGCTTTTTGTCCTGGCATTTTGATTTTTTCAACTAAAAAAGGAGAAAATACAGGCGATGAATGCCTGGCAATCGGGCTTCGCTCCACCATATCCCTACCCCTTCGGACAGGCTTCCATCGCTTATCGTTTCATCTGAAATTATTTCTTCCAATACATTCTTTATGCAATTTCCTGCACAAACATTTGGTGCGTGTGCAATAAAGTCGTACCTTTGCCGCCGATTTAATCAAAAACAGTAAGTAAATGAAAAAATTTCTTCTTGTCAGTGCAGCGACACTGATTGTTTCATTCCCAACTTTTGCGGGAGATTATTTGACGAACACGAATCACCATGCCGCCTTCCTGCGTATGGTATCACGCGGTGCCAGCACCGACATCGATGCCGCTTTAAGCAACCCTGCGGGATTGTCTTTCCTGCCCAAGGACGGCTTCTACCTTTCTTTGACCGGACAAAGTGCCTACCAGACCCGTGACATCACAGCCACCACTCCGCTGTGGACATTGGATGGACAGAATACCACTCGCCTGTACGAAGGCAAAGCTTCTGCCCCAATTTTCCCCTCCTTCCATGCTGCCTACAAGAAGGACAACTGGACCCTCTCTACCTGCTTCGCCATCACTGCCGGGGGCGGAAAGGCGTCGTTCGACAGCGGCCTGCCGATGTTCGATGCAGCGGCTACAGGACTCATCACCCAACTGAGCAGCGGCACGCTGACCCCTGACATGTATGATATTAACTCGGCCATGGAAGGCCGCCAGTATGTCTATGGTCTGCAGCTGGGTCTTTCCTACAAAATCAACGAACACCTCTCTGTATATGCCGGCGGTCGTATGAACTATTTTTCAGGCGGCTACAAGGGGTATCTGAACGTCGGCCTGAAAGAAGGGGCGATGGAACAGGCTGGTGCCAAAATGGTACAGCTGTATATGCAGAAATTCATGGAGGCTGGTATGCCGCAGGACCAGGCTTTGCAGCAGGCCATGCAGACCGTGCAGGCCGCCGCTCCGGTACTGCAGCAGAAGCTGGAGAATTCGCGCATCGAACTGGACTGCGACCAGACGGGCTGGGGACTGACGCCCATCATCGGTATCGATGCCAAGCTGGGACGCTGGAACCTGGCCGCCAAGTACGAGTTCAAGACCAACATGAACATCGAGAACAAGACCAAAAAACTGGAATGCCCCGAAGAAGCCAAGGATGTAATGAAGCCGTACGAACACGGAGTGAACACGCCGAACGACATTCCTGCCATGCTGTCGGTGGCTGCCCAGTATGAAATTCTTCCCTCGCTGCGTGCTTCTGTAGAATATCATTTCTTCGATGACAAGCAGGCACGTATGGCGGAAGTGGTCCTGCCCGACGGTACGATGATCGGCAAGCAGAAAACATTGAAGCGCGGAACCAACGAGTACCAGGCCGGATTGGAATGGGACATCGACAAGCGGCTGACCATCAGCGGTGGTTTCCAAAAGACTTCGTACGGACTGACTGATGATTTCCAGACGGACACCAGCTTCTACTGCAGTTCCTACTCGCTGGGCTTCGGGGCGCGGGTACACCTGAACGAGAAGCTGAGCATGGATGTGGCTTATTTCTGGACCAACTATGACAGTTACCAGAAGGATTCCGACAACTACTACGGCATCAAAGGCATCAAAGGCTCGAACGTCTACGACCGTACCAACAAGGTCTTCGGATTGAGCCTGAACTATCAGTTTTGAATTTAAAATGAAGAATGAATTTAAGCGTGTCATGCTGATCGAGAAAAGCATCTCTGAAGTGTCAGTGGATGTATTCAGATTTTTCGCTAACGCTACCAATGACAAATGAGGGAGAATTCCTCATTCATCATTCTTCATTCATCATTCTTCATTTTAAATTTTAAATTTTAAATTCACCTCTGCCAATCGATGGCATTGAGGAAGGCCGCCGACTGCTCCTCGTCGAGGTTCTGTGCCTTGAGCAGTTCGGGGAGCCGCTGGTAGCTGGCCATGAAACCGCTCACTGTCTGGGGCTGGTCGACCGCCTTATCATAATTGAGTGCCTCGCTCACACTGCCCAAGATGGCGAAAGGCTGACGGAACACTACACCGGCGTCGCGGTACTTCATGGCTTCCATCTCCTTGGCGATGCGGTGAGCACGGCCCTTCATACCATCCAGGCTCACTGCTGTGTCGGCGAAGGTGAGCTTCACCACTTTCTCCACCGCACAGTCGGTCTCGGGCACTTCCACCATTACGGCAAAGTCCTCACCACAGTAGCTGCACTTGGCGGGCTGTCCATTCACCGTTGCGACAATGGGCAGGAACCGGTTGTACACCTTCACGCTGAAGCGGCGGCGGGCCGGCATGTCCTGGTAGCTGCCCTTGCGGGCACCGATGGTCACGGTGAGCTCGTTGCCCTCCGTATGGCTGGCAAGGGCTGTCGTGGCATATTCGGTGGCATATTTCTGGTCGTCGCCATTGTCCTCATACAGGGAAAAACTACCCTCGCCGGAACCGGGGAACACGGCCACCACCACGTCCTCGTCATTGCCCTGAAGGTTCTTCACTTGGTCGGTGTAGAACGGCAGCACTGCTCCTGCCTTCACAAAGATAGGATACTCGTCGATGGCGTAGGTACGGTCCACCGTACAGCCTCCCTGAAGCAGGGTACCGGTGGCCAGCTCAAACCACTCTCCCTCGGGAAGCCAGGTTTTCTGCACCGAGTAACGCCCGTTCATCGGCGCGGTGATGGGCGACACGATCATCCGGTCGCCGAACATGTATTCGTTCTTGAAGTCGTATGCCTCCTGGGCAGTGGGGTAGTCGTAGTACATGGGGCGGCACAGGGCGATGGCATCGTCGTAGGCACGGCGGGCCATTGAATAAATGTAGGGAGCCATGGTGTAACGCTGGCGCACGGTATTGCGGAGCGTGAGGGTGATGTCGTAGTCGAACACCCAGGGTTCCTTTTTGAGTTTGGCATTCTTGGTGGAGTGGGTGCGCATGATGGGGCTCAGGGCACCGAACTGCATCCAACGGGTGTACATCTCGGGGTCGATGCGGTCGATGCCGTGCATATGTCCGCCCAGGTCATGGCTCCAGTAGCCATAGAGCACGTTCGAGGCGGTGTGGTTGAAGTAAGGCTGGAAGTCGAGCGAAGCCCACGAGATACTGGTGTCGCCCGAGAAGCCCACCTGATAGCGGTGGTTGCCCAGTCCGCTCCAGCGGTGGTAGATCATCGGCCGCTTCTCGGTGTATTGCTGCATGTTGGTGAAGAAGCAGCGGCTGGTCCACCAGGTATTCTTCAGGGTAGTGATCTTGCGATCGTAGATGTGCTGCTGCCAGTCGAGCCACCAGAAGCTGACACCGTCGGCCATCATCGGGTTGAGTATGACATCGAACATGGTGGTCATGAACTTCTTGTCGCTGCCCAGCCACTCGATGCGCTGCTTCGTGGCGGGATCCACGCCCATGGCGCGGGCCACCTCGGGATATTTCTCCTCATAATAGGCCACACCGTCGGCCGGGTGCAAGTTAAGCGTCACCTTCAGATGGTCGGCATTGAGGTCTTGGAGCAGGCGGCGGTAGTCGGGAAACAGTTCCTTGTTCCAGGTCCACCCGGTCCATCCGCCCCGTCCCTCCTCGGTGTAGTGCCAGTCCATGTCAATCACGAGCACATCGAGGGGGAAGCCGTAGTTGCGCAGATCCTTGGCCAGGTTGCGCACCTCCTTGTCGGAATACAGCCAGTAGCGCGACCACCACCAGCCGAAAGCATAGCGCGGCGGCAAGGGCATCTTTCCGGCAAAGCGGCTATAGTCCTTCAGTGCCCGCTTGTAGTCGGTGCCATAGGCCATGAAGTACCAGTCCTGTCCATGGGTGTTCTTGCGCTCGGTCACCCACTCCCACTTGGGGTCGCCGTCGAAGAGCAGGCTCTGGGAATCATCGATAAATGTCCAGCCGTCGCGGGCGATCACGCCATCTTCTATCTCCATGTGCTCTCCCTGCTTGCCTTCTGGGGTGTCGAACGTGCGGACATCGCCGTCATAGCCGTCGAGCGTCCGAAAAGTTCCCTTCAGATTGGATTGCTGCTTCATGCCGGGCTTCCAGGCAAACTGGAACGTGCCTTTCTTCTTCGAAGCGGAAGTGATGGTCAGGTTCTGGTCGGTAAACTCCCCCGATCCCTTCTTGTAACGGAGCTTGAGCACCGGGGTGGTGATTTCAATCCACGTGCCCTGCTTCACCTGATAGTCGGCGGGCTCGTACGTACGGACCACCGCCATGAACGACTTGTTGTCGGTAAACTGCCCGTCGGGGGCATACTCTAATCGCACGGTGCCTTCAGAGATGACGGTGAAGCGCACCTGATTGTCGCAATAGGCGACATTGCTCACCTGGGCCTTGGTTGTCAACTTGCCGAACAAGGCCATGAGCATGGATAAGACTACGAATTTCTTCATACATTTTTTCCGCGACACAGTTGTTATCCTCCATTTCATTAGCACCCGGACAACGAAAGGCTGTCCATGATGAGGCCGTCCGTCGCTTCGTTCCTCTTAGTGTCGCGATAGAAGAGCACCGAAGCCCCGAACGGCCTGTCAAAGGTACAATAAAATCTGGGACATCCGCCCTTTTAGTCGGGATAAAATCAGTCCCTACGGATCAAGCGGCAAGAAATGCCCTGCATCGGTTTTCCACCCCGTCCTGCCAAGCGAATCATCAGTAAAGCGTCAATAGATGTATTCAGATTTTTCGCTGACGCTCAAAATGACAAGAGAGAGGAACAAGTGAAGGAAAATTCCTCATTCTTCATTCCTCATTTATAATCTTAAATTTTAAATTCATATTCATCATTTAGATGATTATCATCCTCAGATAGCATTTTCACGCTTTTTCTCCTTTTTCCTCCCCCTCCTGCCATCAAACCTTGGGGGAGCATGAAAAAATAGACGGCAAGTTCATTCCAGTTAAGACTTTTTTTCTTACCTTTGTCCAACGGATAAACAAACAGCGATTCCATTATAACTTTAAACATAAAGAAATAACAATTATGATGACTATTGACAACTTCAACTTTGCCGGCAAAAAGGCAATTGTTCGCGTGGACTTCAATGTGCCCCTGGACGAAAATGGTAAGATTACAGACGATACCCGCATCCGCGGTGCCCTCCCCACTCTGAAGAAAGTGCTGGCCGACGGCGGTGCACTCATCATCATGTCACACATGGGCAAGCCCAAAGGCAAGGTGAACGCCAAGTTCTCTTTGAGCCAGATTACCGACGCTGTGGCTGCCGCACTGGGTACTGCTGTACAGTTCGCTCCCGACTGTGCCAAGGCTCAGGACGCTGCCGCTGCCCTGAAACCGGGTGAAGTGTTGCTGCTGGAAAACCTCCGTTTCTACCCCGAAGAAGAAGGCAAGCCCGTTGGTATCGACAAGGAAGATCCTGCTTACAACGATGCCAAGAAGGCCATGAAGGCTTCCCAGAAGGAATTTGCCAAGACACTGGCTTCTTACGCTGACTGCTACGTAATGGATGCCTTCGGTACGGCTCACCGCAAGCACGCTTCTACAGCTGTCATCGCTGACTATTTCGATGCCGACCACAAGATGCTGGGTTACCTGATGGAGAAGGAAGTGAAGGCTGTGGACAACGTATTGAAAGATATCAAGCGTCCGTTCACCGCTATCATGGGTGGCTCGAAGGTTTCTACCAAGATCGGTATCATCGAAAACCTGATGGACAAGGTGGACAACCTGATTCTCTGCGGTGGTATGACCTACACATTCGCCAAGGCTCAGGGCGGTCAAATCGGTCAGTCTATCTGCGAAGATGACAAGCTGCAGCTGGCTCTTGACATCATCGAAAAGGCCAAGGCTAAAGGTGTGAACCTGGTACTGGGTACAGACTGTGTAGCTGCCGATGCTTTCTCGAACGATGCCAACACGCAGATTGTTCCTGCCAACGCTATCCCCGACGGATGGGAAGGTCTGGATGCAGGTCCTGAAACCCAGAAAGCGTTCGCTGCTGCCATCGAAAATGCCAAGACTATTCTGTGGAACGGTCCTGCCGGCGTATTCGAATTCGATAACTTCACTGCCGGTTCACGTGCTATCGCTGAAGCCATCGCCAAGGCTACTGCCAACGGTGCCTTCTCTTTGATTGGTGGCGGTGACTCTGTTGCCTGCATCAACAAGTTCGGCATGGCCGACCAGGTTTCTTACATCTCCACCGGTGGCGGTGCTCTGCTGGAAGCCATCGAAGGCAAGGTGTTGCCGGGTGTAGCTGCCATCTGCGGCGAATAAGCTGACACTGCGTCATTGACAAAATACAAACAGGGTGTGTCTGGTTGCGGAAGAGGTTCCTTCCTGCCGGACACACCCTGTCGTTTTTTTTCTATTCTGCCACTTACTTCTTCACAAACTTGTAGATGGCAAAGGTCTTCTCTCCGATTTCGGTCGTCAACACGCCACCTTCGGCCTGGATGGCAGCTTCCTGCGGCACGATGGAGAAAGGAGCATCGAGCGTATTCTCGGCATCGAGGTTATCGGAATGGAAGGTGGTGACGGTACCTTCGGCCAGTGTCACGTTCTTCTTCAGTCCCTGGAAAGTCAGCACCAGCGGCTGAGCCTCAGCAGAGGTGTTGACCACCTTGACGATATACGACTGGGAGGGTCCGTCCCACACGGCACTGGCAAACAAGCCGTTCTGGCCTTCATTGCCGGCCACCGCCTTCTTGTCCATCGTGAGCGGAAGCACACGGGTACCTTTGTTATGGCCATACAGTGACTGCACGTACCAGCTGCACGAACGGACACTGCGCAAGTTGTCGAACCAGATCAGGTCGGGACGCCACTGCCAGCCGTCGACATGCGCCAGTAACGGAGCGTAAGTAGCCATTTCCACCACATCGGCATTGCGCTCCACGCCGGTCAGGAAAGCGGCTTCGAGCAGAGCTGCCTCAAAATGGTTCCACCCCTTGCCCTTGCCGTGGCAGGCATACTCGCCGGCAAATACCTTCGGCCCTTTCCGGTCGTAGTTGTCGTACCGGTTGCCCGACTGCAGGAACCAGGTTTCCGGACGATAGAAATGCTCGTCCACCAAGTCCACTTTCAGCCGCTTCATCTCCGGCCAGAGGTAGTCGAAATCCTTGCCTTCGGAGTTAGGACCGGACGAACCGACAATCTTCACACCCGGATGAGCCTTGCGGATGGCAGTGACAAACTGTTCCAGACGGGCCGGATATTCGGGTCCCCACTGTTCGTTGCCCACCCCGATGAACTTCAGATGGAAAGGCTCGGGATGCCCCATGTCGGCACGGAGCTTGCCCCACGTAGTGGTCACCTCCCCGTTGGCAAACTCGATAAGGTCGAGTGCATCCTGGATGTAGCCGTCGAGCTGGTCAACCGGCACGTGCGCCTTCTCGTCATGGTTCTGGTACTGGCAAGACAGACCGCAGTTGACGATGGGCAACGGTTCGGCTCCCATGTCCTCTGCCAGCTGGAAGAGTTCGAAGAAACCCATGCCATAAGACTGGAAATAGTCGGGGAAGAAATGGTGTTCGAACGTATAATGCCAACGGTTTTCGTTGGTCGGACGGTTCTCGACCGGGCCGACCGAGTTTTTCCAGTTGTAACGGGTGGCAAGGTCGGTTCCCTCGACAATGCAGCCGCCGGGGAAACGGAAAATACCGGGCTTCGTGTCCACCAGGGCCTGCACCAGGTCCTTGCGGAGGCCGTTCTCACGCCCTTTCCACGTATCGGTAGGGAACAGCGAGATGTGCTCCAGGTCCACCGTGCCTTTCGACTTGAGGAAGATGCGCAAGTGAGCTTTCTCGATGGTCACGGGCGAGGTGAAGGTCACCTCGTATTTCTTCCAGTCCGCCTGGTCCAGCTTCACATCCTGCGTCACGATGACCTGCGAAGAGCCGTGCGTGTACTTGTCGATGAGCTGCACCCGGATTTTTTGGCCTTCTCCCCGCGCCCATACGCTGAAGCGGTACGTGGCATCCTTCTTCAGCCCTATGCCGAAGAAACCACTGTTCTCCAGTCCGGTACGTTTCTCGTCGTGACCGGGGTATTCCATACGCACATAGTGCGGGCAACGTTCGAACGGTCCGTCGTCCTTGACGGTGATGTGCCCGAAGGCCTCCCACCCCATCAGGGGCTGGGCAAACTCGAACGAACGGTTCTTGATGAGTTCGGCATACAGGCCGCCATCCGCACCGAAATTGATGTCCTCGAAGAAATGGCCGTAGAGAGTGGAAGGTATCGCTGCTCCCGGCTTGTTGGTCTGTACGACCAGTTCGTTCACGCCCTGTGCGCCGAGCGACAAGGAGCCGCCCAGTGCCAAAGCCGTGAGTAAATAACCGAATGATTTCATAGGATCGTTTTTCATTATTTCAGACAATTTACCGCTGCCTGCTCTACGGGCAGGGCCGCCTTGTAGTTCTCGATATAGGCATTGAATCCGGCCACTTCTTCGGGGGTGGGAGCGATTTCCTCACCGGCATAGCCGGCAAAGACGTCGTTGTCGAGGAAGTCAGCGAGCGACCGGCCCTGCCCCTTCACCAGGTAGGCTCCGAGCAGAGCAATGCCCCAGGCCCCGCCTTCGCCCGCCGTCTCCATGACAGAGATGGGCGAATGCAGGGCGGCTGCCAGTACGCGCTGTCCCACTCCCTTGGTCTTGAACAACCCGCCGTGACCGGTAATCCGGTCGACTTGGACTTTCTCCTCGTTGAACAGGATGTCGTTGCCGATTTTCAGCACACCTACCGATGCGTAGAGGTGCGTGCGCATGAAGTTGGCCAAGTTGAAGGCATCCGTAGCCGAACGGACGAACAAAGGCCGTCCTTCGGTCAGTCCCGTCACAGGCTCGCCGGAGATATAGTTGAACGAGACCAGTCCGCCACAGTCGGCATCGCCGGTCAGCGCATGGTGGTAGAGCTTGCCGTACACCTCGTTCATGTCGACTTCCACACCCAGCAGCTCCTGGTATTCGCGGAAAAGACCGACCCATGCGTTGAGGTCGGACGTGCAGTTGTTGCAGTGTACCATGGCCACCAGACTGCCGTCGGGGGTAGTCACCCTGTCAATCATCTCATAGGGCTGCGAGAGTTCTTTCTCCAGCACAATCATCGAGAACGACGACGTTCCGGCCGACACGTTGCCGGTGCGCTGCTTCACGGCATTGGTAGCCACCATGCCCGTACCGGCATCTCCTTCGGGCGGACAGAGCGGAATGCCTGCCTGCAAATGGCCGGACACATCGAGACGAGCGGCCCCTTCGGGAGTCAGCACCCCGGCAGGTGCACCGGCAGGCAACACCTTCGGCAGAATATCAAGCAACTTCCAGGTATATCCCTTCGGAGCCACCAACCGGTCGAACTTCTCGACCATGGCCGGCGAATAGTCCTTGAGAGCAGAGTCGATGGGCAGCATTCCCGAAGCGTCACCGATGCCGAGCACCTTCTCGCCGGTGAACTGCCAGTGGATGTAACCGGCCAGGGTGGTGAGATAATCAATCTCGCCCACGTGTTCCTCCCCGTTGAGGATAGCCTGGTAAAGGTGAGAGATGCTCCAGCGCAGCGGAATGTTGTAGACAAACAGTTCACTGAGGGCAGCTGCCGCCTCGCCCGTGTTGGTGTTGCGCCACGTGCGGAACGGCACAAGGATTTCCTGCCGGCGGTTGAACGCCATGTAGCCGTGCATCATCGCACTGATGCCGATGGCGGCCAACTGCTGCAGTTCGACACCGTACTGCCGCTGCACATCGGCACGGAGGTCGGCATAGCAATCCTGCAGACCGCTCCAGATGGCATCGAGGCTGTAGGTCCACAGTCCGTCCACCAGCTGGTTTTCCCACGTATGGCTGCCCTGGGCAATGGGTCGGTTGTCCGGGTCAATCAAGACGGCCTTGATACGGGTAGATCCGAACTCAATACCCAAAATGGCCTGACCGGATTCGATTATCGTTTTTTCATCTGTTTTCATGGGGCAAACAGGCTATGGCACTCTGTCAGCAGAGTGCCTTGTTCAACATGTAGTAGACTTCGTTCATGCGCAGTTCTTTCTTGAACTCGCTGATAGTAGTATGCCGGTTGATGTGCACCATCTCGATGCCGGCAATCTCGGCATAGTCTTCCCAGTATTCAGCCGACAGGCCGTAGGAGAAACAGGAATGGTGCGTTCCGCCGGCCAAGATCCAGGCTCCGGCCCCCACTTCAAAGTTGGGCATGGGAATCCACAGGGCAGAAGCCACGGGGAGCTTGGGCAGAGGTTTCGGCTCGATGCATTCCACGTCGTTCACAATCAGACGGAAGCGGTTGCCGAGGTCGATGACGGTAGCGGTGCAACCCGTACCTGTCTTGGAAGTGAAGACCAGACGGGCGGTCTGGCTCTTACGGATGCCGATGCCGAGGAAGTGCACTTCCAGGCGCGGACGGGCAGCGGCAATGAGCGGACACACTTCGAGCATGTGGGCCTGTAGGATAGAGCTGTTGGCACCGTCGAAATTCAAGGTATAGTCTTCGAGGAACGAGCAGCCTGTACCCTGGCTCATCACCCAGACGGTACGGTAGAGTGCAGCCGACTTCCAGTCGCCTTCAGCCCCGAAGCCGTAGCCTTCCGCCATCAGACGCTGGGAGGCCAGTCCGGGAATCTGGTCGAAGAAGCTGCCGTCGGTCTGGCCAAGGTCATCGAAGTTGGTGGTAAAGCCTTTCGCCCCTTTGGCCTTCAGGATGGCCCGCAAGGCGAGTTCCGCCTTGGCCGAATTCCAAACCTTCCGGTAGGCTTCGGTCGACGGGTCTTCGAGTTCGGCATCGTGGTCGTAGCTCTGGAAATACGTAGCCACCAAAGCGTCCACCTCTTCGTCCTTCACCTGTGCATGATAGGTCATGAGTTCGCTCACCGGACAATAGTCTACATGGTAGCCCAGCCGCTGTTCGGCTTCCACCTTGTCGCCGTCGGTCACGGCCACGTTGTTCATCTGGTCGCCGAATCGGAGAATCAGCATATCCTGTGCATCGGCCCAGCCGGCGCAGACGCGCATCCATACGGCAATCTTGCGCTGCGTCTCTTCGTCCTGCCAGTGGCCGACCACTACCTTGCGACGGATGCGCATGCGGGTGCAGATATGGCCGAACTCGCGGTCGCCATGGGCCGACTGGTTCAGGTTCATGAAGTCCATGTCCATCGTGTCCCAGGGGATTTCGCGGTTGTACTGGGTATGGAGGTGCAGCAAGGGCTTCTTGAGCTGCTGCAGACCGTGAATCCACATCTTGGCCGGCGAGAATGTGTGCATCCAGGTGATGATACCGATGCACGTTTCATCGTTGTTGGCCGCCTTCATGACGGCTTCCACTTCTTTCGAGGAGTTGGCGGTTCCTTTATAAACCACCTCTACAGGCAACTTGCCGCTGGCATTCAGGCCGGCTACCATTTCAGTACTGTGGGCATCTACCGCGATGACTGCATCGCCTCCGTACAGGAGCTGTGCTCCCGTAACGAACCAAACTTTGTAATTATTCATTTGAAAATCGTTGAATGTTTGTTAATCATGTTGTTGTTCCGGCAATTCACGAAGCGGGCCGCTTACTTTTGTCCGTAATAGGCGTTCGGTCCGTGCTTGCGGCTGAAATGTTTTTCCACCAGAAGCGGATTCATGGTCAGATGGGGGTTGACCATATAGGCAATGCTGGCCATCTTGGCGACTTGTTCCATGACGACGGCATTGTGGACGGCATCGTGCGCATCCTTTCCCCACGAGAAGGGGCCGTGGTTCTTCACCAGCACGCCGGGAGTGTGGACGGGATTCAATCCTTCAAAACGCTTCACGATGACATGGCCCGTCTCCAGTTCGTAAGCTCCCTTCACTTCCGCCTCGGTCATGTCGGCCGTGCAGGGGATGGCATCGTGGAAATAGTCGGCGTGGGTGGTGCCGATATTGGGAATGTCCTTACCGGCCTGTGCCCATGCGGTGGCATAAGTGGAATGGGTATGCACCACGCCCCCGATTTCGGGGAATGCCTTGTACAGCACCAGATGGGTCGGCGTATCGCTGGAGGGGCGCAGGCTGCCCTCCACGACATGGCCTTCCAGGTCGACCACCACCATGTCGTCGGCCTTCATTTCCTCGTACGATACCCCACTGGGCTTGATGACCACCCGGCCGGTGGCACGGTCGATGGCCGACACGTTGCCCCAGGTAAAAATCACGAGTCCGTGCTTCACCAGGTCCAGGTTGGCGCGGAACACTTTTTCTTTCAGTTCTTCGAGCATAAATCAGAAATGTTAAGTTACAGTTTGAATTTGGGGTCTTTGCGATACACCCGGTTGTTGAACTTGTACAACGCCGCTCCGCGCCTCGACCCGGTCTTGTCTATCTTGTCGGTCTTCTCGATGAATCCCATCTCGGCCACCTTCTTCCGGAAGTTGCGCTTGTCGATAGCTTCCCCGTAGATGGCCTCGTAGAGGTTTTGCAGCTGGGTGAGGGTAAACAGCTTGGGCAACATGTTGAAACCGATGGGGGCCGTCGCCGCCTTCGTCCGCATCAGTCCGAGCGCCTGCTCCACCATCTGTGAATGGTCGAAGATCAGCAGAGGCAGTTCGCCCAGCCGTACCCAGTGGGCGTTGTGCATCTTCACCTGGACGGCATCGTAGGCGTTGATGTTGATCAGGGCACAGTAGGCCACCGATACGACCCGTTCTCCGGGATCGCGGTCGACGGCACCGAAGGCCCCCACCTGTTCCATATACACGTTGTCCAGTCCGGTCAGTTCTTTCAGCACACGGCGGGCGGCCTCGTCGGTACTTTCGCCCACCTGCACGAACCCTCCCATCAGCGACCATTCGCCTTGCGCGGGCTGGAAGTTGCGCTTGAGCAACAACAAATGCAGTTCTTTTTTGTCGAACCCGAAAATGATACAGTCGACCGACACGTAGAATTTCGGGTGACTACTATAGTATTCAGACATATATCGCAGTTCATTCATCGGAAAGTGTGCCGACGCCGAGGGACCCCCTTGCCGGCACACCTTCCGTTGGTTCATTATCTATTGTTTACCAGAAGTACCAGTAGAAGGCGGCAGTGATGCCCACTATGATGATGGAGTGGATGACATCCCAGCGCGTCCAGCTGGCACGGGTAGCAGCCACCTGTTCGGGAGTGGCGGTACCGAATACCAGTCCCTGGATCTTCTGGGCAGAAGGCGCCGGCGTGCACAGGCTGACGATAGCTACCACCGCCAGGCAGAACAGGAACATCCAGCCGCAGAAGAACAACCAGTTCAGGTCATAGAACAGGTACTTGAACAGGCCGTCGGCTGCATCGGTGGCATTGCTGTAGTAGACCTTGGCACCCAGACGGGTCAGACCGATGATCATACCGCTCAGCAGGCCCCACATACCGCCTTGTGCCGAGGTGCGCTTCCAGCAGATACCCAGCAGGAAGGCGGCGGCAATGCCCGGAGCCAGAACCGACTGCACATCTTGCAGATAGGTGTAGAGCACGTCGCCTACCGAACGCATGATGGGAATCCACAGAATGCCCAAGGCCACAATCACCACGGTGGCAATCTGTCCGATGACCACCAGCCTCTTTTCGGAAGTCTGCGGACGGAATCGCTTGTAGAAGTCAATGGTGAACAGCATGGCCGACGAATTGAACAGCGAAGCCAATGAGCTCATCAGGGCGGCCAGGATGCCGCAGACCACCAGTCCTTTCATACCGGCCGGCAGCAGCTTGGCCACCAGCACGGGGAAGGCTGCGTCGGCATTCGGGTTACCGTTAGCCAGCAAGGGCAGGAATCCGCCGTCGCCCATCGTCTTCTGGTGAAGGGCAAAGGCAATCATACCCGGAATCAGGAAAAGGAACACCGGCAGCAATTTCAGATAAGCCCCGAAGATGGTACCCCGACGGGCTTCCTTCTCGTTCTTGCCCGAGAGCACACGCTGAACGATGAACTGGTCGGTACACCAGTACCAGAAACCGATAATCGAAGAGCCGACCAATGCACCCAGCCAGGGGAAGTCAGGGTCGGAGTTGCTGCGGATAAGGTTGGTCATGGTATCTCCATACTCGTTGACGGTCACGGCACTACAGGTACGGATCATTTCGTCCCATCCGCCCAGTTCCTTGAAGCCCAGCACCAGGATGACCAACGAGCCCAGCAGCAGGATCGGTGTCTGCAGGACAGAGGTATAGAGCACGGACTTCATGCCTCCGAAAATCGTATAGAGGGCCGTGAGGATGACCAGGCCGATGGCGGCAATCCAGAAGAAGTCGATGCCCCAGAGTTCCTTGATGCCGAAGACCTGCTGGAACACCAGTCCGCCGGCATAGACCGTCACGGCCACCTTGGTCAGCACATAGCTTACCAGAGAGATGACCGAGAGGATGGTACGCGACTGCGAATTATAGCGTCGCTCCAGAAATTCGGGCATCGTATAAACCATACTACGGGTATAGAAGGGTACGAACACCCACGCCAGTATCAGGATCATCCATCCCTGGATTTCCCAATGGGCCATCGCCATACCACTCGATGCACCGGCACCGGCCAGACCGATCAAGTGTTCCGAACCAATGTTCGAAGCGAACAACGAAGCGCCGATGGCAATCCATGTTGCATCGCGCCCACCCAAGAAGTAATCTGCGGAGCTGTCCTGTTTCTGACTCACTACCCAGAAAATAATCCCAATCAATGCCAAGAAGAAAATGGCAATTACAATCCAATCTAATGTTTCCACGCTATCAATATTAAAGTTTAACAATCATCTACTGGGTTATTTCTCCACTCCGAATCGGTAGACACAATGGCTGGTATAAGTCTGTCCCGGTTCCAGAACGGCTGACGGCCACTGGGGCTTGTTGGGCGTGTCGGGATAATGCTGGGTTTCGAGGCAGACCGAAACACGGAAGGGATAGAAGATACCTCCCTTGCCTTTCACCGTTCCGTCCTGGAAGTTGGCGGTATAGACCTGGATGCCCGGTTCGTCGGTATAGACTTCCAGGGTAATGCCGGTAGAGGGGCTGCTCAAACGGGCGGCCACCTGCGTGTCATCGCCACGGGTATTCAACACCCAGTTGTGGTCGAAGCCCTTGCCATACCGTATCTGCTGGTCAGTCTCTTCCTCCACCGAGGGAGCGATGGTCTTGGGCGTTCGGAAATCAAAGGGAGTGCCGGCAACGGCCATCATCTCGCCGGTGGTCATGAAGGTGCTGTCTACGGGGGTGATGCTGTCGGCAGCCACATACAGCACCTGGTCCATGCCCGAACGGGAAGGATCGCCATTCAGGTTAAAGTACGAGTGGTGAGTCATGTTGACCACCGTCTTCTTGTCGGTCGTGGCCCGGTAGGCAATGTCGATAGCATTGTCGTCGGTCAGGCGGTAGGTCACCTCTGCCGTCACATTGCCGGGGAAGTTGTTGTCGCCGTCGGGCGATTGCAGGGACAGACGCAGAGTACGGTTGTCCAGCTGCTCCGCTTCGTATACCTGGTACTGCCAGCCGGTAGGTCCGCCGTGCAGGCAGTGTCCGTAATTGTTCTGCGGCAGCTGGAGGGTATCCCCGTCCAGCACGATGCGTCCCTGATTGATGCGGTTGGCATAGCGGCCGATAGACGCGCCAAAGTCACTGGGGACCTGCTGATAGTCGTTGATGTTGTCGAATCCCAGCACCACGTCGGTCATCTTTCCGTCGCGGTCGGGCACCATCAAGGAGACAATGCGTCCGCCGAAATTCGTGATGCAGACCTCCATGCCCGAAGCATTGGTCAGTGTGTAAAGGTGGACCTCCTTCCCTTCCCCGACAACGGCTTCAAAGTCGGCCGGATTCAGTCCCGACAACGTACGGGCCTCCTGACGGGTCCCGCCGGTACAGCTGCCCATCAGAAAAGCAGCCATAGCGCAGGCAAAGATGCCTGCCAGCCTCTGTTTGTTTCTTTGATTCATGGTAAAGAATATTATGTAAGTTTATTCAGGTTTTCTAAGGTGTATCATTCACACTCAATTCGGGTGCAATATTACAAATAAGTGTAATAATACACTAATATATTCTCCTGTTATGCAACATGTTTTTCGATTTATTGTCCTTTTTCTTGTGAGATGCCAAAAAAACATATTCAACTCCTTGCACAATCAAAAAGAATGAGTAGCTTTGCTGGAAAATCTTCAACTTACCTATTAGAAAAAAAACAATATGAAAAATGCAATTCTTTGTGCGGCTTTCAGCCTGTCACTTCCCCTGTTCGCCCAGCAGACGGCTACGGTGAACATTCATGCGGACCAAGGTTCGCGCATCATCCCGAAAGAAATCTACGGCCAGTTCGCCGAACACCTCGGCACCTGCATCTACGGCGGCCTGTGGGTCGGCGAAGACGCTCCTATTCCCAACACCCAGGGCTACCGCACCGACGTGCTGGAAGCCCTGAAACGGCTGAAGGTCCCCGTCATGCGCTGGCCGGGCGGCTGCTTTGCCGATGAATACCACTGGATGGACGGCATCGGGCCGAAAGAGAACCGCCCGCACATGGTGAACAACAACTGGGGCGGCACCGTGGAGGACAACAGCTTCGGCACGCACGAGTTCCTGAACCTCTGCGAACTGCTGGGCTGCGAGCCTTACATCAGCGGCAACGTGGGAAGCGGATCGGTGGAAGAAATGGCCAAGTGGGTGGAATACATGACTTCCGAACAGGGCAGTCCGATGGCGAAGCTCCGTCTGGAAAACGGACGGGAGAAACCCTGGAAGGTGAAATACTTCGGCGTGGGCAACGAGAGCTGGGGATGTGGCGGGAGCATGCGCCCGGAATACTACTCCGACCTGTACCGTCGCTACTCCACCTATTGCCGCAACTACAACGGCAACCGGCTGTTCAAGATTGCCAGCGGGGCCAGCGACTATGACTACAACTGGACCGAAGTGCTGATGCGCAACATCGGCCACCGCATGGACGGCATTTCCTTACATTATTATACTGTACTCGGCTGGTCGGGCAGCAAAGGCTCTGCCACACAGTTTTCCGACGAAGACTATTACTGGACCTTGGGCAAGTGCCGCGAAATCGAGGAGGTGGTGAAACGCCACATAGCCATCATGGACCGCTTCGACCCGAAGAAACAGATTGCCCTGCTCGTGGACGAATGGGGAACCTGGTGGGATGAAGAACCGGGCACCGTGCCGGGCCACCTGTATCAGCAGAACACCCTGCGCGATGCGTTCGTGGCTTCGCTCACCCTCGACATCTTCCACAAGTACACCGACCGCATCAAGATGACGAACATCGCACAGATTGCCAACGTACTGCAGTCGATGATCCTCACGCAAGAGGACAAGATGGTACTGACGCCCACCTATCATGTCTTTGAGATGTACAATGTCCACCAGGACGCCACCTACCTGCCGGTAGAAGTGGAATGCACCTACAAGGAAGTGCGCGACAAGCGCCGGGTGCCCATGGTCAGTGCCACCGCCTCGCGCGACCAGGAAGGGCGCATCCACATCTCGCTGTCGAATGTCCATCTCACCGACACGGAAGAAGTGACCCTGCACCTGGAGGGACTGAAGGCGAAAAGCGTGGAAGGACGCATCCTGACCTCGGAGCGCATCGATGACTACAACTCGTTCGACCAGCCGACCCGTGTGCAGCCCCAGGCGTTCAAGGAAGCCCGCCTCACGAAGGAAGGCCTGCAGGTGAAACTGCCCGCCAAGTCCATCGTCACACTGGAAGTGAAATAATCCGACTACAGGAACAACAGAATGTCCTTCTCAGGAAGATAAAAATGAGGGTGTGTCAAAACCAACGTTGCGTTTCTTTTGACACACCCTCATGAAAAAAAGCGGCAGACTGAATATTGACTAAACAGTCGCTTAATTAAAGAGATGTTCCGGATATTCGCCGGCATCCACCAGTGCCTTGATCTTGTCGACAACGCTCTGACGGTCTTCCGGATACGTTACACCGAACCACTTGCTCGTCGTGTCGAGTACCTTCACGGTAGCCGTACCGTCGTGAATCAGCTTGTCCACCATCAAGGGGATGAAGAATTCGCTCTTCAGGTTCTCCATGTTCTTCGGATCGCTCAGGAAGCCCTTGAAGAAGTCTTCGCTGTAGGCGAAATAGTCGGGAGTGAAACCCCAGAAGTTCATGCTCACCGGAGTCGTGTCGGCAGTGGCCGTCCATTCGCCGTTGTCGTCGATGTATTTCACTTCGCCGTCGATGCGCTGGATCTTGGTGCGTTCAACCACGGAAGTCAGCATACGGTTGTCGTCCGTGCCGCAGATACCGCGTGAAACCGTACCGCTTTCGCTCAAGGTATTGCCCACACGGAAACCTACCATCGAGTACGTGTTCTTGGCACCTTCGGGGAGGTTGGCCAGGAATTCGCCCATCACACGGAAAGAGTCGTGGCCGTAGAAGTCATCGCAGTTGATGACGGCAAACGGTTCCTTGATGACCTTCGAACCCATCATGACGGCATGGTTCGTACCCCAGGGCTTCACACGTCCTTCGGGACAAGTGAACCCTTCCGGCAGTGCATCGAGTGCCTGGAACACCAGTTCGCAAGGGATGTGCCCTTCGTATTTAGAGATGATCTTTTCACGGAATTCCTGTTCGAAATCCTTGCGGATGACGAACACCAGTTTGCCGAATCCCGCACGGATAGCGTCGTAGATGGAGTAGTCCATGATTGTTTCACCGTTCGGTCCCAGACCGTCCAACTGTTTCAAGCCCCCGTAGCGGCTGCCCATACCGGCTGCCAGAAGAAATAATGTAGGTTTCATATACTATAATCAGGTTTTAAATTAAACTAATGCAAATGTAACACAAATCTTTAAATAATGCCAAGCTCATCGGCTTTTTTTTCCGCTTCCTTGAATTTTGCCGATATATTCCCCTTTTTTGCCCATTTTATCAACCTCTGTTAACATCTTTTCTTACAGGCTGCCCTGCTGCTGGCACTCGGAACCTCCGCAGTCAGTGCTACCCCGGCAGCCCAACCTTCCGCCTTCGTGGCCGGCAAAGGAACGTTTCTGCTCAACGGGCAGCCATTCGTGGTGAAGGCCGCCGAACTGCATTACCCCCGCATCCCCAAGCCCTACTGGGAGCACCGCATCCAGCTTTGCAAGGCACTGGGCATGAACACCATCTGTCTGTACGTGTTTTGGAACGCCCACGAGCCGCAGCCGGGGGTCTATGACTTTACCGGCCAAAACGACCTGGCCGAATTCTGCCGGCTCTGCCAGAAGAACGGCATGTACATCATCCTCCGTCCCGGACCCTATGTCTGCGCCGAATGGGAGATGGGCGGACTGCCCTGGTGGCTGCTGAAGAAAAAGGATATCCGCCTGCGAGAAGACGATCCGTACTTCCTGGAGCGAGTCGACCTGTTCGAAAAGGAAGTGGCACAGCAAGTGGCCGGACTGACCGTCCGGCACGGAGGCCCCATCATCATGGTGCAGGTGGAGAATGAATACGGCTCCTACGGCGAGATCAAGCCCTACGTGGCGAAGGTGCGCGACATCGTGCGCCAGCACTTCGGCGATGTCACCCTGTTCCAGTGTGACTGGTCATCGAACTTCACGAAGAACGGACTGGACGACCTGATCTGGACCATGAACTTCGGCACCGGTGCCAACATCGACCAACAGTTTGCCCGCCTGAAGGAGCTGCGCCCCGACAGCCCGCTGATGTGCAGTGAGTTCTGGAGCGGATGGTTCGACAAGTGGGGAGCCAACCACGAGACACGCCCGGCCGCCGACATGATTGCCGGTATCGACGAGATGCTGTCGAAGGGCATCTCGTTCAGCCTCTACATGACCCACGGCGGTACCAACTGGGGCCACTGGGCCGGTGCCAACTCGCCCGGCTTTGCCCCCGACGTGACCTCGTACGACTACGACGCCCCTATCAGCGAATCGGGACAGACCACTCCCAAGTATTGGGAACTCCGCAAGACCCTCTCCCGCTATATGTACGGCGAGAAGCAGGCGAAGGTGCCTTCCGCCCTGCCCGTCACCACCGTCCCTGCGTTCCGGTTCACCGAGGTGGCCCCGCTCTTCGACAACCTGCCGGAAGGCCGGAAGAGCCGCGACATCCATCCGATGGAAGACTACGACCAGGGCTTCGGTAGCATCCTCTACCGCACCTCCCTGCCCGACCTGCCGCAACCGTCGGTGCTCACCGTGAAGGAGGCACACGACTATGCACAGGTCTTCCTCGACGGACAGCTCGTCGGCAAGCTGGACCGCCGCAACGGCGAGAAGCAGCTCCGCCTGCCGGCCTGCCGCAAGGGAGCACGGCTCGACATCCTCGTGGAAGCGATGGGACGCATCAACTTCGGACGCGCCATCAAGGACTATAAGGGCATTACGGACAAGGTGGAACTTGCCGTCGACAACGGCGGCCATACCTTCGTGTGCGACCTGAAGAACTGGGAGGTATTCAACCTGCACGACACGTACGACTTCTACCGCCAGATGCAGTTCCGGCCCCTCACTACCGCTGCTGCCGCCGACGGACAACGCACCCCCGGTGTCTACCGCGCCACGTTCCGCGTGAACCGTCCTGCCGACACCTTCCTCAACTTCGAGACCTGGGGCAAGGGACTGGTCTACGTGAACGGTCATGCCCTGGGGCGCATCTGGGAAATCGGTCCGCAGCAGACCCTCTACATGCCGGGCTGCTGGCAGAACAAGGGCGAGAACGAAATCCTGGTGTTCGATGTCGTCGGGCCGAAAGACGCGCGTAGCGAAGGCCTGCGCCAGCCGCTGCTCGACCAGTTGCAGGTACAGCGTCCCCTTCTCCACCGCGAGGCAGACGAGACCCTCGACCTCAGCGGCGAACAGCCCGTCAGCACCGGCAGCTTCGCCCCCGGCAACGGCTGGCAGGAAGTGCAGTTCGGCAGTCCCGTCACCGGCCGTTACCTCTGTCTGGAAGCCTTGAATGCCCACGACGGGCAAGACCGCACCTGCATGGCCGAGCTGTACGTAATCGACGAATTCGGCGAACGCCTGTCGCGCGAGCCGTGGACCGTGAAATATGCCGACAGCGAGGAAGTGAAGCAAGGCAACCGCTCGGCAGACAAGCTCTTCGACCTGCAGGAATCCACCTACTGGAGCACCGTAAAGGGCACGCCCCATCCGCACGCCGTCGTCATCGACCTGGGCGACACGTATCACATCTCCGCCCTGCAGTACCTGCCACGCATGGAAAGCCATGTCCCCGGCGGCATCAAGGACTACCGCATCTACGTGAAGGAAACGCCGTTCAAGCAATGAGCAGGCACCCGGAGGCAGCGGTAGCAGATAAGAAGAATTGTTAATAAAGCCAGTTTCTACGAGAAAAAGGACTTGTCCGTTTGTTATAGATTCAAGAACTTTGCAGTACCCTAAAAAGTTCAGAAGTATAACAACAAAAACTCAGGCTTATGTTCAACACTCAACTTATCAAACAAAACAGCCTCCGGGTCTATCACCTGATGAAAGGCATGTATCGCTATACGTTCAACGAACTGGAGAAAATCAGTTCACTGACCAGCACCGAGCTCTGTCTTGCCCTGCTGGAACTGCAACGGCAGGGCCGGCTGGTCTTCAGAAAGACGGATGCAGGCATCTACTACGAGCGGGCGTAATTTTTCTGCGGAAACAAATGCCGGTTCCGCTTGCTTATCCGGTGCTGAATGATTACCTTTGTACCGGTTCCGTCATTGCACCATCACGCAGTGGCAGGCCAGTCGCAACACAGGTTGTTCGATGTCGCAACGTAGGTCATTACATATCGTGACCTACGTTGCGACATCGAACAACGTAGGTTGCGCGTCTTGCGCTTCGCGTGCGGAAACGGAACAAGTTCCCTATTGTATTACCTTAACCACAGACCATGAGCATCAATTACGACTGGTATTCCACTCCCAAGGACCAAGGCCGACGTACTGGCGGTGCTGAAGGCACTGAACCAGGAAATGAGCCGCCAGCTCGCCAACGGCTGCCGCATCCATCTGGAAGGGGTGGGCTACTTCTCTCCCCGGCTGACGGTGGAAGGCGAAGTGAGCGAGGAGATGCCGCTGCGCGACCGCAACCGCAAGGTACGGTTTGCAGGGGTAAACTACAGCAGCGACAAGAGGCTGATAGATGCCATCGGGGCGGTGCAGCTGACGCACACACAGCATGCCGGCCACTCGCGGGTACAGACCGACGAGGAGCTGGACCGGCAGCTGACGGACTTCTTCGCCACCCATCCCTTCCTGACCCGCCAGCTCCTGCAACAATGCTGCGGACTGATGAAGGGCAAAGCCACCTCCGTGCTGAGACAGCTGCGCGAGGAGGGAAAGCTGCAGAACATCGGTACGGACCACCAGCCGGTCTATGTCCCTGCACCGGGACACTACGGACGGTAAGAAAGTATAAGAGTAAACCGAAACCACCCAAAAACAAAGAAGGATATGGAAAAGAAGCCACTGAAACGACTGCCCGTGGGCATACAGACATTCGAAAAAATCATCACAGATGACTATCTGTACATCGACAAGACCGAGTATATCTGGAACATGATACACCTCAGCAACTACATCTTCCTGAGCCGTCCCCGGCGGTTCGGGAAGTCCCTGCTGATCTCCACGCTACAGGCGTACTTCGAGGGACGGAAGGAACTGTTCAAGGGACTCGCCATCGAACGGTTCGAGAAGGAATGGACGGAGTATCCCGTGCTGAGGATCAGTATGGCTTCCGGCAAACACATGGAGAAAGACCA
>SFDG01000125.1 GCA_004558305.1 Phocaeicola plebeius
TTCAGCCTAGGCTGAACGGAAAAGGGAAGTATCTTCTTCTTTTTAGGTACTTCCCTTTCATAATCATCTGTATAGTGTATCCTACGCATCCACCACCTCAGCCAGTGTTTTTTCTGCCAGAAAGCCCTCCTTTCACGCCAAACCCGCTTCCTATTCTTTAGATTTCTTACAGCATGATTTCGTGACTGTTTTGTCAAGATTACCGCACCGGCATCATGACCTTCCTGACTACAGAACGGCCGTCACGATAACGGGTTTGCCGGATATAGAGGCCTGGGGACTGCGGACTTGCCCTTCTCCCGTCGAGGGTGTAGAAGGCGGCGGAGACAATTTCGCCGGAGGAAGGCGGCGGGTCGATTGCATTCGGGGTAGTGCGGATGAAGGTATCATACAGGGTGTGCATGTTACGGTTGCCGATGGTGGGATGATAAAAGGTATAATAGGAACATCCGCCGTCGGGGTATCTGCCCACGGTTTCCTTGGAGGAATGCATGTTGTAGCGGATGCTGTCGGTCCACCCTTCGGTGGCATCGTGGAGGGAAAGGAACCCGTCCTTCATGTTCTTCAGCTTGAAGGGCAGATGCGGCTGGGACAACGAGGGCCTGCCGTCACACCATATCACAATGTGCCCGTCGGGCGGCACGATGGTGGTTACACTTGGAGCTGCATCCAGCCGGTACTTTGTGGGGTTCACGGAATCATCGCTGAAATGCAGGGCAGCCACGTCTATCGGCTCGCGCCCCCTGTTGTAGAGCTCTATCCAGTCGGCCCGCTTGCCATAGTCATTTGTGAAGATGTCGTTGGCTGCACTCACTTCGTTGATGCACACGGTCGGGACGTCATCCACGCGTTCCGTCTCAAAAACAGCCGTATAGGTTCCGCTCCTTGTAACCGTGCAATCACGGCTTTCCCCCATCCAGTTCCCCTCCGGGTCCTGCCATCCAAGGAAGGCATAGCCGTCTGCAGCATCTGCATCCATGCGTTCCTGTCCGAACAGCGTGCCCGAGAACCTGCCGAAGGGCAGATCCTGCCCCTCCAGCCTGATACGGGCGTGTGGGAGGTTGGAGCAGACGGTCACATCCATCCCTTCCCCCAGACCGTAGACAGCCGCCAGCGAGCGAATACGCGACTGGCGGTAGTCGGCCCCCCACATCTCCTTCTGCAGCGTGCCGTAGGTCTTGCCGGTATAGCGGTAGTCGAAGGCAAGGGCATCCCCCACCAGTGCACAGATGCTGTCGGCCACAGCCTGGCACCGTTCCGGCGTGTAAACACACCCGTGGAGAATGCAGTACGAGGCCACAAACTGGCGGCAAAAAGCGGGGTTGCGCTTCAGGTTGTTGTAGAGCTGCAGCACCTCGTTCGTGGTCACTCCGTCAATGGCCTTCACATTGTCCGTGTCTCTCCACGCCAGGTCCTGGTCGAAGAAAACGAAATGGAACTTCCCGTCATCCTGCGTGCGGTAGCCCTTCACGTTGTTGCCACCCAGCAGCCAGTCGTAGCTTCCCGTATAGCAGATGGCCGCCATGTAGCGGACAAATTCCTCCATGTCCAGCAGCCGGCACACCTTTTCATAGCCCTCGTCCGTGGAGGCCTCGCCCGAGCATGCAACCAGCCTGTCGAAGGCATCCCGGGTGCCTCCTTTCTGGTGGTAGCCTCCGTTGCTGTACTCAAAACCGTCCGTCTCGTCGTTGTCATAGCCATAGTTGGCACACCCATGGAAACGGTTATTCGGCTCACGCACATTCATCATGGCCAGATACCTGCCGTTGATGAACACATGGGCGGGCTGGTACTCCTGTGCGTCCACATAGTAGCCGCTTGAGGTGAGCACCTGCTGGGTGACGGCATCCTTGATGCGCGGACCGCCATCCGTGCGGTTGTTGTTGCCGCCGTTGCGCACGAACAGCTGCTTGTACTGGCAATAGGGCTTGTGGGCGAACACGGGATAAGCGAACGAACCGTTTCCGTCGTACAGTTTCTTTGCCTGCACCTTGAAGGAGGCCGGCGCGAAATGACGGCTGTAACCGCCTGCCACCTCAAAGCTGGCCTCCTGGTTGACCACCATCCTGCCATCGGCTGTCAGATACTCCACATTGACGGGGCGTTCCCAATCCATGTTCAGGTTGGAGGCCACCTTGCTGCCCCTGCCCAGGATGCCGTTCTTTCCGTTCACATAGCAGCCAATCCAGTCGTCATAGAGGTTGCGCGGGTCTGTGGTCACAGCCACGATGGGCAGATAATACTCCCTGTCCTTATAGATGTAGGTGCGTGTAGCCACCCCGCTGGGCAGAAAGCCGTCGGCAAACAGGCGTAGCCGCAGGACGGTGGTGTGCGAGATGCTGAAGCATCCGTCGCTGCTGGTTTTTCCATTCTCCAGCGTAGGTGTGCTCCCGTCCGTGGTATAGCGAAGAGTAGCTCCTTCGGGGATGGTGGCGTGCACGGTGAAACTGCCGCTGAAAAGTCTGGAGTCCTCATCCACCTCCGGCATCTTCATCCGCTCGCTTCCGTAGTGGCCTTCATTGGGTGCTCCTGGAGTGGGCATTCCGCAATAGGCCCAGTCATTGCCCTGCACGCTCGTGAGTGCATAACTGCAACGTGGTATGGAGGGCGGTGGCGAAAACGGAGCATGTCCACCCACTCGGAGCGGTTTAATCCACCCACTTTTGAACCGGAAAACGGCTTAGAAAACGGAGCATATCCGTTCAATATCGCTGAAAACGCTGAAAATCGCTCGAAAAAACGGAGCATGTCCGTTCACCTGTTGCGAGAATGGTGTTCTTGATGGCCAAATCGCACAGAAAACGGAGCATTGCCGTTCAAAGAGGAAAAAATGAGTCGCTGTTATCCAATGACTTGCGACCGAAAAACGGAGCATGTCCGTTCATTTTTTCCATGAAACGTCAGTGCGCGTCCAGAAAACGGAGCATTTCCGTTCACTATTCTGCTCTTTCTTACGTTATTAGTATGTAGAAGCGAATCTAACATACAATATACGACCATGGCAGGAAAGACAAAAGAAATGAGCCAGATTAAGCAACTACTTCTCCTGAAGAAGGAGGGAGTCTCCAACCGCAAGGCGGCCGCAATAGTCGGCATCAACAAGGAGACCGTGAACAACTACGTAAAGAAGGCCCTTGCCGATGAGCTCGGTATAGAAGGTCTTCTCAAACTTGACGACCCCGTGCTTGAACATCGTCTGAAGGGTGGCAATGCGGCATATCCCGACAGGCGTTTTGAAGTATTCAAGGCACTGCTTCCCTATCTCCAGGAGGAGATGAAGCGCAAGCACGTCACGTTGAAACTCCTGTGGGAGGAATACGTACAAGAGCATCCGGATGATCACTACAGTCTCACCCAGTTCCGTTTCCACTACAATCAGAATACCGAGGCTGGGAAAGAATCGCCCTCGACCATCCTTGCCGACATGCGCTCCGGTGGCGAGAAGCTCTTCCTTGACTTTACCGGTGACACGATGGGATACATCGACATGGAGACAGGCGAGATGGTACAGTGTCAGGCTTTTGTCGCAACTTTGCCCGCAAGCGACTACGGCTATCTGCTCTTCGTCCCCTCTCAGCGCACAGAGGACTTCGTATATGCCATCACACAATGCCTGAAGCACCTGGGAGGTGTGCCGAAGATGCTCGTGCCGGACAACCTGAAGGCAGCCGTCATCAAGACGGACAGGTACGAGCCGTCACTCAACAGAGTGCTTGAGGATATGGGCAACCACTATGGCACGGTGGTGGTACCGGCACGTCCCGTCCATCCCAAGGACAAGTCCAACGTGGAGGGCAACGTAAGGCTCGTCTACATGCGTGTCTTCGCAGAACTCCGC
>SFDG01000126.1 GCA_004558305.1 Phocaeicola plebeius
TATATAATAATATATATATAATATTATATATATATTATTATATATATAGATATTGATTGGAAGTGGTTTCTTATCCTGAAAGTTGTGAAGTGTCTTAATGACATAATGACTAATGACATAATGACCACAATCTCGTGTTTCCCCACTTGTATTACGTGTTCCGGCAGCAGCGGGGATGGGGGTGCAGAATTTTATTCTATTGCAAAAGGATGTTAATTGGTCGGCCGCTCGGTCTGCTACTCCGTTTGGCTGGCCCCCGACTGTCCGAGAATCTTCTTCCCGCTTTCTTTATTTTTCTCTGT
The DNA here is from genome assembly GCA_004558305.1 of Phocaeicola plebeius. Classification (GTDB taxonomy): domain Bacteria; phylum Bacteroidota; class Bacteroidia; order Bacteroidales; family Bacteroidaceae; genus Phocaeicola; species Phocaeicola plebeius_B. The sequence goes on from SFDG01000126.1 coordinate 303, forward strand.
CATTTCGAGTCACCATCACACGTTGTGTGAAACGATTCGATGATGACGCTGTAGGGGCGGACCTGCGTGTCTGCCCGGAATGCCGAGGTGGATGTTTCCGGGCAGACACATAAGTCTGCCCCTACAGTTTCGTCATTGGTAGAGAGAAGAAAACGAAGAAGAAAGAAAAAATCCCTTTGTGTCTTCCTCTCTTTGTGTTGAATAAACCACTATCCCGCTCACAATAAAAACACTCTGTGCGTTCTGTGGCTCTGTGTTGAAAGAACTTGGCACAGCGCGAATGCGCCCCATCCGCCGGTTCTGCCGAAAATCCCCCACAGGAACAACCGCACTTGTCGCCTTACAAGAATAACTGTTGTTGTCCTCTTATAACAGTCATTGTCAGATGCTTACGACAGCCATTCTTGAATAATCCCGCTGAGTTAACGACGCTAAACGACATCGGCCCGGCGGACTTTCACTAACTTTGCTCCTGTGAACGGGAAGACAGGTCCGGACTTCACCCCGCTGCACAGCGAATGAGATAATATTGAGTATTCACCTTTTAAAAACCAATGAACTATGCCTACTGCTGAGAAAACCGCAAAGAGACCCCGGCTGGTCCGTAAAGAGATGTCCTGCCATGTCTGTACCCATCCTCCCGATTGGTTGATTAATCGGAAAAATAGGACAATCTCGCATATACCCTCCCTGTTTTGGTTATTCTTCGTTAAAGACCTCATTGCGTGTTATCTTTTTTGCTAATTTTGTGCCGAATAAATCGAGTGGAAGCGAACTTGGGAACAGACGGAAACCTGTGGCGTTTCGACGGAAAAAAACGGAAAGAAACCAAATTAACGTTAGTAAGAATATGAATAAAAAGAACAGAAGATTTTCTTCGCAACGTATGGCCCTGCTTGCAGGAGGCATCGCGCTGCTGACCGCCTGTGGCGGAGGCCAGGGCGGCATGAAATTAGGTGACGACCAGTACACTGTAGAGGCAGTGACAGTGACATCGAGCCGTCAGGCGGAACAGTATCCGGCGACCATCAAGGGAACGCAGGACATCGAAATCCGTCCGCAGGTGTCGGGCTTCATCGTGAAGTTGTGTGTGGACGAGGGAGCCTCCGTCCGCAAGGGACAGGCCCTGTTCCAGATTGATCCTACCCAGTACAAGGCGGCGTTCGACCAGGCCGCTGCCGGAGTGAAGTCGGCCGAAGCCAGCCTGAAGACGGTGAGCGAGACGGAAGCCAACAAGAAGATGCTGCACGAACAGCGCATCATCAGCGATTTCGAATACCAGACAGCCATCAACAATACCCTCTCGGCCCAGGCTGCACTGGCCCAGGCGAAGGCAGCCTATGCCAGCGCCAAGCAGAACCTGGGATTCTGCACGGTGACCAGCCCCTCGGACGGTGTCATCGGTACGTTCCCCTACCGTATCGGCGCACTGGTAGGCCCGTCGGTGGCTCAGCCGCTGACCACCGTGTCGCAGATCGGCAGCATGTACGTGTACTTCTCGATGACCGAAAAGCAGCTGCTGGAGATGACCCGCACGGGCGAGACGCTGAAGGAGCAGCTGGCCAAGCTGCCCGCGGTGAACCTGCAGCTGGCCGACGGCTCGATGTACGGCGAACCGGGGAAGATTGACGCCGTGAGCGGTGTCATCGACCAGACGACCGGCTCGGTGAGCCTGCGGGCCGTGTTCCCCAATTCGCAGAGCATCCTGCGCAGCGGCGGCACGGGCAATGTGGTCTTCCCCTATGCGATGGACAATGTCATCGTCATCCCGCAGAACGCTACGGTGGACATCCAGGACAAGAAGTTCGTGTATGTGCTCCAGGCGGACAACACGGTGAAATATACGGAAATCAAGGTGTCGCACCTTGACGATGGCCGCACCTACCTGGTGACCGAAGGCCTGAAGGCGGGCGACAAGATTGTGGTGGAAGGCGTGCAGGCCTTGAAGGACGGCCAGCAGATCACCCCGATTACCCGTGCCGAGAGTGAGGCCAAGTTCCAGCAGGCCATGAAGGACCAGCGTGAGGGCAACCTGGCAACGGCATTCAATTAATCATTCTGTCTTTCATTAACATCCAATCGCGTGAAATAAGTATGAAATTAGATAAATTCATCAACCGTCCGGTGCTCTCCACCGTGATTTCCATCCTGATTGTCATTCTGGGTGCCATCGGACTGGTGACGATGCCGGTGACACAGTATCCCGACATCGCTCCTCCTACCGTGCAGGTCAGCGCGACCTATACGGGAGCCAGTGCCGCCACTGTACTGAACTCGGTGGTGGCTCCCCTGGAAGACCAGATCAATGGTGTGGAGAACATGATGTACATGACCTCCACCTCCTCCAACAACGGCTCGGCCAGCATCGAGATTTACTTCAAGCAGGGAACCGACCCTGACATGGCCGCGGTGAACGTGCAGAACCGTGTCTCCATGGCACAGGGCCTGCTGCCCGCCGAAGTGACCAAGGTGGGTGTCACGACCCAGAAGCGACAGAACTCCATGCTGATCGTGTTCTCCATCTATGACACAACGGACAAGTATAACATTGAGTTCATCGAGAACTATGCGAAGATCAACCTCGTGCCGCAGATCCAGCGTGTGCGCGGTGTGGGCGACGCCAACGTGTTCGGTCAGGACTACTCCATGCGTATCTGGCTGAAGCCCGACGTGATGGCGCAGTACAAGCTGGTGCCTGCCGACGTGTCGTCCGCGCTGGCGGAACAGAACGTGGAGGCCGCTCCGGGACAGTTCGGCGAACGGGCGGACGGTACGTTCCAGTACACCATCCGCTACAAGGGACGCCTGCAGCAGCCCGAAGAATTCGAGAACATTGTCATCAAGTCCTTGGCCAACGGACAGGTGCTCCACCTGAAGGACATCGCCGAGATTGAGATGGGCCGTCTGGACTACTCGTTGGGCAACAAGGTGAACGGCCACGAGGCGGTGACCTGCGTGGTCTATCAGATGGCGGGCTCGAACGCCACCGAGACCATCAACAACATCCAGCAGCTGCTGGAGGAGGCCAAGGCCACGCTGCCTGCCGGCCTCGACATCAATGTCTCGCTGAATGCCAACGACTTCCTGTACGCTTCGATCCACGAGGTAATCAAGACCCTGTTCGAGGCGTTCGTGCTGGTGTTCATCGTGGTGTACATCTTCCTGCAGGACATGCGCTCCACGCTGATTCCGGCCATTGCCATTCCGGTGGCCCTGGTGGCCACGTTCTTCGTACTGAAGCTTATCGGCTTCAGTGTCAACCTGCTGACTCTTTCGGCCATGGTGCTGGCCATCGCGATTGTGGTCGATGACGCGATTGTGGTGGTCGAGGGCGTGCACGCCAAGCTCGACCAAGGCTACAAGTCCTCGCGCGAGGCCTCCATTGACGCCATGAGCGAGCTGGGCGGTGCCATCGTGTCCATCACCTTGGTGATGATGTCCGTGTTCGTGCCGGTGAGCTTCATGAGCGGTACGGCCGGTACG
>SFDG01000127.1 GCA_004558305.1 Phocaeicola plebeius
AGCGATTCATATCAGCCGCGACGGCGGCCAGACTTGGAACGATCCGTGGGACGGTGCTCCCCTGCCCGACTTCCAGGAAGGAGGAAAGGGAACGACCATTGCCGGCATTCATGCGGGAATAGTCTGCCTGAAGGACGGCAGCCTGCTGGCCCTGGGGCGCGGCAACGGCATCGAAAAAGATGGCAAGAAATACATGCCGATGAGCCGGTCAACAGACATGGGAAAGACGTGGACGTACTCCGCCTCGCCTTTCACTGCCATCGACGGCGGACAACGGTTAGTACTGCTGCGGCTGCAGGAAGGACCTATCCTACTGGTATCGTTTACCGACCATCCGCAACGCACCCCCAAAGCCCACCGCGGCATGACCTTCACCGGCAAGGACGGACAGCCGTTCACGGGTTACGGAATGTTTGCCGCCCTGTCCTACGACGAAGGCAAGACCTGGCCGGTACGCAAGCTGCTGACCGACGGACAGGAACGCATGCTGTACGGAGGTGCCTGGACCGGCAACTTCCAGATGGATGCCACTCATGCAGAACCGAGAGGATATCTTGCAGGAACGCAGTCGCCCGACGGTACGATTCATATCGTGAGCAGCCGGCTGCACTATCGCTTCAACCTGAAATGGATTCTTTTGAATGAAGAATGAAGAATGTATCCCTTACTGTCATGCTGAACGTAGTGAAGCATCTGTATACATCCACTAATGCTTTACAGATTGACTTCGTCGAACGTTGGTTCTTCACTACGTTGACAAGCAAAATGACAGGTGCTTTCTATTTTGACACACCCTCCTCCGGATGGAAGTCAGAAAGCCGGGAACATTCCACTGAACCCTTTTGAAGAATATCTAACCAAAATTATAACATAACATGAAAAGTATCAAGTATCTGTTGGCGGGCTGCCTGCTTTCTGCCGCTTTCGTGCAGCAAGCGGAGGCCCAACAAGTACAAGGATTTGTACACCAACAATCGAAGGCTACCGACTATGTGTGGCCCACTGACCAGCAAGTGCTGGACAAGCTGGACAAATGGCAGGACCAGAAGTTCGGCGTACTGTTCCACTGGGGACTGTATTCCGTACCGGGCATCGTGGAATCCTGGTCCATCTGTTCGGAGGACGTGGATTGGATCAGCCGTCGTGACGACCTTAGCTACCAGGACTACAAGGCATGGTACTGGGGACTGAAGGACAGCCTCAATCCGGTGAATTTCAACCCTGAACAATGGGCGGACGTGATGCAGGATGCGGGCATCAAGTACATGATCTTCACCACCAAGCACCACGACGGATTCTGTATGTACGACTCCAAATACACCGACTTCTCCATTGCCCACGGTGCCTTCAAGGACAACCCGCGCAAGGATGTAGCCTATCATGTGTTCGACGCTTTCCGCCAGAAAGGCTTCATGATCGGCTGCTACTTCTCGAAGCCCGACTGGCACTGCGAATGGTACTGGAACGATCATTTCGCCACGCCGAACCGTCGCGAAAACTACAAGCGTGATCGCCATCCGGACTGGTGGAAGAACTACCAGACCTTCACGCAGAACCAGCTGGAGGAACTGACCAGCAACTACGGCAGTTTCGACATCCTGTGGTTAGACGGCGGATGGGTGACCGGCGACGACGTGAACCTGGACGGCATCCTGGCCAAAGCCCGCCAGAAACATCCAGGACTGATTTCGGTCGATCGCAGCATCCGAGGCAAGAACGAGAACTACCAGACACCGGAACGTGGCATTCCCGAAACTCAGTTGGACTATCCGTGGGAAAGCTGCATCACCCTGAGCCACGACTGGGGATGGGTGCCTAACGCGCCCTACAAACCGGCGGAAAAGGTCATCTCTACATTGGCGGAAATCGTGGCCAAAGGCGGTTGTTACCTGTTGGGCGTCGGTCCTACTCCCGACGGCATCATCGAACAGCCGGTCGTTGAACGGCTGCACAAGGTGGGCCAGTGGCTGAAAGCAAACGGCGAAGCCATCTACGACACCCGCATCACCCCCGTCTATCACGACGGCAAGACCTGGTTCACCGCTAATAAGGACGGCAAGACCCTGTATGCCATCTACACCGTAGAAGAAGGCGAACAGCTGCCTGCCACCATCACCTGGAAAGGCAACCTGCCCAAAGGCAAGATGACTTTGCTGCAGAACGGCAAGAAAGTGAACTACAAGACCAACGGCGATGAAGTGACCGTTACCATCCCGACAGGCACACGCACCGAATCGCTGGCATTTCGTTTCCAACTTCAATAAAAACAAACTGTCACCATGATGAAACATACCTTTTTATATATAGTCGCCGGTATGATGAGTATCGGCAGTGCTACGGCACAACAACCGGTCTATAAACAAGCGAACGCTCCCATCGAAAGCCGCATCAGCGACCTGGTAGGCCGTATGACCCTCGAAGAGAAAGTTGGGCAGATCTGCTGTCCGCTGGGCTGGGAAATGTACACCAAGACCGGCAAGAACAGTGTCACCGTCTCCGAAGTCTTCAAGCAGCAGATGAGCAAAGCTCCCATCGGTTCCTACTGGGCCGTGCTGCGTGCCGACCCCTGGACCCAAAAGACCTTGGAGAACGGCCTGAACCCCGAACTGGCCGCAAAGGCACTGAATGCCTTGCAGAAATATGCCGTCGAGGAAACCCGCCTGGGCATTCCTATCCTCTTTGCCGAAGAATGCCCGCACGGCCACATGGCCATCGGTGCCACGGTCTATCCGACTTCCATCTCGCAGGCATCCACCTTCAACAAGGACCTGATTTTCCGCATGGGCGAAGCTATCGGACTGGAAGCCCGTCTGCAAGGAGCCAATGTAGGTTACGGCCCGGTGCTCGACATCTCCCGCGAACCTCGCTGGTCGCGTGTGGAAGAGACCTTCGGTGAAGACCCCTACTTGACTGGCATCCTCGGAACAGCCTTTGTGGAAGGGATGCAGGGAACGGACTACAAGGACGGCCGTCATGTCTATTCGACCTTGAAGCACCTGGCTGCCTACGGTGTTCCCCGTGGCGGACACAACGGCAATATGGCGGACATCGGTCTGCGGGCCTTGCTCGACGAATACCTGCCGGGCTTCCAGCGGGCCGTCGAAGTGGGAAAGGCCGCTACCGTCATGACCTCGTACAACACCATCGACGGCGTGCCTTGCACCAGCAACACCTTCCTCATCGACTCCCTGCTCCGCAAGAAATGGGGATTCGAAGGATTTGTCTATTCTGACCTCGCCAGCATCGACGGCATCGCCGGCGGCCATGTGGCCAAAGACCTGCAGGACGCTGCCATCCAAGCCATCGAAGCCGGAACGGACATGGACCTGGGTGCCCGTGCCTACGCCACACTGACACAAGCCGTGAAGGACGGCAAGATCAAGGAAGCCTATCTGGACCGTGCTGTCAGCAACATACTCCGCCTGAAGTTCCGCATGGGGTTGTTCGAGAATCCGTATGTATCGCCCGAACAGGCGAAGAAAATCGTCAACTCAGAAGCCCATCGTAACATTGCACGTGAAGTGGCCCGCGAAGGTACCGTGCTGTTGAAGAACGACGGACTGCTGCCACTGAAGAAGGACATCCAGCGCATTGCCGTGGTAGGTCCGAACGCTGATGTCATGTACAACTACCTGGGCGACTACACCGCTCCGCAGGAACGCAGCAAAGTCATCACCTTGCTGGATGCCATCAAGGCACGCCTGCCGAAGGCAAAAGTGGAATATGCCAAAGGTTGCGCCATCCGCGACACCACCCAGAGCGACATTGCCGCCGCTGTGGCAGTACATCAATACCGGTGCCGCCACGGTATCTGAATCCGACGGCATCCTGTCCGACATGGAATGCGGTGAAGGCTTCGACCGCGCCACGCTGCGCCTGCTGGGCGACCAGGAAAAGCTGATTCGGGCCATTGCCGCTACGGGCAAACCGATGGTGACTGTCTATATCGAAGGCCGACCGCTGAACATGAACCTGGCCAATGAGGTGTCAAATGCCCTGCTGACGGCCTGGTACCCCGGCGAACAGGGAGGAAACGGCATTGCCGACATCCTGTTC
>SFDG01000128.1 GCA_004558305.1 Phocaeicola plebeius
TCTTGGACTGATCAGAGAACGCCGCCCCGGCCCCTACGACCATGACGGACAGCATCATAGCCACGCAGAGAACCAGGGACAGAACCTTCTTCAGGTTTCTCATGAGGAATTCCTCCTTATAAAATTTTTTGAACGCCTCCGTCCCCACACTGTCCGACACACATACTGTGGCATGCCGTTGCAGTATCTGCGCCGGGCGCAGCGGGTTTGGATTTGTCCTACGGTTACTATACGAAAAATGGAGCGATTTGTAAAGGGGTCCGGCCATTTTGTAACACAACGGTAATCTGGTTACAAAATGGTAACAAAATTAGACGCAACATCTGGTATTATCGGCGAAAAAGATACAAAATGTAGGATTCAGACCCGATCCCCGTCTTTCAGCGCCGACACAATGTTACAATGGAGCAAGGGGAGCCGTCACAAAAAAGAAGCTCCCCGCCCTTGACAAGAGCGAGGAGCCTGGGTTATACTATGAGCAGAAGATCTGACCGGACAAACGGTTTGCCCCGAAGATTTATGGAACTAGTCCACAGTGACCGTCAGGGTGCCTTCCTGACGGTCACTTCTTTTTGAAGATCTGAATAATCAGAGCAACAATACCAATGATAACGAGACTATACTGAAACAAATCACTATAGGTCACCATGGCCATCACCCCCTCAGAAAAACGTCGGGGGGACTCGAAGTTATTACCCCCGCACGAGGGCAAACCGTCAGTTCCGGGCAGACTCTACTCAAAACCCAAAACGAGTATAGCATAAACCGACATGATTCGCAATAAAAAAGAAGCTCCCCGCCCTTGACAAGGACGAGGAGTTTAGTTATAATGTGCACGTATTGAAATAGGTCACTATAAGTCACCATGGCCATCACTTCCTTTGAAAACATCGGAGGGAGTGGCCGAAGTTATTACCCCTTCGGTTTTATGGTCAAGGCGAGAGAAAACTGTCAGGCCCTACCCTGACAGTTTTCTTTTTCTCAAGATAAAATGATTTTCTGGATTCGACGGGTTTCGTGGGAATCGGTCAAATATAGTATAGAGTATAGTATGATAAAGAGAAAGGACGCAGGTGGTTTCGCCTGCGTCCTTTCTACATAATTCTACATCTTGCTCGGTGTATATTTGGTCACTGATGGTCCACTTTATACATGTACTCCAGCAGATCAACGGTCTTGGCGGAGTAACCGGCTTCGTTGTCATACCAGGCCACGACTTTGACAAAGTGGTCGTTGAGGGAGATGCCTGCCTTGGCGTCGAAGATGGCGGTGTGGCGGTCGCCCAGGAAGTCGGTGGAAACGACGGCCTCATCGGTGTAGTCTAAGATCCCGGCCATGGGGCCCTGTGCGGCGGCCTTCATGGCGGCGCAGATCTGGTCATAGGTGGCGGGGGTCTCCAGCTCAGCGGTCAGGTCCACCACGGACACGTCCAGGGTGGGCACCCGCAGGGACATACCGGTGAGCTTGCCGGACAGGCTGGGGATGACCTTACCCACAGCCTTGGCGGCGCCGGTGGTGGAGGGGATGATGTTGCCGGAGGCAGCGCGTCCGCCTCTCCAGTCTTTTTTGGAGGTGCCGTCCACGGTCTTCTGGCTGCCGGTGATGGAGTGAACGGTGGTCATCAGGCCCTCTTTGATGCCGAAGGTGTCGTGCAGGACCTTGGCCACGGGAGCCAGACAGTTGGTGGTGCAGGAGGCGTTGGAAACGAAGTCCATGCTCTTGTCATAGGATGTGTTGTTCACGCCCATGACAAACATGGGGGTGTCATCCTTCGAGGGGGCGGTCAGCAGGACTTTCTTGGCCCCGCCGTCCAGGTGGCCCTTCATCTTTTCTGCGGTGGTAAACTTGCCGGTGCTCTCGATGATATACTCCGCGCCGACAGAGCCCCAGGGGATCTCGCCCGGCTCCTCACAGTGGAACACGCGGATGCGGCGGCCGTTGACGATCAGGTCGTCGCCCTCCCAGCTCACCTCGCCCTGGAACCGGCCGTGTACGCTGTCGTACTTCAGCAGATACGCCATGTAGTCCGGGGTCTGGCTGTGGCTGTTGATGCCGACGAACTCAATGTCCGGCCGTTCGCTCCCCAACCGAAGCACCAGGCGGCCAATTCTGCCGAATCCGTTAATGCCTACTTTCATACCCATTGTCGCTTAAATCCTTTCCGCATCATAATTCTTATATTTGCCCGTCAAGGCGACTACATTATACCCCATCTTTCGCCAAGATGAAAGAGAAAGTTTCTCTTTCCCCCAGCTTTTCTCCTCTCGACCTTTTTCGACAAAATTCTTGTTTTTCTTTCCAATATTTGTTACACTAAAAATTAGAAGGAACAAACGAATCTTCTAGCCCCTCTTATCTTGTTATCCTTCCATTTCCCTTTCATTTCCAAGGAGTTGACGCTATGGATTTTCTCACAGACCGCTTGAGCGAACAGTATGGCAGCTTCCCGGAGGCCGTCATTTTTCTGTACGCCGGCCAGATCCTCTATTCCAACGAAGCCGGGCAGGCCCTGCTGAAAAAGGAAGACTTCCCCAAAGATCTGCTGCCCGCCCTGGCCGAGCACCCCGGCGGCATGGAGATCGCCCTGGGAAAGACATTTTATTTTGTGACCGTCTCCCAGCTTCAAGAGGGCGACCTGCTGGTCCTGCGGGATCTGGACCCTCCGCCGGAGAAGAAGCATCCTTTTTCCAATGCCGTCTATCGTATGCGCGAGTGCCTGTCAAACCTTTCCGCGACCCAGTGGAAAATGCAGCAGGTCCTGGAGGACAACGGCCTGCTGGACGGTCTGGAGCAGGACCTGGCCAACCAGAACCGCTTGGTCTTTCAGATGCTCCGCCTGACCCGTCAAGCTGAGCTGACCCAGGAGCTGAACTACAAATCCTTCCCCCGCGAGGAGGGCTTTGACCTGGCCATGGTCTGCCAGGGCATGGCGGATGAGGCCACCTGGCTGGCCGACCTGGCCGGGGTCCGCTTCTCTTACAGCACCAACGTGGACCATCTGCCGTTCAAGGGCAGCAAGTCTCTGCTGACGCAAATGCTCCTGGCGCTGGTCTCCAACGGCGTCCGGGCCGCGGGCAAGGGCGGCGAAGTGGAGATGAAGTTCCATGCAGAAAATGGCCGCTGCGTCATCTCCGTTCGGGATACCGGCGTCGGCATCCCGGAGGACCGCATGTCCCACCTTTTTTCCGGGGAGGCCACGGAGGAAGTGCCCCGCCCCGGCGAGGGGGCCGGTCTCGGTCTGTACAACGCCCAGCGCATCGTCGCCCTTCACGGCGGCGTCATGGTCGCCCAGAGCAGCCAGGACGGCGGCGCCTGCCTGGTCGTCTCCCTGCCCATCATCGTCCCCACCAGCGTCCCCGCCCGAAACAACCCCGGCTATGACAACCTGGGCGGCTATTCTCCCATCCTCATCGAGCTGAGCGACACACTTCCTTGGCAGGCGTTTTTACCCAAAAACATCAAGCATCCCCACTGAAAAAATCCAGAATTTAGAAAATTCGTCCGCATTTGCGGGCGTTTTTTCTGTCCAAAAATCGACTAAATTTTTCCATTTTTTCGTGGGAAGCCCGTGGGAAAATCGTGGGAAAGGACGCACCGTTCGGCCCCGTCTCAGCCCCTGGCCACAGAAGAAGGTTCTGTCCCTGGTTCTCTGCGTGGCTATGATGCTGTCCGTCATGGTCGTAGGGGCCGGGGCGGCGTTCTCTGATCAGTCCAAGATCACCTGCTCAACGGTGGCACCACTCCCGCTACCGCCACTAACACCACCCCCACCTTTAACGACGTTCGCGGCAACGCCAACGCTGCTTGGGCTGAGGGCTTCATCGAGTACTGCTACGCCAAGGGCATCGTCTCCGGCGTGGGCGGCGGCAAGTTCGCTCCCAACGGCAACGTGACCGCTACCGAGGCTGCTAAGATGCTGCTGGTCGCTCTGGGCTACAACGCCACCGTGGAGAACTACACCGGCGCTTCCTGGGCACTGAAGGTCAACGTTCAGGCCAACCAGGACGGTCTGTATAAGGGCCTGGAGACCATCGACACCGGCGCTGCTCTGACTCGTGACAACGCTGCTCAGATGGTTTGGAACGCTCTGCAGGCTTATGTCATCGACAAGTCCAGCTCCATTGACCGTACCGATGGCTCCGTCACCGACATCTACACCAAGAACACCACGGTGGACCTGATCGCTAAGATGTACGACGGCATCATCGCCAAGGGTGAGCTGTCCGCTTTCGAGTACAACTCCAAGGATGCTAAGTGGACCTACACCGTCAAGCTGACCGAACCCAGAACGATTCGCGAAAACAACGGTGAGCTCACCACCGTTTACTATGTTGACGTCGTAAGCAAGACCGACTATACTGCTCTGCTGGGCCAGAAGGTCAAGGCCGTCTACAAGTACGACAAGAATGCCAAGGAAAACACGGTTTACGGCATCTTCTCCGTGGACAGCAATGTGGTCCTGACTGGTCTGATCGGCGATCTGCCCAAGATGACCAAGAGCGACGATACCTCCTTTAAGATGAACGGTCAGACCTACAAGCTGCAGTCTGGTCTGACTCTGGCTACGGTCCCTGTCTATCAGTTCACCACCTCTGCTAAGACTGCTCTGTTCGATATCAAGACCAAGGATGCTACTGCAAGCACCTCCGCTGAATACCGCGATTCCGCTCTGTGGGATGTTGCTGGTCAGTATGCTAAGGACGATACTAACATTAATGTCAAAGCTGGCGACAATATCACTAAGTATGACGCTCAGAAGTTCACCGCAGTGGATAAGGACGGCAATGGCAAGATCGACTTCTTCATGGTCGTTCCCTTCAGCGTCAAGAAAGTTACTTACGTCAGCTCCACCCAGTTTGCTCTGGCTGGCGGCTCCAAGACCGACCTGGACGACGTGACCGCTTACAAGGGCATGGCCAGAGATGACTATGTCATTTACACCGCTAAGGAGAACACTCCCAACGACACCGCTACCCTGGTGAAGGCTGACCTGGTGTCCGGCAAGATCTCTTCTACCGATTCTCCCCACGCTAAGATCGGCGACAACTGGTACACCTTCGACTTCAGCTATGGCACTTCCAACTGCGCCCCCGGCAACGAGCTGAAGGACGCTGTTGTGGTCAACGGCTACATCTTCAACGTGGACAAGGTCAACAAGACTGCTATCACTGACTTCGCTGTTGTGGTCGCTACCGACGCTGGCGGCGTGAACGGCAACCAGGCTAAACTGCTGTTCTCTGACGGCAAGAAGGAAGTTGTCTCTACTGACAAGAGCTATAAGCCTGTTAAGAAAGGTAACACTCTTAAGAGTGGTCTGCCCAATGGTACCCTCGTCACCTATAGCAAGAACGCTGATGATGAGTATATCCTGACTGCAGTGACCCCTGGTAACAATGGTTATGACCTGGATGCCAACTACACCGCAGTGAAGAAGATTTCCAACTCTTCTAACAAGGTTGGTTATATCACCGCTTCTAGCAAGGATGCTTCTGTCAATGATGACGCAGTCATCTTTGTTCAGTACAAGAATGGCTCCTACAAAGTCATCACCGGTGCGCAGCTGAAGAAGATTGCAACTGGAGATGTTGCTACCTTTGGTGAGGGTCTGGTTCTGGGCAGCAAGGACGGCAACACCTACAACGTTGAGATGGCTTATATCTCCCTGGGCGCTAAGGACGTCAACGATGCTGACACCTACTATGGCTACATCACCGGCGTCACCAGCACCAAGAACGATGATCAGCAGACCGTTGACGTTGTGAAGGTTTGGACCAACGAAGGTGAGAAGACCTACGAGTTTGCAAACACCTCCGTCACCTACAAGTACCCCACAGATCCCACAGATAAGGATGCTGCCAAGAAACTGCTGAAGGCTGGCTCCGTCATCGAGTTCAAGCTGAACGACAAGGATAAGATCAATGAAGTTGTTTCCATCTATGACGTGGATGCTGTTGCTACCACTGCTACCAATGGCAGCTACTCTGCTGCTACGGTTGCAATTTCCGCTCTGACGCCTACCTTCCAGTTTGAGGTCAACAAGGTCCTGCAGACTCAGACTAACAACAAGTACTTCGAGCTGGATAAGGACACTGTGTACCTGTACATCGAGAACAGCGACCAGATTGGTGTCGATGCTAAGGACCAGAGCCTGAACACCGCTTCTAAGAACCAGGATGGTTCTCTGATGCTGAACGCTTTCGTCCTGTATGACAACACTGACGGTTCTGTCAAGCTGGTTGTCTACGATGTGGACGGCGACATTGCTGAGTAATCTTCCCCGAATCTGATTCGGAAGGTTCCCCGTAAATGCAAGGCCCCCAGGGATTCGTCCCTGGGGGTTTTGCTGTGTGGGGATAGGTTGTGGAATGGGGAGGCGCTGGCGCCGGGGGCGCACCTCTCCACCGCTTCGCGGTCCCCCTCGCCCTTTCAGGGGAGGCGTCGCTTTGCTGTAACGTATGTTATGGCTCCCCTGAAAGGGTCGAACTGTCCGGGGGACAGTTCGATTCAGCTTGACAAAAGCCCACCGTCTGCTATAATGAAGACAAAAGGGGACACTGTTACTTGTAGCCAGGCCTCTAAATCATACTATCAAATAGCTGACCATTCGAGTGCCATCGAGTGGTCAGCATGCTTTTGTGGCGAGAAGGAGCAGCAAAATTGCTACCAGCAGGAGAACCTGCAATGCTTTCTTCCACATCTGCACCACCTCCCTTCGCATGAAATGCGCTGGGATTTTGGTGGCCTGACCACTGAAGTAACAGTGTCCCGTATGGGACACTATATCATATTGCGTCGAACTTTGTCAACGCTCAGCAAGCCACCCCGCCGCGTTTCTTACACGCTGGCTGGGTGGCCTCTTTTTACTCCAATGAGAGACATTACCATTTACTACAACAACAGCTACCCCGCAATGTTGGCGCCGGGGGCGCACCCCTCCACCGCCTAACGGCGGTCCCCCTCGCCCTTTCAGGGGAGGCGTCGCTTTGCTGTAACGTATGTTATGGCTCCCCTGAAAGGGTCGAACTGTCCGGGGGACAGTTCGATTCA
>SFDG01000129.1 GCA_004558305.1 Phocaeicola plebeius
CCCTGCCGGGCAGTTCGTCTCCGCCGATGCGCTGCCGGTTGGGGGTGTGTCCGGTTCCGGTGCCCCAAACATCTTGCAGGTGACGGACGACGGTCTGGCCGTTTATGCCCGTGACCTCGTGTCCGCAGCCGACGACAACGCCCTGACCGAGCGTGACGGCAAGCTGTATGTCCAGGACAAGAAGACCATGGCGGCAAGCCTGGTCTCGAAAGATGCAGACAACCAGTTGCGAACCGGCAGTGATGATGCGCTGTTCGTGCCTCCTGTGACCGTGGTCTCCGGTGAAGGGGACAACCTGGTCATCAAGGGGGGTGACGGCGGGGCCCTGCTCACGGCCAACGACGTGCTGTCCAATGGGCGTCCCAACCTGTTGACCATCGACCCGGTGGACCATAAAATCATCCTGACCAAAGAGGACATCCAGGACAATCTTCCCGTCATCTCTGCCGATGAGGGCAACCTGGTACATCCTGGTTCCGACAAGGGTGTCTACCTGTCCATGAAGGATATTCTGGCTGGGGATGATGCCATCCTGTATGAGAACAAGGACGGGCGTATCTCTTCTGGTCTCTCGCTGGCATACGCCCCCGACACCGGCAAGCTCGATATTCTGGGGCATGACGGTCAGACCGTTATTTCCACCGTGCGCGTCCCCGGGGCCAGTTCTTCGCTCAAGGGTGTGTATCTGGTGGACGGTACACCCAGCGTGGCTGGTGAAGCCATTGAGGGCGACTACCACTTCTCTCTCGTGTTCATGCAGCCTGACGGGACGTGGAGTGACCCTGTGCCGGTCACGGTCAAAGCACGCAAGGATGAGGCTGTTTCGACCCGTGTCGCGTCTGTTGCCGCCATCGGCGCCGTGCGTGTCAGGGGTATTTTCAACGGGCAGATTGTCGAGCAGGCGTTCCTCGACGGTATGGCCCCCTTGCAGTTCGCGGATGGTTCCCGTCTTATCGTATCGCCGGACGCCACGAATCTCGAGGTGATTTTCTCTCCCGGTGTCGGTCTCATTCCCGGGACATATCTGGTCTTCATCTATGCGTTGGCCGACGGCACCGTGCAGGACGTTTATGTTGATATGTCGGCGCTGGCTGATGTATACACGCAAGGCTGCGGTATCAACATCAGTACCGACATGGTCGTGTCCGTGAAGCTCCATCCCGAGGGGGCCATCAAGTGTGACCCCGTGGGCGGTATAGGCATCTCGCCCGGTGCCGGTCTGGCGCTCAAGAACAATGACCTCGTTATCGATATTGGTCATGGTGGTGTTGATGACCCGCTTGTGATACGTCCTGATGGGTCGCTCGGTATTGATTGTTCCAAGCTGCTGTCTTCCGACAGCGACAACGTGTTGCGACTTGGTGCTGACGGCAAGCTCAAAGTCGTGGTCGTGTCTGCCGACAGAGACAACCTGCTCGTGGCTGGTACGGACAAGGGTGCATACACGTCGCTCGACAGAGGGGACATGCACCGATAACACAGTGGTGTATCGGTGCGTAATATAACATTCAACTTTGAAAGGTGCTGAATTATGGCACGCTATCCAGCAGTTTCGTGGTACTACTGCCCAACATGCTGCGTACACGGGCAAAATCGGCGAACTCACCGTCGATACCGACAAGAAGGTCGTGGTCGTCCAGGACGGCGTTACCGCCGGTGGCGTGCCCATGGCGCGTGAAGACCGCAAGATTAAGGGCGACACTCATCTGAAGGTGAATTCCGGTACGGAAGGCACTCTTGCTGGCGACCTTACGCTTACTGTGAACATGGATTCCCTGGCGACCGACCTGGTGTCCACCGACGCCAACAACGGTCTGTCCGTGGGTAATGACAATAAGCTGTTTGCCAAGTCGCCTGACGCCAGTCTCATCATTCGTCCCAGTGACAAGATTCTGCATGATGCCGACGGCAAGGTTGCCGCCGACCTCAGCATGACCTACCACCCGTATTCCGGCGAGCTCAAAATCATCGGCCATGACGGCGTTACCGAAGTTGCCACCGTGACCGTCCCGTCCAGCACTTCCGTGCTCAAGGGTGTCGAACTGGTGCATGGCAAACCCGATGCCGCCGGTGAGGCTGTGAAGGGTGACTACCACCTGTCCCTGATGTTCCGTGACCAGGCGGGCAACTGGGCCCAGGCTGTCGGCGTTCCGATCAAGACCACCAAGGGTACCGCTGGTACGGCTACCTTCAGCACTGAAATGCTCACTGGCGGCATCTCGGTCGCTGCTGTGCGTGCTGTGTTCAACGGCGACGATAAGACCGTGGAAGGTGGTTCCAGTCCGGCCCGTGTGACCTTCGCCGATAATTCCACGGCTTCCGTCACGTTCAATGTGTCTGGTACGACCATCAGCGGCAATGTCTCTTTCACGCCCCAGGTGGGTCTGAAGGCCGGTACTTACCTGCACTTCATCTGGGCGCTGTCCGACAACCGCGTGGTTGACACCTATGTGGATGTCACCGAACTCATCGATGTGTACACCGCCGGTCAGGGTATCAAAATCGACGGTCATACCATCTCTGCCAAGCTGGGCACCGGTATCAAGTTCGACGAAAGCGGCAACATCGTGGTGGACTTCACCAATACGGTCTCCACTGACACGAACAACGCCCTCAAGGCTGGTGCCGACGGCAAGCTGTCCGTGAAGGTCGTGTCTGCCAACGCCGGTAACGTCATCAAGACCGGCACTGACCAGGGCGCGCTGCTGACTGAAAACGACCTCAAGACTCCGGTCAAGAATATCGTCAATGATATGGTCGGCAGCGCTGAAGGTTCTCTGGGCTGCTCCATGATTTCCGCGACTGTGGGCAATCAGATTCAGTGCGACAATGGCAAGCTGATGGTCTACTCCGACTACGGTACCATGGACGACTAAGCGTTTTCTCATCGAGGGTCCAGCCGTGGAATCACCCTGGCTGGACCCTCTTGTTCGAGAGGGCAGTCTTTGACATATCCCCTCCTAATACATCATATAAAGAGGTAGGTATATACTTATGGCAAGAAACAACTCCAGTCCTGTCCAGCAGTTCAGGGGGACGACTGCCCAGCACGCTAAATATACGGGTCTCCCAGGTGAGCTTACCATCGATACTGACAAGAATGTCGTTGTCGTCCATGACGGTGTGACGGCTGGTGGTCATCCCATGGCCAGTTCAGCCATCTTCTCCGGCACTGCTCCAGGACAAGTTCCGGCGTCGACTTCTGAAGAAACAGGCAAAGTCCTGCGCAGTGACGGTATGTGGAACAATACCTCTCTCGACCCTATCTCGGAAAAAGCCCAGGCGCTCGGCAATACGACAGGCAATAAAGCCATCGATGTGTCGAAGGGCGCCTATATCACTTGTAAAGTCACAGGGAATACGACGTTCTCTTTCACAGGTGTCCCTCAAACGGGGGCGACTGTCGTCGTGATGCAGCTTACCAATGGTGGTGCGTATACGATTACCTGGCCCTCCAGTATCAAGTGGTCTGGTGGAAAAGCACCAAAATTTACCGCTTCTGGTATCGACATCGTTGTCCTGACGACCAACGACGCAGGCGCAACTTGGTACGGTATCGTTAATCTCGAGTATGCGTAGAGTGGTGGGGTGCAGATATGCTTAAACATCTGTTGCGTGGTGGAGGAAGCGACCTAGACGGGAACTCGTGGATAGCTACTCTAGGTGGTGGTCGCATTGAGGACGGTCAATCCGTAGCTGTTGGACCAGACGGTTCTGTATATGTCGGGGGAAGCACAAGCTCTCTAGGTAAGGGTTATCAGGTTGCCTTGCTTGCCAAGTTCAATTCTTCTGGGGCGTTGCAATGGCAAAAAATTCTCCTTGGGGACAATTTTTCCGGCATTACTTCAGTAGCTGTTGGACCAGACGGCTTTGTATATGTCTGTGGCGCTTTCCGTCTCGCAGGTAAAGACGTTAATAATTGCTTGATTGCCAAGTTCAATTCTTCTGGGACGTTGCAATGGCAAAAAACTCTTTATAAATATGACTATGACTATTCATACGGAATAGCTGTTGGACCAGACGATTCTGTATATATCGGTGGAAGGATGAGCTCTGCTACAGGTCAGGACATTCCTGATGCCGTAATTGCCATGTTTAATGCTTCCGGGACGTTGCGATGGCAGAAAACTATCAACTATAGTGGCCTTCTCTATATACGTTCAGTAGCTGTTGGACAAGACGATTCTGTGTATGCCTGTGGGCGTGCAGAGGTCAGAGGAGACTTAATATCTCCCATATGGCTTATTAAAGTAAAAGATGATATTATTGCACAATCTAGTTCAGTATACGGCGAATATACAATAGAGAATGCATCATTCAATAATACAAATGTATCATACGGTGTTTCTACATTAAGTTTATCCTTAGCAACCTCCAGTTTATCAGTTTCAACGTCCTCTTTAACTGTAGAAGATATAAATTTCACCTTTAACAAATACACAGGAGACTAAATAAATGCTTCTCAATATACAGACGCTAGCCACTATCTCTGAATACGCTTTCTTCAAAGCGCATCCCAACGTTTCTTTTCCTTCTCCGTTGACGGACGCTGTTCTTGCCCCCTTCGACCACGCCGTCTTCAACCTCACTCCCCAGCCGGAGTTCGACGGATGGACGTATGAACTCTCAGAGGGCAAGCCGGAATATCTGAACGGGAAATGGTATCAGACGTGGAAGCTCACTCCGGTTACACACACGCCTGAAGAAAACGCCGAAAGACTTCTCCAGCGGAAGGAACAAAAGGTCGCCAAAATTGACACCGAGACTTCTTCTGCCATCATGGACGGGTTCGAGTGCGAGGCCACCCCGCCGGATACCGGCACACCGGAGCTTCTGCACTTCTCTTACGACGAGTTCGACCAGCAGAACTTCGCCGACGCGGCTGTGTCCATGCAGCTCGCGACGGCCAGCGATGGTGGTATCCCCACTACCACGCCCTGGAATGCCTACCGTAACCACACGGCGGACAGCAAAGGCGACCTGGTTATCTTGCAGTTGACCGCCGAGACCTTCCTGCC
>SFDG01000130.1 GCA_004558305.1 Phocaeicola plebeius
ATGGGCTACTCCTGGAGCAAGGACATGCTGAACCGCTGGCAGAAGCCCGGCGACGTGACCGATGTGCCTCGCATCCAGGCCGGTCGCAACGCACAGTACGACGACCGCTTCCTCCTCGATGCCTCCTACTTCACGCTGAAGAACGTCAGCCTGGGCTACAACCTGCCCAAGAACTGGCTGAAAGCGGCGGGCATCCAGAGCCTGCGTATCTTCGCCACCGGCGACAACCTCCTGCTGGTTTCCTCGAAGAAGGGTATGGACCCGCAGTACAACTTCCAGGGAACCCAAGACTACCGGTATGCACCGATCCGGACCATTTCCTTCGGTGTGGACATCAAGTTCTAATCACTAAAAACAGCAACAACAATGAAGAAAATAACATTCGCCATGGCCTTGGGCCTGGCACTGGCCTTCACCGGCTGCGACCTCGACACGGTGCCCACCGACAAGATGGCCAGTACCGAACTGCAATCGACCGTCGACGGCGAGATGGCCGCTATGAACGGTATCTACCGCGCTTTCTATGTCGAGGACAACTGGTCTGTCAGTTACTCCACGGAGAATTTCGGCCTTTGTGCCCACCATCTGATGAACGACCTGATGGGCGAGGACTTCGTACAGAACGAACCGGGTTCCTACTGGTTCACCTATGATTACTATTATTGGGTGCGTACGGAAATCAACAACACGAGCGACCGTCCGTACAACTTGTGGAACTTCTACTACCAGATGATTAACAATGCCAACAACGTACTGGCATCCATTGACACCGCTGAGGGCGACGATGATCTTCGCCTCAACATCAAGGCACAGGCACTGACCGTCCGTGCTTTCAGCTATTCGCGCCTCATCAGTTACTACCAGCGCACCTACGTGGGACACGAACAGGATCCCGGCGTTCCTCTCTATCTGGAGCCGACCACAGCTGAAACAGAAGGGAAGGGGCGTGGTACCGTGCAACAGGTGTACGACCAGATCAATCAGGACCTCGACGAAGCCATCGACCTTTTCCAGAAGGCGAATGTGTCGCAAGACCACATCTCCCATGCTGACCTCTACGTGGCCTATGGCATTCAGTCGCGCGTGGCACTGGTGCAGCACAACTGGCAGAAGGCTGCTGATGCGGCAGCCGCTGCCCTGTCCAAACCGGGCCTGTCGCTCATGAGTGCCAAAGACCTCCTCTCTGGTTTCAACAGTTGCGCCAACTCCGAATGGATGTGGGGTTCCGAAATCATCGAATCGCAAGGTACTGACTGGGCATCTTTCTTCTGCCTGATGGATGCCGATGCAGAGGGCTATGCTTCGTATGCCCGTATGTGCTGCAGCAGCTGGCTGTATGCCATGATGGACGACGACGATGTGCGCAAGTCGTGGTTTGTAGCCCCCATGTCGGCCGAGGAAGAAGCCGACTTGGGCTCCCAAGTCAGCTATTGCCAGTTGAAGTACAGGGTCAAGTCATCGGCCTCCTGGGCTGCCGACTATCTGTATATGCGCGGGGCGGAAATGTACCTGAACCGTGCCGAAGCATTGTGCCGCCTGAAACGCTATGCCGAAGCACGTCAGGTTCTGAAAGACTTGTGCGCCAGCCGCTATGCCGACGGCAATTACGACCTTCGTCTGGCCAAGGTGACGGACAGTGACGAACAGACACTTCAGTCGACGGAAAGCAAGACTGTCAACACGCTGATGGACGAAATCCTCCTCCAGCGACGCATCGAACTGTGGGGAGAAGGCTTTCGCATTTTGGATATCGACCGCCTGAAGATTCCCATGATCCGCGACTATACCGATCCCGTCAGCAACCATACCTATTATGCTCAGTTCAGTCTGGATGCCGATTCATGGTATCCCATCATGATGTTGCCGATGTCTGAATTCGATGCCAACCCGGCCATGGATCCCGTAGCTGACCAGAACCCGTAAATTCCTGCTGAAGAAAGGTATTTCCAATAGGAAGAGGAGGGTGTGTCAACATAAAAAATGCCTGTCATTTTTTGATACACCCTCCTCTTCCTTATATCTTTAACGGCAGTTCTTCAGCAACCGTAAACAGCCGATACTCACCAGAACTCCTGCCACTGCGAGGACCAAAGCTCCTGTTTCACCTAACGCATCGGCCATCGTCAACTCGGCCGTATCTCTCGAAAGATAATACAGCAATACAGCTCCTCCGTTATTCACGATGTGCATCACGATGCAGAACAACAGACTTCCGGTCTGTTGATAGACCGTTCCCAAAGCCAGTCCCATCAATATGGCAAAAGGAATCTGCATGGGATTGAGGTGGGCCAGTCCGAAAATCAAGGCACTGCCCGCAATCGCCCACGACGGACGCTGCCAGAGTCGGAACAGCCGCTGCTGGATGGCTCCCCGAAACAGTAATTCCTCGGCGACAGGTGCCAGCAAAGCGATACACAATATTCCCCAAGGCTGGTCCATCATCTGACGAACCAGCTGGGCATTGTAGTCCGGCAAGTCCAGGCATTCTGTCAGGTAATTGGTCCACACTCCCATACTGACCATGAGCAGCACTGCAAGAACCAGTTGCCGGAACGGCCCGACAGCCAGCGTCCGCTGGTCAAACTCGATGTCTTTGGCCCATAGCACATGCAACCCGATAGCCAGGGTCGCCAGTATCTGACCGCCTAACAGTCCTGCAATCGATGCGGGACGGTCCATCGACCATTCCCCCCAACTGCCTGTCTGCATCATCTCTACAATCAAGGCTGCCAGCATTCCCAAGGTCTGGAAGAGCAGCTGGTAACCGAAGAAAAATAACACCAAAGCTATTACACGTTTCATGCGATGCCTATTTTTAGGGATGGTTGAAAACAAAAAAGGAAGAAAGTTCTTCACTCCCCTCCTTCTGATAGATGAATACTGGTTGGACTACCAAGATTCGAACTTGGACAAACAGAACCAAAACCTGTTGTGCTACCATTACACCATAGTCCAATACCTTTTGATGCTTTCCTCAGAAAGCGGTGCAAAGATACATCTTTTTCCGTATAGACTCCAAACTTTTTGCTGACTTTTTTTGCACTTCATCTCTTTTACTAGTTGTTCTTTAGCGACCTTCAGTATGCCTGTCCCGTCTTGTCCCTTGGTGAATAGGAGGGATGCGACTACCGGCATTGCCACCTTTTTTAGGGAAAAGGGATGGGCGATTGAGGGTCTTTCACTATCTTTGCAGCCTCAACAGCAAGAACATGAAGATAAGGAATATTGATTTGGGCGAACAGCCGGTGCTGCTGGCCCCTATGGAGGATGTGACCGATCCGGCTTTCCGGCTGATGTGCAAGGAGTTCGGAGCCGATATGGTATATACCGAATTTGTATCGAGCGATGCACTGATTCGTTCGGTAGGCAAGACGATGCTTAAACTGAACATCAGCGAGCAGGAACGCCCGGTGGCCATCCAGATTTATGGCAAAGACACGGATACGATGGTGGAGGCGGCCCGTATCGTGGAGGAGGCCAAGCCCGATATCCTCGACTTGAACTTCGGCTGTCCTGTGAAGCGGGTGGCAGGCAAGGGAGCCGGTTCAGGGCTGCTGCAGAATGTACCGAAGATGTTGGAAATCACTCGTGCG
>SFDG01000131.1 GCA_004558305.1 Phocaeicola plebeius
ATCAACCGCCAACAGGCTATCAAGTTCATCAAGGACATCATCGATAAGGACGAGTGGCTGGAGGCCTACTTCCCCAAGCAGATGGAGGTGCTCCATGCTGCCCTTGCCCAGACACGAGAGCAGGTCATCAATCAAATCCGTCAATCCATAGTATAACATCATGGCAGATACAAAGAAACAAGACATCTTCACCACCAAGGTCAAGCCCGTTATGGACAAAGTCCGTGACGAGCTCAATCGCCATCAGACCGAGGAAATGCAGCGACACAGCACATCCTTCGGCGCTATGATGGCATGTGCCGCCGGCCCCGATGGTGGTATGGCCGCCATGGATGCCTACAACTCCCGACTGTATTACATCGGCGAGTGGAACAGCAAGACCATGGACGACTATATCGCCATGGTCAAGGCTGAGTTGAAGAAGCAGCACATCACCGTAGATGCCACACTGGAGAAACAGATGATTGACCATCTTGTTGAGCAGAAGATACCGAAGTCCACTGCTGACTATCTCCTCCGCAAGTCCGGCCAAGGCACCTTGTTCTATATCCCGCAACGTGCCCGACAGACAGCTTTGGAGCAGCATATCGAAAAAGAGGCTGAGAAGAAATACAATCCCTCATTCCTCGAAGAAGCCTCCGGTGCAGTCGGTTCTTGGCTACTCAATGCCGCTTCCACTGCAGGAGCCGGTGGCTTCTTCGGCCAGCTCGCTGTGGATGCGAGCGTAGAGGTCGCTGACCGCTATGCCCCCGGCCAGCAGGAGGACTATCTCAATCAACAGAAGGCCATCGGCAAGCAGGAAGTTGCTGCTGCGAGCAAGAAGAAAGCCAACATCCCCGGTTGGATGATGACACAGATGGGTTTCCGCGACATTGCCTATGCCACCGACACCCAGTTGGCTACCGCCGCATCGTGGACAGACAAGAATGCCAAACTCTACCGCGACAGGGTCAACCAAGCCCTTGAAGCCGGCCAGCGCACGGTGAAAGCCAGCGGAAAGACCAACCAGATGTCTGTGGCCGATGCCACCTTCCGTGCCATGCAGTACGAAGCCTTCTCCAAGGCTGTCAAGCAGGAGCAGACCGACCGCAAAAGCGGCAAGGATGCCGTGCATTATTCCAATATCGCTGAAGCAGAACAACATCCAATGACCACACAAGGCAATACATCAACATCAGAGCAATCCTCGCAACAGTCCACCGGTGACTACGGCGGATGGAACACCCTCATGCAGTCCATGGGGCTGAATGGCATGGGTGACACGATGAACAACCTCGGTTTCACCTTGGCGATGCTCCCCGATATGCTTTTAGGCATCTTCACCGGCAAGACCAAGTCCATCGGTCTGAACCAGCAGACCATGATGCCATTGGCAGCCCTCGCCTGTGGCTCCTTTGTCAAGAACCCGCTCCTGAAGTGGCCTTTGATGCTCTATGGAGGAGCCAGCCTGTTCAACAGTATGGGTCAGGAAGCCCTTTCTGATTACCGCAATGAGCATCAGACCACCGCCACGGCAGGTCGCTACAAGCGTTATGCCGACGAGGAACTGAACAAGCGCATCACGAACCCGCAGATTGAAGGCAATGTCCTGCTGATGGATATTGACCGCGTCCCTCGCATTGTCAACCTGCCGCAGACGGTGGTAGAAGCCTATAACGAAGGAGCACTGACGCTCAACACCATCGCCAACCGCATCCTTGCCCGTGCCGACCAGATGAATACCGAACAGCGACGTTCAGTCGCTTCATCCGAACGGTATGAGCAGAGTCAGGAGCGTGAGCAGAGCCGAGGCATACGATAACGAACTAACAGTTTTCATTCCCTTATTTTTCACCATTAAATGATACGATATTATGGCAGAAGAAACTATTCCCAAGAAATCGGGCGCAGAGCGACAGGCTGAGATTCTTGTCGCCGCCCTTGAAAGAGCAAGTCAGAATGGAGGCGTTCTCCTGAACAGCACCCAAAAGCTGGCTCCCCATTTTTACGACAAGCCCATGCGCATCACTCCCGCCAACGCCTTGATTATGGCGATGCACAGTGACCAGGGCGAGTTCAAGACCAACGGCTACACCATGTACAACGAGACCCACAACGCAGTGAGGCTGTTATGAAGGGTCAGAAAGGTGTGCCTTTCGTGTGGACGAACCTCAACCAGTATGTCAACAAGGACAATGCTGACGAGAAGATCAGCCGCACGGAGTACAATGCCCTTCCTGATGCCGACAAGGAGAAGTACAAGGTCAATCCCCGTGAGGATGTCTATACCATATTTAATATAGACCAGACGACCATGGCCCACGTCCACAAGGAGGAATACGGCAAGCAGGTGGAGCAGTTCGGCGGGAAGGGAGTCCGAACCGAGGCTTCAACTGCCGACAAACAGCTCCGTATGGATGTCAACCAGTACATCCAGAGTATGAAGGACAACCTCGTGCCTATCCGCAAGGATGCCACGGGCATTGCCCATTATGACTTCAAGAAAGACACGCTCCACATCCCTGCCCAGAAGGATTTTCCTTCCTATGCCGACTATGTGCAGGAGGTATCACGTCAGATTATCCATGTCACCGGCACTCCCCAGCGTCTCGGACGTGAAGGAATGCAACTGGAAGGCATGAAGCAATCCACTCAGGAACATCAGCAGCATGAGATGTTGGTGGTGGAACTCGCTTCCGCCCATAAGATGCTGGAATTGGGACTGCCCGCAAAGCTGCGTCCAACCACCATGGAGCAGTTGCCGGCCATCATCGCCCAAATCAAGGACAATCCGGATATGGGCAAGAGCATCTTGCAGGATGTCAACCGCACGGTGGGCATGATCAAGAAGGCCGAGAACGGCGAGAAGATCAAACTCCTCGAGAAGCCTTCAGAGAAGCGCCAACAGGCTTGGGCATCGCAGTTCCCGCTGGACAAGGTGCCGGAGCGCTTCACGCAGATCACCATGTTGAAGGACGATGGCGGCAAGTGGACGCTGGCTGCCAAGCCTGAGAACGACCGCACCTTTGCTGTGCATCCTTCAAAGGAGGATGTCAGCATGTACTTCGACATGATGAAGAACGACCATGACGAAGCGCATATCAACGACTTCCGCACCCAGTTTGCGCAGAAATACTACTCTGTAGTGGCTGCCCATCCCGAGCAGGAGGTCAACCTCTTCCGCAGTGAGGCACCCCAGGAGTCGCTCGACCTGATCAACAAGGTCAATGCCTTCAAGACCAAGGACAACAAGATACTGCTTGTGGCCACCATCGGCGACGAGAAGCAGAAGCCTGTAGAAATCAACCAGTCGCAGTGGCAACGCCTCTGGCTTGCCGACGACAAGCAGGAGTACAAGACCCACCTTGCCGCCATCCTCTATGCCGATGTGCTGGCTGAAAAGCGTGGCGAGGTGAAGCAAGGTGCCGCCGAGACCGAGGAGCAGAAGCGTGACATGCACGAGACTATCGTCGTGCCGCCCATCCTCCGTCAGTACAACGACCTGAAGAAGAAGCATCCCGATACGTTGCTGTTGTTCCGTTGCGGCGACTTCTACGAGACCTACAAGGACGATGCCGTCAAAGCCTCCAACATTCTGGGCATCACCCTCACGCGCTATTCCCAGCGCAAGGAAGAGGATGGCTCTGCCCTTCGCATGGCCGGTTTCCCGCATCACGCCCTTGACACCTATCTGCCCAAACTCGTTCGTGCCGGTGAGCGTGTAGCCATCTGCGACCAGATTGAGCAGACCCGCAAACCGCAGCAGAGCGAAGAGGCAAAGCCCGAGCAGAAGCAGGAGGTGAAAGAGACCGTGGCACGTCAGGAAGAACGTCATCGCAGTATGCACCGATAACCGCACCATGGCATGAAAGCATCAAGGCAATCTTATATCGACCAATACTCGGAATACGCCATGGAGCAGATGCGGCGCTATGGCATCCCGGCCTCCATCACGCTGGCGCAGGGCATTATCGAGTCTGCCGACGGTCAGAGCACCTTGGCAAAGACCGCAAACAACCACTTCGGGGTGAAGGGCGCGTACAATGGCAACTACGTACTGGCCAATGACGACAAGCCCAACGAGCACTTCAAGAAGTATGACAATGTAGGACAAAGCTATGAGGACCATTCCAAAGTCCTCATGGCTTCCCGCTATCAGCGGTATGTCGGCCATCTCTCGCCCGATGACTATCGTGGTTGGGCTGCCGGTATACAGAAAGGCGGCTATGCCACGGCCAAGAGCTATTCCAACACCCTGGTGAGCGTCATCGAAGGTGCCAACTTGCAGAAGTACGACCAGATGGTCATGCAGCAGATGCGTGCCGAAGGTCGTCAGTTCGGTGTACAGACCAATCCGCTATCTGCGGAACAGACGGCGACCAAGTCCTCTGCCAGCCAAAGCGCAGGCTACTCCATGCCGGTGAAGCGTGACGAGTTCATGCTCATCACTTCGCCCTATGGGCCACGTGAAGACCCTATGAACAAGGGAACGACGCAGATCCATCATGGCATTGACATCAAAACCAACAAGGACAATGTGCTAGCCACGGAGAATAACGGTACTGTCATTGGCGTTGACCACCGCACCACCACTGGTGGCGGCAAGACGGTCACTGTGGAATACTCCCGTGAGGACGGTTCCAAAACTCGTGTGCAGTACATGCACCTGAGTGAAATCGCCGTCAAGAAAGGCGATGTGGTCAATGCAGGACAGAAGTTGGGCGTGACTGGCAACACTGGTACACGCACCACGGGTGAGCATCTTCACCTAGGTGTCATCAACGTCTCTGCCGACAACAAGCTACAGTGGGTCAATCCCGCCGCCTACCTTGCCGAGGTGGCACAGAAAGGCAACCTGACTATCGAGGCACAGCACAACGACAAAGACCTCTTGGCTGACTACAAGACCGCAGGAGCCAAAGCCACGAATACTGACGAGCAGACTCCAGAAAACTGGATGAATAAGCTGCTGGGTTCCAACGATGCCGCCCTTGGGCTGAGCAGCGGTGAGGACAAAGGGCTGTTGGGCAACCTCATGGAGATGTTCATGACCCTACTCATGTTGGCTATGCAGCAAGAGGGAAAGAGCAAGGAGCAACAGATGCAGGCTGTCAGCGATGCCCTGGTCAACAGGCGTATCGACATCAGCAGTCTGGTACCGAACATGCAGTCGGCCTCGCTCTCCATCACCGATAAGGGCAAAGCAATTCTCTCTGTCCACGATGGCAAGCAGGAGTTCTCCCACGAACTGACCGAAGCGGAACGTAGCAATATCTCGCAGGTGCTACATAGCGACAGCGACGACCAGACCAAGCAGCAACGCCTGGGTGGTATCGTAAGCGCCATTACCTATACCCATCAGGCGGCCAGCAACTACGAGCGCATTGATGCCGAGCGTCAGTCGCAGGAGCAGACCTTACAACGAAAGTAACATCACTAAACCAAAACAATATGATTAAAGCAGAAGTAAATGTAACTGGTACGGTGAAGCGAAACACCGGCATCCGTACCGACAGGAACAACAATCCTTACCTGTCACTCATCATGACAGTGTGCTTGCCCGATGCCAAGCAGACCAACCACAGCATCGACGTGCCGAGGGAATGCGTATTACCATCAGCGGCAGCTTGGACATCCGCAAAAAGGGTGAAGAATTACAATTCTACCTGACTGGCAACCTGATTTCCACTGAGAATGTAGCCGATTTGGATGCCATCGGCGGCACCATGACGTTCCGTGGCCACCTGAAGAAGGAGAATGTCTATGAGGAGAAGAGCGACAAGAACGGCCATCCGTTCATCGTGTTCTCAGCCTATTCCGCCGAGAAGGTAGGCGAGACTTTCGTCAGCACCTGGGTCAACTTCATGCGCTTCCCCGAGAAGGATGCCGACATCAGCACCATCATTCCCGACTGGATGCGCTCAAAAGCCCATGTGGA
>SFDG01000132.1 GCA_004558305.1 Phocaeicola plebeius
GGTAGGGTACGCTGTAGTAATGCTGGTCCCTCCCCAGGTAGATGCAGCAGTTGGAGGCCACCTTGAGGTCCGTGTAGGAGACGATTTCAAAGTCCGTGGGAGGCAGCGGCCTGAGGTTGGGCCTGTCTATGGCCAGGAAACGCTCCTCACGGGTGTATGGGTTCTTCTGCATGCGCTTCTGGTTGTGCTTCTGCATCTTGGCAGCAGCTGCGGCATTGAGCTCATCAATAGAGAAGAAGGTCTCGTTGCGGAGTTCGGCAAAGACACGCATATAGACGAGCCTTACGCTTCCTTCGACGTTGGACTTGTCCTTCGGATGCACGGGACGTGCCGGCACCACGACTGTACCGTAATGGTTGCCCATGTCCTCAAGCACCTTGTTCAGGGACGGCTCATACCTGTCCGTCTTTACCACGGCCGCCTTCAGGTTATCCGGCACGAGCATCCTCGGCACTCCTCCCAGGTGCTTGAGGCATTGTGTGATGGCATATACGAAGTCTTCCGTACGCTGTGAGGGGACGAAGAGCAGGTAGCCATAGTCGCTTGCCGGAAGCGTTGCCACGAAGGCCTGGCACTGCACCATCTCACCGGTTTCCCTGTCGATGTAGCCCATCGTGTCACCGGTAAAGTCCAGGAACAGCTTCTCGCCTCCTGTACGCATGTCGGCAAGGATGGTGGAGGGTGACTCCTTCTTCGCCTCCGTATTCTGGCTGTAATGGTAGCGGAACTGTGTGAGACTGTAGTGGTCATCGGGATGTTCCGAGACGTATTCTTCCCACAGCAGCTTCAGTGTCACGTGCTTGCGTTTCATCTCCTCCTGAAGATAGGGCAGCAGTTCCTTGAAGACTTCGAAACGCTTGTCCGGATAGGCCGGATTGCCACCCTTGAGGCGGTGCTCAAGCACGGGGTCATCGAGTTTGAGAAGGCCTTCTATGCCGAGTTCATCTGCACAGGCCTTACGTACGTAGTTGTTCACGGTCTCCTTGTTGATGCCGACAATCTCGGCTGCCTTGCGGTTGGAGACTCCCTCCTTCTTGAGGAGCAGTATTTGCTTAATCTGGCTCATTTCTTTAGTCTTTCCTGCCATGACTGTATATCGTATGTTAGATTCAATTCTACATACAATATACGTAAAGAGAGCTGAAAAGTGAACGGAAATGCTCCGTTTTTTGTGAGCGGACTGTCATTCAGGGGAATTTGTGAACGGATATGCTCCGTTTTTTCAGTTGCAAACAGTTTGTTGTCAGCAACTTACATTTTCCGGAATGAACGGCAATGCTCCGTTTTCTGCGTGATTCCTGCACTCTTGTAACAGGTGATGCAACAGGTGAACGGCAATGCTCCGTTTTTTCGGCCATTTTTCGGCGTTTCTGGCAGAATTGAACGGATATGCTCCGTTTTTTGAGCCGTTTTCAAGCCGATTTTTGGCTCAAAAGTGAATGGATTGAACCGTTTTACTGGGTGGAAATGCTCCGTTTTCGCCAGGCAAGTGTTGCCTGAGCCAGTGGTATATGTGTCAGTTTGTCGTGGATGACGTGTGCTATAACTGTGCGGAGCAATACATGAAGGCAGAGAAGGCACGTATATTCGGTGACGAGCACGCGTGGTAAAACTAATAAAATGTTGGGTTATGGACAAGAATACAGTAAGAGACAGAATAAGAGGCTCGCTCATAGGAGGGGCCATTGGTGACGCGCTGGGATATCCCGTAGAGTTTATCTATTCCTTTTATGGAATTCAGCGTAGATACGGCAGCAAGGGTATCACCCGGCTGGACACCCGGCAATGGTGGTTAGAAGAGGAAAACGGCGCCGGAAAGGCTGTTGTATCTGATGACACGCAGATGACCCTTTTCACGGCCTGCGGCTTGCTGAATGCCAAGGCTTCGGATACGCCAGTGCTGCCTTCAATAGGCAAAGCGTACATCGAATGGTTGCTCACGCAGTCAGGACAGAAAAAGGAAGGATTTGACCAATGCTGGATCAGCAACGTGCCTGAACTGAATGTGCGCAGGGCTCCCGGTACTACCTGTACCACCTCCTTGAACAGCCTTTTCAGGGGGACTGAGCCCGTCAATGACAGTAAGGGATGTGGAGGCGTTATGCGGATAGCGCCCATTCCGCTGTATGGGGCGACAGAGAACAGGATGGAGATTCAGGAGGTCTGCCAGCTGGCTGCGGATGCCTCCGAATTGACCCACCAGCATCCCTTGGGGTATATTCCTTCTGCCTTCGTAGCTTACATCATCTACAAGTTGGCGCAGGACGAGGTTCCCGATCGGGAGAAATATATGGGCTACATTCTGGAAGGGCTGGGTGTGATAGCCGGGATGTTTCCTGCACATCAGGAAGCGGTTGGTCAATTCACTCGTCTGATAAAGACCGCCGTTTTCTGGTCGGGCCATTCCACGGATGATGTACGCACCATTGAGAGAGAGCTGGGTGGCGGATGGGTGGCAGAAGAGACCGCTGCCATTGCCATCTACTGCTCGTTGGCTTATTTCGATGACTTTGAAGGAGCCCTCATAGCAGCGGTCAACCATGGTGGCGACAGCGACTCCACAGGGGCTGTGACAGGTAACATCCTGGGAGCGGCCATTGGCTACGATGCCATACCGCAGCATTTCAAGGACGATGTGGAACTGCACGACGTGATTTTGCAGGTGGCCGATGACCTGTGGCGAGGAGAAGAAGTCTGCTCATAAACAATATGGAGAAATTATGTTAGTGATACATCCAAAAGACAAGACTACGGCGATGCTCTCCGCCCTGTATGAGGGGAAGGAGGCACGGGTAGTGGATGACTGCCGCTCCACCAAGGGGATGGAGCGACTGTTGCATCATGTCCCGACGCAAGAGCGCATCATGTTGCTGGGGCACGGTTCGGAGAAAGGGCTGTTCTTCCGTGCGGACGACAGCCAGGATGAGTTCGACAAGCTCATTGTCGGCCATCCTCACGCTTATCATCTGCGGAAGCATTGCGGCAACATCGTGGCCGTGTGGTGCCATGCCGACCAGTTTGCACGTGCGGAGAGACTGCATGGTTTGTTTTCCGGAATGATTGTCTCGGAGTTGAGCGAGGCGTTGCTCTACCAGATAGAGACCACACAAGAGGAGCTGGACCGCGAGAATGTGAAACTGGCCCAGCGCCTGCGGGCATTGCTGGACGAAGACATTCCGCTGCATGAGCTACCTGGCCGGATAGGGGCGATGGATGATGTGCGTTCCCCCTTGACTGTCTTCAATTACAAGAACTTCTATTATTTATAAGAATGAGAAACTATAGAATCTGCTTTGTATGCACAGGCAATGCCTTCCGGTCACCGTTCGCGGAATGTGTGACAAGAAACGAGCGGCATCGTGATGTCGTCACCCGCGTGTTGGACTACAGCCACTGGGACCGGATTGTGCGGTTCAGGAGTCTGCAGCCGCCAAAGCCTATCGGGTGACGATGACAAGTCGGCACTGGTTCTATCCCTTGGGCTTTGTATCCGTTGGCTCAAGGGATTTTTTTTTCGGTA
>SFDG01000042.1 GCA_004558305.1 Phocaeicola plebeius
GGGGTTTTTAAAATCGCCGATGCGGGAAATGGCTGCATAAACAAACTGCCGAACTGTATCTGATATGAAAAGAGGATGTGCCTGTTTTGACACACCCTCATTTTTTTTGCGCTCCGCACGATTTTTCCGCGCTTGCAGGTAGACAATCAAGGAGGACAGGGGTTATCGTTACAAAAGACACCTCTATGAAAAGTATCCTACCTTATTATATTAGCTGTATGATGGCATGTGCGGCCACCGCCTGCACTCCCTATCAGCTGGCAGAGGAAGAAAGCGAACCCCAACAGACACCTGCCAATCCACCCTCCACGGAACAGGGACAACTGGCACTGCTGGTCCGGAGCACCGACAATACTCCCCTCAACTCCCCGATTACCGTCTTCCTGTTCGATGACCAGCAATGCATCCACCAGACCCGGCTGGAAAATTCTCAGGAAACCTATCAGTTCCAGACCTTCCAGGGCAACTACCACCTGACCGCCTTTGCCGGACTGACCGACGACTACCAGTGGCCAAAAGACTACACGTACGAGAGTTTCATCCAACTACCGGAGAACCCCGCCAGCATCACCCCACTGATGGCCGGCCGCACCGATGTACAGCTCAGCAAGAACACCCGACTCACGGTACAGCTGAGCAATGCGATGACCGTGCTGCAGACCACCCTCACGCAAGTACCGCAAGATGCCACCCAAGTACAGCTTGAAGTATCGCCCGTCAGTTCCGCTTATTCCTTTTCAGGAAAATACAAGAACGACCGGAAGAGCTGCCGCATCGACTGCCGGAAGACCTCCGACGGATGGGCGGCCCCTTCCACCTACCTGCTTCCGGCGGCGTCTACCTACACCTTGCTCACCGTGCATGTCACCACTCCGAAAGGCGTGGACACCCAGTCGTATTCTCTGCCTCATGCCTTGAAAGCCGGACAACCCTACCAACTGAAAGGCAGTCTGAGCGAAAACAAGATGACGCTGGAAGGAACGTTCAGCATTGCCGGATGGGAACCTGCGGACAAAATCGAATTTATCTTCGACGGCAGCAGCACGAATCTCCCCGACGGTCCGGATGCCACGTTCACCGTGACACGGTTGCCCGAGGCCGGAGAAATCTGGAACGGATGTTACGTATGGGAAACCGAAGATACGGAAGAAGGAGAAAGGGAACTGCTGCTGCTCAGTCCGACCGAATTCAGCTGCCAGGCCGCCCAGGGCCTCGAACAGCTGAGCGGCTATGTCCTCAACGGCATCGGCAACTGGCGTACCTTTACCAAGGACGAGGCCAAACGCTTCCGCGAACAGTTCGGCGACACGATGACCACGCTGGAGTCCTTGAACAACGTGCTCACAGAGCACAACATGACCATCATCCATGCCGAGGAAGACGACCGCTACCTCTGCGAGAACTGCCAGTACAGCTTTACGATGTGTCCCACGAAGAAGTACTCGAACACGAAAGTCGGTTCGCAGAAAATCTACTGCCTGCGGGGTGTCAAATGGGTAAGCGTCCGTCTGGAGCCTTGAAGAAAGGCATTAATGACTCTCCGACAAGGCTTCGAGCGACTTTCCCTCGAAAGCACAGACCGTTTCCTTGAACGAAGCGGGCACCTCCACCGGGACTTTCGCCGCCGTGTCGTAAGCCACCATCACCGTGCGGCACTGACATTTGACGATGCCGGTCGCACGATCGACCGCCCGCTGGCAAAGGGTAAAGCTCTTGTGGCCCAAGTGCGTCACTGCCGTTTCTATCTCCAGCCGGTCGGTAAAGAAGACGGGAGCCAGGAAGTCAGCATTGATATTGGCCACCACGATGCCCAGCTGGTCCCAGACCAACGTACCGAAGACATCGCTCAGGTAAGCGGTCTTGGCCAGGTCGTACAAGGAGAAATATACCGAATTGTTCATGTGGCCGAACTGGTCCACATCACTGAAACGTATCTGAACCGGCAAGCGGTGCCGAAACTGAATCTCTTCCATAAAATGTTCTATTATAAACAGGTGATACTTATTGGATAGTTAGCGGGCCCAAAGATAAAGAAAAATCCGGCAAATCAGCCGGAATGCAAGATTATTTCGTAAATTTGCCGTCCAAATACTTGTTTTAACTTAACACTTATCCCCATGGAAAAGAACTTTAGCAGAGAAACCCTTTGCATACAAGGCGGCTGGACTCCCAAGAACGGAGAACCGCCTGTTCGACCTGAAAGATACCGGCTATTTCTATACCCGCTTGCAGAATCCGACCAACGATGCCGTAGCTGCCAAGATTGCCGCCCTGGAAGGAGGCGTAGGAGCCATGCTGACTTCATCCGGCCAGGCTGCGAATTTCTATGCCGTCTTCAACATCTGCGAGGCAGGCGACCACCTGGTCTGCTCCTCCACCATCTACGGCGGCACCTTCAACCTGTTCAGTGTCACCTTGAAGAAACTGGGTATCGACTGTACCTTTATCGATGCCGATGCTCCCGACGAAGAAATCGAGAAGGCCTTCCGTCCGAACACGAAGTGCCTGTTCGGCGAAATCATCTCCAACCCCAGCATCAACGTACTGGACATCGAGAAGTTCGCCCGCATCGCCCACAAGCACGGTGTACCTCTCATCGTCGACAATACATTCGCCACCCCCATCAACTGCCGTCCGTTTGAATGGGGCGCCGACATCGTGACCCACTCTACCACCAAATACATGGACGGTCATGCCACCTGTGTGGGCGGTGCCATTGTAGACAGCGGCAACTTCGACTGGATGGCCCATGCCGACAAGTTCCCCGGCCTGACCACTCCCGACGAATCCTACCACGGACTGACCTATGCCAAGGCTTTCGGCAAGATGGCCTATATCACGAAGGCCACCGCTCAGCTGATGCGCGACTTGGGGTCCATCCAGTCGCCTGAAAATGCCTTCCTGCTCAACCTGGGACTGGAGACCCTCCACTTGCGCATGCAGCGTCACTGCGAGAATGCACAGCAGGTGGCCGAATGGCTCGAAGCCCAGCCGAAGGTAAAATGGGTGAACTATTGCGGCCTGAAAAGCAGCAAGTACTACGAACTGGCGCAGAAATACCTTCCCAACGGTTCGTGCGGTGTCATCGCTTTCGGTCTGGAAGGCACGCGCGAAGATGCCATCCGCTTCATGGACCATCTGCAGCTGGCCTGCATCGTGACTCACGTAGCCGATGCCCGCACCTGCGTGCTTCATCCGGCCAGCCATACGCACCGACAGCTCACCGACGAGCAACTGAAGGAGGCGGGTGTCGCTCCCGACCTGATTCGTCTTTCGGTAGGTATCGAGAACGTGAACGATATCATTGCCGACTTGCAACAGGCCATGGGAACCATCTGACGGCAGGGGCTGAATTCAATGATGACGCTGTAGGGGCGGGCCTGTGTGTCCGTCCCTATAGTTTCTTGTCATCCCAAGTTTCTTGTCATTCCGAATGAAATGAGGAATCTAATGCTAGAACAGATAGCTGTACCCTTCTCCCAAGTGCTTTCGGATCAGTTTCAATGCCTTGGTGATTTGCGCTTCGACCGTCTTCACTGAAATGTCCATCTCCACGGCAATCTCGGCATTCGACAGTTCCTCGCGACGGCTTTTCAAGAACACCTCCCGGCAACGGTCGGGCAAGGCACAGATAGCTTCTTCTATCAAGCGGTTCAGCTCTTCCATTTCCATACTTACCCCAGCCTCATCCACCGGTTCCACCGCCAATTCCTCCAGCGAAGCCTCCTGCTTGCGGTCACGCAACAGATTCAGGCTCCGGTTCCGGGCCATCTGAAAAAGATAAGCCTTCAAAGACAGGCGGATTTCCAGTTCCGCCCGATGCTCCCACACGTAGGCAAACACATCCAGGGCCAGTTCCTCGCTTTCCTCATGACAGTCCAGATACACATTCACAAACCGGCATAAGGACACAAAGTACTGGTCGAACAGGTACTTGAACGCCTGCTCGTCGCCCTGCTTGATGAGTTTCAGCAACAAGATTTCATCGGGAGTCATCTGTCGGTTCGTTTTAAGTTTCCGCCACAAATATATTATTTTTTTTCAAATTGGCATAAGGGTCAACGCCAATTTCCGTGTCATAGCAGTGAACAAAGCATTACAGCGCATGAAAAATAGACATTCAGACAACCCTATCCCGTGGGATATCCTCATCCTGCACCTGAAAGGAGAAAGCACTGCTGCCGACGAACAGCGACTGGCCGAATGGACAGCGCAAGGTGAAAATGCCTTTCTGCTGGAGGAACTGACCGACCTGTGGGACAAGATACAGCAGAATGCCGGGAACTACCGTCCCGACACCTCCTATTATTGGAACGAGCTGTCGCGCCGGCTCCGCTTGTCCGAGACAGCAGAGCCACCGGCCCCGTCGGAACAGCCCCGCAAGGTCCGCCGGCTGAGCTGGCAGCAGTGGACAGCCGCCGCCTGTGCCGGGCTGCTCATCGCCCTCTCCTTCTTCGTAGGCGGACGCTGGGCCTCACAGCCGGATGTAACCCTGCAATATGCCAACCTGAGCGGAAAGAGCCAGGCCACCCTGCCCGACCATTCACAGGTATGGCTGCACACCCGCACCACCCTGCAGTGCGACATCACCCCTTCCGTCCA
The DNA here is from genome assembly GCA_004558305.1 of Phocaeicola plebeius. GTDB lineage: Bacteria > Bacteroidota > Bacteroidia > Bacteroidales > Bacteroidaceae > Phocaeicola > Phocaeicola plebeius_B. The sequence continues at coordinate 4,603 of SFDG01000042.1, forward strand.
GGAACGCAGAATCCGCCTGGAAGGAGAAGCCTTCTTCGATGTGGCACACGACAGCCAACGCCCGTTCATCGTACAGACCGGCGACCTCCAGATCCGGGTACACGGCACCCGTTTCAACGTAGAAGCTTTTCCGGAAGACGAGAACATCTACGTCAGCCTGGAGCAAGGCTCGGTATCGGTGAACACCCCCACTGCCGGCTGCTTCCTGCATCCCGGTGAAACAGCCACCTACAACAAGCAGAGCCACAGCCTGCAAATAACCTCCAGCGACATCGCTTTCACGACTTCATGGATGAAGGACGAACTACTTTTCGAGCAACGATCGTTAGCAGACATCTGCCACTCGCTGGAGAGATGGTACCATGTGAGCATCTCCCTGCATCCCGCCATTGCCCAAGCCTACCGGTTCACCTTCAGCTTGCGCAACGAATCGCTGGAAGACATCCTCCGCCTGATGTCGAGTATCCACCCCATCGGCTACACGTTCTACAGCAGCAAGGAAGTCAGCATCTATCCACTCACGAAACAATGATTCAACAACCTTAATATTTTAATCTCAACAAACTATGCATTTGAAAAAGTTATCGGTAGCCTTGTTGCTGCTTTTACTCAATGCCCCGCTTCCGGCACAAGTAAAAGAAAAGCTCATCACCCTGAGCTTTGCCAACATTCCCCTGAAGGAAGCCATGGCGAAAATTGAACAGTCTACGGACTACACGTTCTTCTACGATGCCAGCCAGATCAACGTACAGCAGAAAGTCAGCCTGAAGGTGAAGGACGCCACCGCCCAGAACGCCATGACCGCCCTGCTGAAAGGAACGGGCCTGAAGTTCGAAGTGACCAACAGCCAGATTGTCATCTACCAGAAGAAGGCCGTCTCCGCACAGACCCCCATCACCCTGGAAGGACAGATTGTCGACCAGGCCGGAGAACCCATCATCGGAGCCAACATCCTGGAACAGGGTACGACCAACGGTGTCATCACCGACATCGACGGGAAATACCGGCTCAACGTGAAGGCCGGCTCTACCATCCAGGTGACGTACATCGGCTTCACGACGCAGAGTTTCAAGGCTTCGCAGATGCCTTCCGTGGTCAAGATGAGTGAAGACAACAAGACCCTGCAGGAAGTGGTAGTGGTAGGTTACGGTTCACAGCGCAAGTCCGACCTGACGGGCGGTATCGTCGCCGTCAGCGAGGAAAAGCTGAAGCTGGTGACCACCAACAACCTGATGGACAAGCTGGCCGGACAGATTCCGGGCCTGAACATCACCACCGCCAATGCCCGCCCGGGTGAAGAACAGACCCTGCGTGTCAGAGGAGAGAATTCTCTTTCTGCCAGCAACTCACCGCTCATCGTCTTGGACGGAATCCCCTACAGCGGCTCGCTGACCGACATCGATCCGGACATTGTCGAGAGCCTGTCTGTCCTGAAGGATGCCTCCTCTGCCGCCATCTACGGTTCACGCGGTTCGAACGGTGTCATCCTGATCCAGACCAAGAAGGGTAAGGCAGGAAAAGCCACCGTCAGCTACAAGGGACAAGTCGGCTTCCAGCAGGTGCAAAAGCGGCTCAATGTCATGAAGGGCGACGAATACATCCGGCTGAAGCAGGACTACTACGCCCAGAACTACGGGTTCACCGGCGACCAGCTCGACCCGCTGAACGTGCTGAACCCCAGCGAACGCGAAAACTACAAGAACGGCATCGAGACCGACTGGCAGGACATCGTGTTCCGCAACGCACTGACCCACGACAACCAGGTGAGCATCTCCGGCGGCACTGAATCCACCAAGTACATGGCTGCCATCGCCCACATGAGCCAGAACGGTGTGATGCGCAACACCGGACTGAAGCGCAGCAACATCTCCATGAACGTGACCCAAGACTTCAATTCCTGGCTCACCATTGGCATCGGCGCACAGTTCGTGCAGAAGAACATCGACAACAACCAGCCCTACCTGGAATCGGCCCTGAAGCAAAGCCCCTACGGACAGTACAAGGACGAATACGGCAACTATGTGGACTATCCGATGGACGAAACGCTGTTCTACAACCCGATGGGCAATGTCAACGCCACGACCGACAACGTGCAGCGCAACCTCTTCATCTCCTCGTTCGCCGAAATCAAGCTGCCCATCAAAGGACTGAAGTTCCGCTCGAACCTGGGTTACAACTACCGCAGCAAGTTCCAGGGCAGCTACTATGGCCGCAACACCTTCTCCGGCAAGTCGGTAGACGGATCGGCCTCCGTCAAGAACGAGCACTATTACGACTACACCTGGGAAAACCTGCTGACCTACAACAACACCTTCGGGAAGCACAAGATTGATGCTACCGGACTGTTCAGCGTACAGGAAACCCAGACCAAGACTGCCCAGCAGGATGCCGAATGCTTCGTGAACGACGATTCGGAATACCACAACATGAACGCCGGCGAGAAGAACCAGAAAGTCTCGTCCAGCCTGACCGAGACATCCACCCTCTCGTATATGTTCCGCCTCAACTACGGCTATGACAACCGCTACCTGCTGACCTTGACAGGACGAACAGACGGCTATTCTGCCTTCGGTGCCAACAACAAATACGCCTTCTTCCCGTCGGCCGCCCTTGCCTGGAACCTCTCGTCGGAAGAATTCATGGCCGATGCCCGCGAGAAATGGCTCGACCTGCTGAAGTTCCGTTTCTCCTATGGTAGCAACGGTAACCAAGCCATCTCTGCCTACCAGACACTGGACCGTCTGAGCATCGCCAAGTACATCTGGGGCGACGAAGGAACGACGGCCAATGGTACTTACCTGCCGTTCAGCGGCGTGGGCAACCCGAACCTGAAATGGGAAACCACCCGTACCTTCAACGTGGGTGTGGACTTCGCCTTCTTCAATAACCGTCTGTCGGGAAACATTGACTTCTACGTGGCCAACACCTCCGACCTGCTGATGAAGCGCAACGTACCCGTGATGAACGGTTACAACAGCATCATGGACAATGTGGGCAAGACCCGCAACAAGGGTATCGAAATCGCGCTGAACTCGGTGAACATCGAGACGAAGGACTTCCAGTGGAACACCAACGTGAACTTCTCCCTCAACCGCGACAAGATTGTCGAACTGCGCGGTGACGGACAGGACGACGTGACCAACAAATGGTTTATCGGCGAGCCGCTGCGCGTGTACTACGACTACAACGTCATCGGCATCTGGCAGAGCGACGACCCCCGCTGGAATGCAGAAAAGAAGCAGTTCCTCAACGCGGAAGGCAAGCAGATCCAGTCGGGTGCCAAACCGGGTGCCGCCATGCTGGAAGACGTGAACGGCGACGGTGTCATCTCGTCGGCAGACAAGAAGATCATCGGTTCGAAACTCCCCAGCTTCCTGTTGTCGATGGGCAACCAGTTCTCCTACAAGAACTTCACCTTCTCCTTCCTGCTGAACGGCGTATTCGGTGTCACCAAGGAACGCAAGGACCTGAACCTCGAACGTTGGGACATGAAGTTCAACTACCTGAGCGGCATGGACTACTGGACACCCGAAAACCCGTCCAACGAAATGACCTCGCTGACCTACAGTCCCTTCGAGAAGCATACGTGGTACAAGAAAGTGAACTACGTGCAGGTGAAGAACATCTCTCTCGGCTACACCTTCCAGCAGGCCTTCCTGAAGAAGTACCTGGGCGTATCTGCCCTGAACACCAACCTGAGTGTCAACAACCTCTGCTCGTTCAGCAACGTGAAGAATACCACCAACCTGGAAGCCGATGACATGTACACCAGCTATCCTACCAACCGTTCATATATGTTCGGTATCAACTTAACCTTCTAAACAGCATTCACCGATTATGAAAATGAAAAAGATATACTCGATGGCACTTGGAGCAGCCATCGCCTTCAGCAGTTGTTCGGGTTTCCTGGACGAAGAACTGAAAAGCTCCCTCTCGCCCGACAATACCTACACCAGCAGCCACGGCTTCGAGGTAGGCATCACCGGCTTGTACGAATATGCCCGTTCGGAATGGAACACCTGGGGCGGCAGCGACAATGCCTTCACCCACGGAGCCGCCACTCCTTACGAAATCCTGCAGATTGGTACGGACATTACCGCCACTGGTCATAACGACGGCGGTCTGCTCAACTTCTACAACTTTGCCTACACGCCGCAGACCGGCATGATCAACTCCTGGTGGAAGTTCTGCTACGGACTCATCGCCAATGCCAACCAGATTCTGGAATACTCGGAACAGGATGTGAACTGGGACAAGCCCAGTGACAAGATTGGCTATCAGGCCGAAGCCCGCTTCTTCCGCGCCTACGGCTACCGCTACCTGACCTACCTGTGGGGCGATGTTCCCTACGTAGACAAGGTGGAAGACAAGTTCCGCATCGACTTTACCCGTACCCCCAAGGCCGAAGTGCTGCAGCATATCATCGACGACCTGGAGTTTGCAGCCGCCAACCTGCCGGAAGACCCCGACAAGGTGACCGTGGGACGACTGACCAAATGGGCCGCCGAGCACCTGCTGAGCGAAGTCTACCTGATGGCCGGCAACTACAGCAAGGCCGAACAGGCAGCACTGGCCGTCATCAACTCCGGCAAGTTCTCCCTGATGACCGACCGTTTCGGCAAGGTCAAGGACGAACCGGGCGACGTGTTCTCCGACCTGTTCAAGGAAAACAACCAGAACCGCACGTCGGGCAACACGGAAAGCATCTGGTGTATGCAGTTCGAGTACAACACCACCGGTGGCGGCGGCGAGTCGGAAGACTGGCTGAAGCGTACCTGGGTACCCAAGTACTGGCAGGTGGACGGCTTCGTCATCGCTGATACGCTGGGCGGCCGCGGCCTGGCACAGCTCACTCCGCTGGAATGGTGGGTGAACGGCGAAAACTTCTACGACCCGACCGATATCCGCAACTCGGAATACAACATCAAGCGTCACTGGTACTGCAACAATGCCGCCTCGGAGAAATACGGTCAGGAAGTGCCCATCACCGAAACCACCTGGAAGGCCGGACAGCTGTGTCCCACCATCACCAAGTTCTTCTACGGAGTCATCGACCGGGGCGGCGAGTCCGGCTACGGAGGCAATACGAAAGACCGCATGAAATTCCGTCTGGCCGAGACCTATCTGCTGCTGGCAGAAGCCCGTCTGCAGCAAGGCAATACGGCAGGTGCTGCCGAGGCCATCAACGTCGTGCGCCAGCGTGCCCATGCCCGTCTGGTCACTGCCGACGAGGTTACGGTAGACTTCCTGCTCGACGAGCGTATTCGCGAACTCATCGGCGAGGAACTGCGCCGCTGCACGCTGAGCCGTCTTGGCAAGCTGAAGGAACGTACAGTGAAGTACAACCCCAATGCCAGCCAGTGGGACGACAAGCACTTGCTCTGGCCCATCCCGCAGGATGTCATCAACTCCAATACCGGTGCCGAGTTCCCGCAAAACCCCGGATGGTAATCTATAGCTGATTCTTGTCATACCCACAAGAGCGAAACATCCGGAACGCCCAGCGAATCATTCCGGGTGCTTCGCTTTTGCTTCAACTATCATTTACGTTTATCTTGAAAAAATACGTATGAAACCAACATTGTTCATTCGATTCTATTGTTTTGTCTGCGCGATAGGATTAGCCAGTATCTTCCAGTCACAAGCCCAGCCCCGCCCGTTACCGGCGGAACAGGAAATCCCTTTGCAGTACGGGGCAGACCGGCTAGGCAAGCGACAGGATGCCGCCATGCAGCAGTTCCGCAACCACCGCCTGGGAGCCTTCATCCATTGGGGGCTGTATGCCATCCCCGGCGGCGAATGGAAGGGCAAGATGTACCCCGGCGCTGCCGAATGGCTGAAGTCGTGGGCCAACGTCCCTTCCGATGAATGGATGCAGCTGATGCAGCAATGGAACCCCACCCGCTTTGATGCCAAGGCATGGGCCAGGATGGCTCGGCAGATGGGGGTGAAATACGTGAAGATCACCACCAAGCATCACGAAGGCTTCTGCCTGTGGCCCAGCCAGTACACCTCGTACACCGTGGCCAACACGCCGTATCAGAAAGACCTGCTCGGCGAGATGGTCAAGGCCTACAACGCGGAAGGCATCGACGTGCACTTCTATTTCTCGGTGATGGACTGGAGCCATCCCGACTGGCGCTACGACCTGAAGACCCGTGAAGACAGCGTGGCCTTCCGGCGGTTCCTGGACTTTACGGACAACCAGCTGCGCGAACTGGCCACCCGCTACTCCACCGTCAAGGACTTCTGGTTCGACGGCACCTGGGACAGCAGCATCAAGAAGAACGGCGGGTGGACGGCCCACGTGGAACGGATGCTGAAAGAGCTGGTGCCGGGCGTGACCATCAACAGCCGCTTGCGGGCCGATGACTACGGGAAACGCCACTTCGACTCGAACGGCCATCTGATGGGCGACTACGAATCGGGCTACGAGCGGAAGCTGCCCGACCCCGTGAAGGACCTGAAGGTGACCCGTTGGGACTGGGAGGCCTGCATGACCGTACCCGAAAACCAATGGGGCTACCACAAGGACTGGTCGCTCAGCTATGTAAAGACCCCCATGGAGGTGCTGGAACGCATTGTCCATGCCGTCTCCATGGGCGGCAACATGGTGGTCAACTTCGGGCCTCAGCCCGACGGAGACTTCCGCCCGGAGGAGAAGGAGCTGGCTGCCTCCATCGGACGCTGGATGAAACAGAACGGAGAATGCATCTACGGCTGCGACTATGCCGGGATGGAGAAACAGGACTGGGGCTACTACACCCGCAAGGGGAACAACATCTACATGGTGGTCTTCAACCTGCCCTTCTCGCGCCGGCTGAAGGTGAAGGTGCCCCGGAAGCTGCGCATCGACGCTGCCCGTACCCTCGACGGAAAGAAGGTGGAGGTGACAGAAGCGGCCCGCGACGAATACATCGTGCTGGCCGACCGCTTTGCCTCCGAGAAAGAACCTTTCGTCATCTGCCTGAGCGTGGAAGACGGGAGCGCGGACAGCAGCCGCTACCGCGATGCCCTTACCTGAGCGGTTCCATCCCACTATCTATTATTACCTGACCCTTATTACCTATTATTACCTAACCCTAATTACTTTACTAACTATCAACTAACCCTTATGATGAAACAATTACTTTTTCTCTTCTGCGCCACAGCAGCTTCCCTCCTGGGAAGCGCCTCGGCACATGCACGTGAAGTCACTTCCTTCTGCAACGGATGGGAGTTCAAGAAAGGTCCCATTGCCGCCGAACCGGTAAAGGCTGTCGCAGCCTGGAACGGGAAGTGGGAAGCGGTAGAAATCCCCCACACCTGGAACGCCACCGACATGCAGACCAAGTACAACGATTTCTATGCCGGTCCCTGCTACTACCGGAAAACCTATGTCTGTCCCGACAGCCTGCGCGGCAAACGGGTGTACCTGCGCTTCGAAGGAGTGGGTGCCTGTGCCGAAGTCTATGTCAACGGACAGCTGACGGGCACCCACAAGGGAGGCTATTCGGCCTTCGCTGTGGAAATCGGCAGTGCCCTCAAGGCCGGCGAATCCAATGAAATCATCGTCAAGGCCGACAACCAGTCGCGCCCCGATGTCATCCCGGTCAACCACTCCCTGTTCGGTGTCTACGGCGGCATCTATCGTCCCGTATGGTTAGTGGTCACCGAACCGACGCATATCAGTGTGACCGACTGCGCTTCGCCGGGTGTCTACATCACCCAGAAAAACGTGTCCAAGCGATCGGCCGATGTGGCTGTCAAGGTCAAGCTGGACAACAACAGCCTACAACCCGTCTCCGTGACCTTGGAAAACACCCTCTACACCCAGGAGGGCCGGACGGTGGCCACCGACCGCCAGCACATCGACCTCACGCCCCAAGGCACCCAGTCGATTCAGTCTGCCTTCCGCCTCTCCCGTCCCCATCTGTGGCAAGGTCGGGAAGACCCTTATCTGTATAAGCTGGTGACCCGTCTGCTCCGCGACGGGCAAGTCATCGACGAAGTGACGCAGCCGCTGGGCCTGCGCAAATACGAAATGGTGGCCGGGAAAGGATTCTTCCTGAACGGACAGCGCTATCCCATGTACGGCGTGTGCCGCCACCAGGACTGGTGGGGACTGGGCAGTGCCCTGAAGAACGAGCACCACGACTTCGACCTGTCGCAGATCATGGAAGTGGGTGCCACCACTGTGCGCTTCGCCCATTATCAGCAGTCGGAATACCTCTACTCCCGCTGCGACTCGCTGGGTCTCATCATCTGGGCAGAGATTCCGTTCGTGAACCGGGTGACGGGAGAGGAAGCTGAAAATGCCAAGAACCAGCTCCGAGAGCTTATCCGGCAGAACTTCAACCACCCGTCCATCTACGTGTGGGGACTCCACAACGAGGTCTATCATCCGCATGCCTACACCGCACAGCTCACGGCTGAGCTGCACGACCTGGCCAAGACGGAAGACCCCGACCGCTACACCGTGTCGGTGAACGGCTACGGACACATGGAACATCCGGTGAACCTGAATGCCGACATCCAGGCCATGAACCGCTACTTCGGCTGGTACGAAAAGAAGATCAAGGACATCGACGCATGGATAGAGGGACTGGAGGCCAACTATCCGCACCAGCGCTTCATCCTGTCGGAATACGGGGCGGATGCCAACATCGCCCATCAGACTGAGTTGCTGGGCGAATCGCTGAAATGGTGGGAACAATACTATCCCGAGACCTTCCAGACCAAGGTGCATGAATACCACTGGAGCGTCATCGCCCGTCACCCCTACATTCTGGCCTCCTATCTCTGGAACTCGTTCGACTTCGCTACGCCGATGGCCAGTCGCGGCGGTGTCATTGCCCGCAACATGAAGGGCCTGATGACCTTCGACCGCAAGACCCGCAAGGACTCGTTCTACTGGTACAAGGCCAACTGGAGCAAGGAGCCGGTGGTCTACCTCACGCAGCGCCGCAATGTGGAGCGCGAACGGAAGCAGACCTCCGTCACCGTCTATTCGAACATCGGTACTCCCAAGGTGTACCTGAACGGTACGGAGCTGACGGGCATCCGTCAAGGCTACACGGCTGTCCATTATGTATTCGACCAGGTGACACTGGCCGACGGGAAGAACGTGCTGAAGGCCATAGTGACCCGCGACGGAAAGGAATACACCGACGAAATCGTCTGGCAGTATAACGGCGAACAAGACCGGGGAACCGAATCGTACGAGAACAAGAATGTCCATTCCGGATTCTAAAAAAAAGATTCTAAAAAAAAGAAAACATGAATATCCGAACCCTTTTACCCCTGTTCCTCCTCTGCCTCTGCGGAGGACCTGCCATGGCTCAACAGGAAATCGACCTGAGCGGCACCTGGGAATTCGAGACCGACCTGATGGATTTCCGTCGGGCCTCGGTAGAAATCCGAGGAGACGGCCATCTGCACGAAACCATCCAGCTGCCCGGCATCACCGATGACTACGGCATCGGTCACCGTACCTCCTACAAATACTACGACCGCCTGACCCGCAAGTGCGAGTATATGGGTCCGGCGTGGTACCGCAAGTATATCGATGTACCCGCCGAATGGGAGGGCAAACGCATCTACCTGTACCTGGAGCGGGCACACTGGCTGACCTCCATCTATCGCGGGCGCAACGAGGTGAACCGCTGCGACTACGTGAGTGTCCCTCATGTACACGACCTGACCGGTTATCTGAAACCCGGACAGACCGACATCCTGGACCTGATGATCGACAACCGTTTCCAATACAACACGCACAAGTGGGATCATGCCCACACGGAATATACGCAAATCAACTGGAACGGCGCCATCGGAGAAGTGAAGCTCGTGGCCCGCGACTCCGTATTCATCGACGACCTGCAAGTCTACCCGGATGTGGCACACAAGTCCATTCGCGCCGAATTGCAGCTGCAGAACACCACCGGTCATGCGGTGAAAGGCGAAGCGACCTTCATCGTAGAGGGCAACGGACTGCGCGTCGAACATCGCATACCCGTCCATTCCGCCGACAGCCTCATCTCGCTGTCCGCCCAGCTGGCTTTGGGAAGCAAGGCCCGTCTGTGGGACGAGTTCGCGCCCAACCTCTACACGTTGGACTGCCGGTTGCAGACAGTGGCAACCACACCTGCTACCGACAGCCGCCAGGTGACCTTCGGGTTGCGCGAAGTACGTTCCGAGGGCAACGACATCCTGCTCAACGGACACCGCATCCACCTGCGCGGCACCGTCAACAATGCCGAGTTTCCGCTCACCGGCCATGTCCCGATGGACGACGCTTCGTGGGAACGCCTCTTCACCATCCTCAAGGACTATGGCATGAACCACATGCGCTTCCATTCGTGGTGCCCGCCTGCCGCCTGCTTCCGCATGGCCGACAAGATGGGGGTCTACCTCGAAGTGGAAATGCCCATGTGGGGAGCCGACGGTAAGCCGGGAGACGAGAAGCGCAACGACTTCTTCCGTCGCGAACTGCGGGCCATCCTCAAAGAATACGGCAATCATCCCTCCTTCCTGCTCTACTGCAACGGGAACGAGCTGGAAGGGGATTTCGGCTTTCTGGAAGAACTGACGCACTATGGACGCGAAACAGACCCTCGCCGCCTCTACAGCGGTTCGACCGCCCGCCGGCACGTCCCGTCGGAGCAGTTCTACATTTCCCACCGTTCGGACAAAGGCGGCGTGACCATCTATGACGGCCGTCCCTACACCGACTGGGACATCAATGCCGGACACGGCACCGGCCAGCCCATCATCAGCCACGAGACAGGGCAACGCTGCGTCTATCCCAACTTTGACGACATTTCCCGTTACACGGGTCCCGTCGAAGCACGCAACCTGGAAGTCTACCGCGACTCGCTGGCGGCACACGGGATGCTGGAACAGGCACGAGATTTCTACCGGGTGACCGGCCAGCAGACCCGCGTGGAATACAAGGATGTCATCGAAGGCCAGCTGCGCACTTCGCTCTCATCGGGCTTCCAGCTGCTCAGCCTGGTGGATTTCCCGGGACAAGGCTACGCTCCTGTCGGCATCCTCGACGTGTTCTGGGAAAGCAAAGGCATCCTGAAGCCCGAGGAATTCCGCCGCTTCTGTGCGCCTACCGTCCCGTTGCTCCGTTTCAAGAAACGCTCGTTCTACAACGACGAAACGTTCACGGCCAAGGCGGAAATCTACCATTACGGACCGGAACCCCTGCGCAAGCCATCCGTCCGCTGGGAGGTGACCGATGCATCCGGACAGACCTTATACAAGGGACGGCTCCGGTCACTGACCGTTCCCAACTATGCGGTAACGCCTGTCGACTCCTTCTCGTTCTCGCTGGAGAAGGTGCCGGCCAATACCCGCCTGACCGTCCGTCTGATGGTCGGCAACCAGCTGGCCAACGAATGGGACATCTGGGTCTATGCCCGTCGGCAGGCGAAAGACCTGCTGGCATCGGACAACCAGGTGCTCTACGCTTCCCGCTATACGGAACAGGTGAAGGCCGCCCTGCGCAAGGGCAAGACGGTGGTGCTGCTGCCCCAGCCGAAAGCCATCAACGGACGGCGTTCGTACTTCCACAACCATTTCTGGAACCCCATCATGTTCAAATGGGCGCCGCTCACGCTGGGCAGCCTGATCCACAACGGCCACGAGGCCTTCCGCGAATTTGTGACGGAGGACCATCTCGACTGGCAGTGGTGGGACATTCTGTCGTATGCCAAGGTGATGGAAATGGACAACACCCCGAAAGAGCTGCTGCCCTTCATCCAGCCCATCGACACGTACCAGCACAACCACAAGCTGGGCATCGGATTCGAGGCCAGGATGTACAACGGGAAGTTGCTGGTGCTGGCGCTCGACGTAACGACCGACTGGGACAAACGGCCTGCCACGCAGCAGCTGCTCCATAGCATCCGTTCGTATGTGACGAGCAGCCGCTTCCAGCCCCAGGTCGTTCTGGATGAATCGTTCCTCACTTCGCTCTACGGCGACGCGAAGCAGACGGAAGAGCAATATGAACAGGATGATTTCCTGAACTCTTTCCACAACAAGTAAATAACCTCTAAAACCATAAGAACGATGATGCGTAGTATGATTACCTGTTGCTTGTCATGCTGAGCGCAGTGAAGCATAACAATTGGATGGAGGTTCTAAGATTTTCAAACATCCTCCCCTCATTCTTGTATTTCCCCTTGTCAACAAGACCAATATCCACCGCCGGAAGGACGGGTCCTTCCAGTAGCAAGAACCCGTCCCTCCGGTTGGAAGAACCCGTCCTTATCGGAGCATCGTATGGATATTGTTCGATGAGCCCCTCGAATACCCCGTTCATCAATCATTCATTTCTTCAACTTTACAGAAAAACATGTAAATGATTTCCCAAAAGACCACTTACCGCCGACTAAAGTCATAAAATACTCGGCGGTAAGTGGTCTTTTACTATATTTACATCGCATTTATTCAACTATCTGATTATGGCACGCGAAGACATTATAGGAAGAAAAAGAGATAATGACGCAGTAGGGGCGGACCTGCGTGTCCGCCTGGATACCGAGGTAAAAGAAAGCAGGTCATGGACTTTCAGACAGTCTGGGAACTGGACTTCCGCTGAGAGAACTTCCAGAAGTTTTAGAAAAACTTCATAGAAAACTTGGATAATTTATAAATGTTCTTTATGTTTGCAACGGATGCTCTTGCTATTTGGATGCAAGTTGCTTAACCGGCAACGGCTGGAGCCGCAACTTGAAGAATTCAGATACCACGCCGAAAAGAACACAAACGATTGTAAATAAATAGTTGAACAATTATAAACTGATTATTATGAAGAAAGTAAATTTGTTATGGCTGTTTGGACTGTTGTTTGTAATGGTAATCTGCCTGAGTGCGTGTTCGGATATAGTCAATACTACAGACCAACCTTTTAAAGTATAAACTATCAACAATAATTTCCAATCCATTATGAGAACGAATCATCATCTTCTGTTAGTTGTGCTGTGTATGATGCTGGGCATATCAGCGAAGGGTCAGTTTTTCTATCCCTACAATCCGTATCAGAATCAGCAGCAAATGGAAAGTGCCAGAGAGTACGGAGCGAATTTGTATAATAAAATCAGGGCAGACCTTGAAAAGAATGCAAGGTCTAATCCCACTTCCTGTATGGCTTGGATTGGATCGTCCATTGCCAATGACAAGCTGGCCGAAGCTGAAGAATGGTGTGGGTATCTGAAAAAAACGAAAGAAAAGGCAGCCGGGTATTATTTTCTTGGACTGGTCTATGAACTTCAAGGGTATCCTAATCTGGCCAAAGGCCAGTATCGTGTGGGAATGCGTCTTGGGCACAAGCTCAGTGCGGAATATTTAAACCGGTTAAACACGGAAGGTGAAATGACCCGCCAGCAAAAAGAGGCAGTTCGTATGCATTATAAACAACTGCAGAAGATGTCTATTGAGTTGGCCAACCAAATGTGCAATGACGACCCGCTTGGGTCAGCCAGCCGTCCCAGTTCCAGCTCCCGTTCTTACGACATCGACCGTTGGAAACAAAAACGGAAGAATTGTACCGCTTGTGGAGGTACAGGTATCAATCCGTATGCCATGCCCATGTCACCAACCTTTTATCAAGTGGGGTATTATCATCAAGACGGAACAACCCGGTGCCCCTATTGTGGAAAATTCGGTAAACATTGGCATCACAGATGCTCTGATTGTGATATCCGTAACTTCCGATAATGATGGATTATTGACTGCATGGGGCAATGATGTAACCAGGTAATAGGAGGGCGAGGTCAGCATGACAGGCAAAATGGCAGAATGCATTCACCAAACTTGTCACATCGTCCATCTCCAACTCGTCCGCTATATGCCTGGCCTGTACCTTAGCCAGTTGTTCGCGTGTCATTCTCCGGTGGCTGTCCTGCGCCGACCCCGTCGTGCAGAAGACGGTCAGCGAGACCAGCAACAGCATCAATCTTTGAAATGAGGAATGCCGTTTTCTTAGGAATTATTGCACAAAAGTATCTTGGCAACTACACCTTAGAAATCGATAAAACGCCCTTAAATACTTGTATATTAGAATATTTATCATTATCTTTACATCATTAATCTTGCAAAGGTAATTCTGGATAAGAAATTCAAAAAAAGATGAGAATGTAGAATAAATAGAACAATGAACAAGTATGACAGAGAATAGAATTATTGCAAATAACGGTTCATCCATCGTTATCTATACGACGGATGACGGAAATACCCAACTTGAAGTAAAGTTGGAAAAAGATACCGTGTGGCTTACACAAAGCCAGATGGCAGAATTGTTCGGAAGAGATCGTACAGTCATAGCTCGCCATATAAGAAACATCTTTAAGGAGGGTGAATTGGACGAAACCTTGGTATGTGCAAAAAATGCACAACCCAAGAAATATGGTCGTAGGGACGATTATATCCAGTTATCCGAAACCACATTCTATAGCCTTGATGTGATTATATCTGTAGGTTATAGAGTAAAGAGCATTAACGGCACAAAGTTCAGGATCTGGGCATCAGCACTTATCAAGCAGTATCTCATCAAAGGCTATGCCATTGACCAGCATCGCCTCGACCACTATGACGAGTTGAAGGATGTGGTGCGGTTGATGTCGAGTGCCCTCACCCTTCAGGACAAGGTTTCAGTGGGAGAATATGCCGGACTGTTCAATGTCATCACCGATTATGTCTATGCCCTCGACACGCTTGACCGCTACGACTACCAGACATTAGGCATAGAGAAGACAACCAAAGAAGAGCCTTTCCGTGCCACCTATGAGAATGCGATGGAGGCCATCAATGCCTTGAAGGTGAAGTTTGGTGGCAGCCAATGGTTTGCCCATGAAAAGGATGATTCGTTCAAAAGCAGCCTCGGACAGATTTACCAGACGTTCGGTGGCGAAGACCTCTACCCATCGGTGGAGGAAAAGGCCGCCATGCTGCTCTATCTCGTCGTGAAGAACCACTCGTTCAGCGATGGCAACAAACGTATTGCAGCCATGCTCTTCCTGTGGTTTATGGAGAAGAACGGCATCCTGTATTCCGCAGACGGCAGAAAGCGTATTGCAGACAACACCCTCGTTGCCCTGACATTGATGATAGCCGAGAGCCGTACGGAAGAGAAAGATGTCATGGTGAAAGTAGTGGTCAATCTCATTAACAAGGAAAATCAATAACGTGTATCTATTGTGGTAGATGATGGAAACTTGTCACACTTGTTCCACAGTCTTTGTCACGGTCGTTCCAACACAGTTGTCACGACTGTTCCGTAAGGGCGGAACGACTGTGACAAAGGCTGTCGTCATGACATGGTGATGTTGGTTCCCAAGTTCTTTATCAGAGTTCTTTGGTTTCCATCCATAAAAGGAGGGCCAGCCTTATGAAAAAGGAGGCTAATATGCATAAAAGGAGGTGGAAAATCACGGCTTTAATCAGTAAAAAAGCAATAAATATGGCGGACTTTGCCCTGATTTCAGAACATCTGTCACCGTGAAAGATTCGCAAGAGACTGACAAGCAGATAATTGCATACCAATGATGACAGTGACAGATGTTTTGCAACTTTTTATATAACTACCAATCAGTCCAGTCCCACATAGTGGAACTCCTCCTCGGAATGGAAGTAAGGCGGTTCATCGGGAGTGCCAAACGCCACGATGTAGCGCCGCACGTTGCCGTCGTCATCCAGCTGATAGACATCCTCCTCCGCATCCGACTCCTTCTTCGGCAGGTAGGCGTAGGGGCATTTGCCCATCAGACCGGCATTGACAAAAATACACAAGGTCATCGTTTTGTCCATAAAAAGATGGTTCCGGTTGGGAGTCTGCGTATATTCCACCGTTTCTACCTCCTCGTCCCACTGGCCGCTGATGAGAAAAGCATCGGCAACACGCACCGCCGTACCGTTCTGGTACTCATACCGGGTTCTGAGAGCGATCGTTTCCGTTTCCGCACTGGTGTCATATTCCTCCACTGTTTCCAGAAACCCCTCCGCGTTGTACGTGAATGCCTGTGCAGTGCGCAGCCGACGGTCGGCCCCCTCTCCTTTCCATATCTTGAGGGCAGTGATACGTCCTTGGGCATCCATTTCGATGGTACCCCGTTCCTCTCCAGTGGCAGGATTGGACATGACTCCCCGTTGCAGGTCGTATAATTCGTTCAGTTCATTCCCCTCCTCACCGGTCCGCCGGTCTTGCAAGGTCTGCAGCCGCCCGTCTTTTCCGTAGGTGGCCTCGTAGTTGGCAGTGATATGAAAGACTTCACCGGAAGTTCCCTTGCTGACGGCATGGCCGATGATTTTCTGGATTTTCAGCGGTGTCTGCGGAAGACCGGTTTCATCGTCATCACTACAGGAAGTCAGCAGGCAGAAGCCGACCAACAACGCCCAGATAAAGCATACATTTTTCTTCATACGTTTCTTTTGTTTTAGGGTTAATAAGTATAGCGTTTACCGCTCCTTGTCCTTGCAAAGATAGCAAAAAGTCCGTGTGGGGAAACGAAGGAAGGGCGAAAATGAAAGCAATGAGCAGTTTTTTCTTCACTGAGCGAAATTCAGCTGCCTACAGACCAAGTTTTCATGGAAAATGTTCTTATCTTTGCTGTACCGAGATGGCCGTCAGGGGAGGCGAACCTTTCAGCCGCACTCCTGACGGCCTTATATTCCTACTGAGCTGCAAAATGAAACTGCATCTGAAATCTTGCCGATGGCTGCCGATGATCACCAGCTTCTGGTTGTCGAACTTCAGGTTGTCCAGATAGTCCCAGCACAGTTCGGGCGGCAGGAGCCGCCGGCAGAAGGTGGACTTGTGAAAGCCTTGCGAAGCGACAAGCAGCGAGACGATGCTGTTGCCAAACTGGCGGTTGTAGCCCATCCACTGCGCCACCATGCCATAGAACCACATCCTGAACCACTGTTTCCACTGCTTCAGGTCGGT
>SFDG01000133.1 GCA_004558305.1 Phocaeicola plebeius
TTCCTTCGTTATGATATTTCTTGTACGTACCATAGTACAGGCATACCCTTGCCAGTTGCGTACGGGCCGCATCCTTGTTGATACGTCCTTTTTCTTCATCTCCGGCCTCCGGGAGGTTCTGGACGGCAAACTCCAGATCCTCAATGATCTTGCTCAGCACATAGTCGCGGCTGTCGCGTGCCTTGAACAGTTCCTCTGTATCACCGGTACTCAAATCCTTTTCGTACCAAGGCACATCGCCGAACATTCGGATCTTGCTGTAGTACAGGATGGAGCGGAAGAAACGGACCTCGCCCACGTACTTGTTGATTTCCGCCTCACTGCCTGTCACCTTCTGGTAACGCTGCAGGAAATAGTTGCAGGAGCGGATGTCGTTCCAATACCAGCCGTTGCTGGACGAGGCGGAAGCGGGCACCGTATATTCATTGAACAGATAACCGTCGTAGCTGTTGGCCACGAAGTTGTCGCTCTGTTTGTCTCCGGTAGCCGTAGGAGCACTCATGATTCCATACAGACCGTTGGCATACAGTTTCAGGTCGTTGGTGGTAGTCCAGTAAGATTCGTCGGTGAAAGAATCCAACGGAGCCAAGTCCGTGTAATCACAGGAACTCAATACGGAACCTGTCACGGCAGCTGTCATTAACACTATATTTTTCAGTTTCATCTTTTCAGTCATTAAAGTTACACATTAGAAAGTCAGATTCAAACCTACAGAATACTTCTTGTTGATCGGATAGGTCAGGTTATCAAGAGTTTCAGGGTCGAACGAGTCAATCAGCGGAGTGAAAGTCAAGAGATTCTCACCCTGGATGAACACCCGAAGACGCTGGATCTTGAACTTCGACAACACGCTCGACGGGATGGAATAACCCAAGGTGATATTCTTCAGGCGAATATAGCTGGCATCCTGCAGGTAACGGGTAGAGGTCTGCCGGTTACCGCTGTTGCGCCAACTCGGACGCGGGAAGTAGGCGTTCGGATTGTCAGGAGTCCAGTAGTCGAGCGCGGTCGTCAAAGGAGTCTTCCATTCGTTGGTGAATCCCCAGAAGGCACTGCCGCCGCACATATAGTCGCGCTTGCCCACACCCTGCCAGAACATCTCGAAATCGAAGCCCTTGTACTCGAATCCGGCGGTGATACCATACGAGTAGCGCGGCGTGGAGTTACCGATAATCTTGCGGTCGCCCGGATCACTCAGCGTGTTGCTGCCGATGTTGATCTTGCCGTCGTTGTTCAGGTCCTCGTACTTCACGTCGCCGGCCTTCCACGTACCGCCATACAGGTACGACTGGTCGGCATGGGCAGCTGCTTCTTCATTCGACTGGAACAGGCCGTTCGATACATATCCCCAGATCTCGTTCAGCTTGCAGCCCTCATAATAGCTACTGATCAGCCCTGTCGGATTAGAGAATTTCGTGATGGTAGCCTGATAGTCGGACAGGACTCCCTTGATGTGATAGGAGAAGCCGTTTTCCAGACGGTCGTTCCATCCCAATGACAGTTCCCAACCGATGGTCTTCAGGTCGGCTGCATTCTCTCTCGGAACGGAAGCACCCAGCACGGCAGGAAGCGGCTGTCCGGTCGTCAGCATGTCCTTGGTGTCGCGGCGATACCAGTCGAACGATGCGTCCAGACGGTTGTTGAAGAAGGTGGCATCGAAACCGAAGTTCATCTGATGCACGGTCTCCCACGTAAAGGACGAGCTGACCAGACCGGGTGCAGTGATGGCAACCGGACGTTTTCCACCCAACAAGGCACCGTAGGAAGTGTTCGTGCCGTAAGTGGCCAGGTAGGGGAAATTGCCGTCCACGGCCTGGTTGCCCAACGAGCCGAACGAGCCGCGGAGCTTCAGGTTGTCCCACCAGCCCTTCAGGGGTTCCCAGAACTTCTCTTCCGAGATGCGCCAGGCAGCCGATACGGAGGGGAAGAAGGCATAGCGGTCGCCCTTCACGAATTTGGACGATCCGTCGTAACGTCCGTTCAGCTCCAGCAGGTAACGGCCCTTGTAGTCGTAGTTGATGCGGGCAAACACACCGTTCACTGCCCACTGGCTTTCGGAGGCTCCCATCCGCATATCGCCCGTTGCCTGGTTCAAGGCCGGATTGTTGGCGTCAATCAGGTTCGTGCGGCCTGTATAATGATACTTGGTATGTTTCTTTTCCTGGTTATAGCCCACCATCACCTTGAAGTTATGATCATCCTTCAGGGTGAGCGAGTACTCGGCGAACGCGTTGAACGCATTGTAGTAATCGTCGGAGTTGGTCAAGGTCACGCTGTTCGGATTCGTCCACGGATAGTAGTTCTCCGTACCGGGCACAGCCGTATAGTCATAGAAGTTCTTGACGTGCTCCGTAGTGGATTTCCCGTAGAAGTTCCAGGTATAGTCCGCATTAATGACCAGTCCCTTGATGGGAGTAATCTTGATGGCACCCGTCATCCAGAGGTCATTCTGCTTGTAGTAGGCGTTACCGCCCTGCGCCTGCAGGGCCACGGGGTTGGTATAGCTGCCTTGTCCGGCGTAGTTGCCATCAGGATGCTTCACGGGCATCAGCGGGCTCAAGTCGTCCTTCAGCATACCGCTGTAGGCCGAAATGCCTGAATAAGCCGTGGAGTTCATGGCCGTAGTTCCACCCGTAGGATGCTGTTCATCGGTATAGGTGTGGGTGATCTTTCCGGATACATTCAGCCATTTCGTCACCTGCGTGGAGACGTTGATATTGGCATTGTACTTATTGTATTTATCATCCCCGGCTTTCAGGATACCACCCTGATCGTTCATGCCGACCGAAATGTAATAGGTAGTCTTCTCGTTACCGCCACTGATGTTGGCGTTGTAGATCTGCGAGAAGGAAGTCTTGTACAGTTCTTTCCACCAGTCGGTATTGCCGCAATACTGGTATTTGTACGTGTTCTCTCCCCCCATTTCAGGAGCAAAGAATACGGGAGAATCATATCGTCCGTAGAAATAGTCTTCCGTATATTTATAGACCAGTTCATGATAATACGGATTCCCTTCATTTGCCAGGTCCTTCATCTTCAGGAAATCCACCGAATTGACATTGTGCATGGACTTGGCAGGGTTCTGCCAGTAGCCTGTGGCAGATACAGAGACAGTCGGCTTGCCGGACTTTCCCTTCTTGGTAGTGATCAGGATGACACCGTATGCGGCACGCGCACCGTAGATGGCGGCAGAAGCAGCATCCTTCAGGACCGAAATCGATTCCACGTCGTCCGGATTGACCAGATTGGCATCCATCTGTACGTTATCTACCAAGACCAACGGTCCGCCTCCGTTCAGTGAAGTCGTACCACGAATGTTGAAGTCGGAGCCGGCACCCGGCGCACCACCACTGCTCATGGTGACATTCAGGTTGGGCACCACTCCCTGCAATCCCTGACCGATATTGGTAATGGGACGGTTTTCAAGTACATCCCCGTTGACAGCTGCCACTGCACCTGTCAGATTGGCTTTTTTCTGGGTG
>SFDG01000134.1 GCA_004558305.1 Phocaeicola plebeius
AGTTCCTTGTACTTGCCCACCTCCTCACTGCTGTATTCATGCAGCAGTTGGTTGCTGTACTCCAGTGTGCTGCGTGCCAACAACAGGCTTCGCTGCTTTTTGTGATCGTTGATGTATGCTTCTACCGACACTGCATCGAATCCCCATTGCGCCAAGGCTATCTTTGGGAAAAGGGTAATCAGCAGGAGAGCTATGATGATGGTATGCCTCATTCTTTATCCTCCCTCAGTTTTCGTTCTCGTTATCTTCACTATCCCCTCTGTTAGGGTCCGCATTCTTCCTCCATCGCTCGTAGCACTCTTCAATGAGTGTCCTTCTGCGACCTTGGTCTGCGTCGATTGAAGGAAGAATGTCCTTCAACACGTCAATGATGCTGCGCTTGTAGTGCATCATCTTCTCCAATGATACCAAGTCGGCATATATCTTGGTAATACGGCTGTCCACCTCACGGGCTATCTCCAGTCGGTCGCTCGACCAGAGCAAATGTATCACATCGTCATTGTCGGCGGTCTGTGTCGCCTCGCTCTTGGCATACTCTGTGGTGATGCTGCACGACGGGAACTCCTGGGCTATCTCCGAGATGCGGTTGTTCACCTGCCTCGTCTTTTCCTCATCAGAGGCATTCGGGTCGAGGGTGAGCACATCCACCACCTGCGTGTCGGTGTATTCCGAGGTCAACTCCCATGAGATTTGCAGTATCGCACGGTGTATCTTGATGCCAAGGAAATACTTGGGCTTCCTCGCAATGGAGAGTGTCGCCTTGAAGGTGATGATGCCGTTGATATTGGGCATGGTGGCAGTGCGGACGTAGGTGTAGCCGTTCCACGAACCGGCTCCTTGCCACGTTAGGTTGTAGGCTGACTTCACATCCTGCATGATGGCAGGGATGCGGTAGTAGTCATCGGTGGCGGTGGCATTGTCATCCACAGCCTCACTCTTGGCATTCTGTATGTCTGCCAACTGCTGCTGCCATGTCGCCAAATCCTTCTTCAGGTTGTCTATCTTGGTCTTGTTGGCATTGTACTGCTGCCGCAAGGCAGGTGCTTCCTCCACGGAGGCATTGCTGATGGCGGTTGCCAATCTGCGGTTTTCCTGCTCCAACTGGCTTATCTGCGACTCCAACAAAGCAATCTTGTTGCTGGCCTCACGTTCCTTTTCGTCCAGTTCCGAGAGGTCGAGTTCGTTCTCCGTGACGCTTGTCCGCATGGCGCACTCCTTGCTGTGGGCATTGAGCGAACCGCCGCACTCACGGCACTTGTACTGCGTGCTACCCTGTCCGAGGGTGACACCGTCCGAACAGGTGACGCTGATGGTCACGCTCTCCACGCCCTTCAGCTTGGCGGCATCGGTGGCTTGGTAATATCGTTTTGCGTCACTGCCGATGTAATAGACATAGCCTTCTTCGTTGTCGTTATATTCCGAGAGGCGTGCCTGCAACTGACGCTTGAAGGTATTCAGATCCATGCTGTAGGAGTCGAAGACTTCCTCGTACAACTCTTCCACGTTGTTCCAGCTCTTGGTGACGTGTATCTCGTAGGCGTAGGCTTTCTTGGTCTGCTTGCTGCCACGGCTGATGATGTACGAGGACATCCAGTAGTTCATTGTATAGGTGAAGCCGTCGTTTTGGGCGTTGAGTTGCTGCACACGGCTGCGGCTCCATCCGGCATGGTTCTCCGAGTTGGCCAGTATCTGCTCTCGCTGTGTGCTGCTGGGGTAGAAGTTGGGGTCGGAGGTATTAATGCGATACCAATGGTCTCCGTTCAGGATGCTGTTGTCATCGGTGGGCGGATAGTAGTCACACAGGCTCACACTGCCTTGGTCTCGTCGGGCGATGTACCAACGCTGCGTATAGTAGTTGCCTTGCGTCTCGCTCAGATAGTCAGTCATCCACGAGGTGATGTTGTAGTTGGAGAGGACAAAGAGGTTGGCGATGCTGTCCTGGCCTCCCACCAGACTGATAAGGGTACTGCCAATGCCGTTCTCTGCCTGCTCATACAGGTCATGATAGTTGTCATAGATGTCCTTTATCTTGCCCACCTTGCCATTGAACACTTCATGGAAGGCGCTTTTCTGCATGAGGGAATCCACGGAGTTGATGCCTGCCGTTGCCAACGAGACACCCGTGTTATAGAACGTCTCTATGTCAGCGGTGAGGTTCTCCACAGTGAAGTTGCCGGGCACACTGGCAATGTCGTCCAACAGCTGTTGCCAATCCACGTTGCCTATCTCCGAGAGTTTGAGGATAGCGGCTATCTCCTGGTTGATTTCCAAGAACTGGATGTCGGCAAAGGTCAGGCTGCTATTGGTCACCACACTCTCAAACTGCATGCACAGCGACTTGGTGTCGGCGCAAATCTTCATCAGATAGCTGCCCCAATAGAGGGCGGTCTGCGGACTCTTCAGCATCATACCTGCCACCGTCCATATCTTGGGCATAATCTTGTTCGCCACCATATTGTGGATGCGGCGGTAATAGTAGTTCTCCGTACCGCTGCTCCAGATGCCAAGGTCGGTGAAGGCCTTGCGCTCCAAGAACTTGGCGGCGAAGATGCCGGCAGTGGCAACCTCAGCGGCATTGTAGTGCTTCAGAATTTCGCCCACCTGCTCGTTATAATAGCTCTCTGCCATAGCTTCAGCACCAAAGGCACCAGCCATAGCGGCGACGGTCTCCTTGTCATAGTTGACACTGTACTGGGCATATCCCTTCCCCACGACCATCATAAGACACATATATATTATTATAAGGTGTACTCGTCTCATTCCTTCACTACTTTACGTTTCTACTACTTTACTACTTGTAGTATTTACTATTGGTAGTATTCACTACTAATCGTAAATACTACCCAGCCACCGTTCCCGATGATTTTGTCATCGGGCATCCGTCTATTCTGGGTTTT
Source organism: Phocaeicola plebeius (assembly GCA_004558305.1). Taxonomy (GTDB): domain Bacteria; phylum Bacteroidota; class Bacteroidia; order Bacteroidales; family Bacteroidaceae; genus Phocaeicola; species Phocaeicola plebeius_B. The sequence goes on from SFDG01000134.1 coordinate 2,898, forward strand.
CCATTCATTCCGGGCTTCCCGTTTCCATCAATCAGCCCCGTGCTCACCGCGTCTGCGTCGAGCCGCTCCTCCTTCCGTCAGATTTAGCACCTTTCCCGCCTCATTCACCTTCTGCGCAAATGCCAACGACTTCCCGATGCCACTGGCATCCCAATCCCGACAATACCGCTCGATAGCCTCCTGATGGCTGCACCTCAGTTCCCGTTTATAGAGTTTCAATGCCTCCTTCTCGGCTCGCTCGGTGGTGTAGGTCATGTAACACTCATGTGGCTCCTCAACACCATACACTCCGCTCGTTGATCCACGTCGGATAAACACTTCTCGGAAGAAGCTTCTTCCGTCCTTGTTCTCCAATCGGTTGACCGTGAAAATCTTCTTGCAATCCACATCCGTCAAGCCCAGTATCGCCTTGATCTCGTCGAATCGCTCACGGAACTTACTCTGGTCGAGCAGCATCACCACGTCGGAGTTGTTGATGATGGCTTCCTTCACGATGGGACTGCCGATGATGTCCTGTATCTCCTGTGTCACCACGCCCACG
>SFDG01000135.1 GCA_004558305.1 Phocaeicola plebeius
AGGTACGAAAACTTTAGGAAAAAAACAAGGCTCGGGCTTGGGAAAGTCTGGGCCTTGAACATAAAAAAAGAGGATGTGTCTATTTTGACACACCCTCATGAAGAATAAAAGAGAGTCATTTATCTGTTCACCGGGTGATCGTACTTGGAGGTACGGATATCCCAGAACATTTTCGTGTAGTAATTGTTGGTACCGTCTTGCAGTTTAGACACTGCCTCTGTCCAGTTGGCGCCGTTCAGGGTGCTTTCGTTGGTGGGATACTTTACGCGGGCAATGATGTCACCTTTTACTTCGCTCAGCGGTTCGAAGATGTAGGCAGTACCGTCTTTGATGGTGGTCACTTCGCCCGGACGGACCAACTGTTCGGGATAGCCCGTGCGGCGGATTTCCGTCCATGCTTCCGTTCCGTTCAGGAAGAGGTCGATGTATTTCTGCACGGCTACGGCTTCTGCATTCACGTTTTGCGATACGGCTTCGATGTAGGCGGCTTTTTCCTCGGCGGAAATCGAACTGCCGTCCTGGGCTGCCCAGAAGTCGAGCGAGGCTTCTACACCTTCCTTGTAGTCGCTTTCCGAGAATCCGTTGTATTCGCTCAAGATGAACTTCAGTTCGGCATAGGTCATCAAGGGGACGGCGAAGTCCTTGTTCTCCACGAAGCAGGGCGGGTAGTAGTACCAGTTGGGCGTACCGGCACGGACACCGGCACTCATGGCACTGGGCACACCGTAGGGGAAGCCGGTGGTGCCGTTGCTGCCGATGTAGATGCGCAGACGCGGGTCTTCCGTCCCTTCCCACGGATGGGACTTGCCGTTCAGGTCGTCCTTGATGCCCGACAGCAGGTCGAAGAACTGGCGGGTGACGGTGAAGTCGTTACGTCCGTCCACGTACCAGCCTTCGTAGAACTTGCAATAGTCACTTCCGGAAGTGGCATATTGGAACACGGCTGCATCGTCATTGCTTTCCATCACACCGCTGGCCACGGCTTCAGCGATGTACTTCTTCCAGTTGCTGTCCACTTTGGAGAGGTGGATGGCCAGACGGCATTTCAGCGAGTTGCCGAACTTCTTCCATTGGGAAGCGTCGCCGTAGAAAATCTGGTCGCCCGATGTAAAGGCCACTTCCGATTCGTCAATCATGCCGACAGCTTCTGTCAGTTCGTTGATGAGGGTGGTGTAGATTTCCTTCTGGTCGTCGTACTTGCAATACAATACTCCGTCACTTTCCAGTTTCGACACTTCGCTGTAGGGCACGTTGCCCCACGTGTCGGTGATGATCTGCATCAGCCAGGCTCTCAGAATCATGGCTGCAGCTATTTGGTTGTCGTTGCTGCCATAAGCGGAGCTGGCGGCGGCCTTTTCGCCTTGGTTCAGTTCGATGACCTTGTTCAGGTTGGCGACTCCCTGGTAGAGGTAGTTGAAGTAACCGTTGTTGGTCGATTCGCGGATCTGGTAGCGGTCTTCTTCCGTGTAGTTGCGCTGCGACCAGTACTGGGCATAGACTAAGCACTGACGGCCGCTGAACCAGTTGTCATACACATTGTCCGCAATCCATTTCTCTGCTCCGCTCATCAGCATGTTCGAGGGGACTGCTTGCGGGTTGTTCGGATCCTCGTTCAGGGTGTCCAGGTCTTCGCAGGCTACGGTGGAGAGGCAAAGTGCCCCCATCATGATATAGTTGAAAAGCTTTTTCATACTGTTCTTCCTCATTCTTTAGAATTTTAAACTTACACTTGCGCCAAAGTTGGCTACAGAAGGAGTGGCGCCGCCTTCAATGCCTTGGATATTGCCGGAGCTGGTGACGCACATTTCGGGGTCGAAGTGCTTGGTGTCCGGTCCCCATACGGCGAGGTTACGGCCGTAGGCAGACAGGCGGAGCGACTTCACGAACCAGTTCTTTTTCATCGGGAAGGTATAGCCGATGTTGATTTCACGCAGTTTCACGTAGTCGGACTTGAAGACGGACTGAGCGGCAGGACCGGTATAGAGGTCTTCGCAGTACATCTGGCCGTCGGCCACAGTGGTGTTGCGGGTCCCCTTGTCGTCAATCACACCGTCCAGCAGGATACCGTTTTCACGGATGCCGTTGGCGGCAGATTCTTCCAGCATACCTGAATACATACCCCACATATAGGAAGTGGAGAAGTAGTGACCGCCCTTCGAGAAGTCAATCAGTACGCTGGCATCGAAGTTGCCGATTTTGAAGGTATTACTCCAACCGCCGGTGAAGTCGGGGTAAATGTTGCCGATGTTCTCGTTGCCGTCGGTGGCCAGATAGAGTCCGGTTTCGGGGTCAATCATACGGTTACCGTTCTCGTCGAACACGTAGTTGGTACCCATAATCACGCCGTAGGCATTACCCTTCATAGCACCGATTTCTACTTTGAACGGAGCGGAAGTCAAGCGGTAGTAGTCTACACCGTCAATCAGCTCGACGACCTTGTTCTTGTTGGAGGACAGGGTCAGATTGGTGGTCCAGCTGAAGTTGCGGGTCTCGATAGGAGTGGCATGGAAGGCCAGTTCGATACCCTTGTTGGTCAGGATACCCGAATTGATCATCTTGTACAGATAACCCGTGGTGCCCGATACGGACAAGGGGATAATCTGGTCCTTGGTTTTGGTGGAGTAGTAGGTCACGTCGAAGCCCAGACGGTTGTTCAGGAAGGACATTTCCAGACCTACTTCCCAAGAAGTCGTCGATTCGGGCTTCAGCTCGCTGTTGTTCAACGTGTTGGGCAGGCGGTAACCCGGTGTGCTGGTGTCCACGTTCGTGTATTGGGTGAAGGTGCTCATTACGTAGTAGGGGTCGGTGTCATTGCCCACTTTGGCGAAACCGGCGCGGAGCTTACCGAAGGTCAGCCACGGCAACTGCTCTTTCAGCAGTTCGGAGAAGAGGAAGCTGCCGGTGACAGACGGATAGAGGTAGGAGTTGTTGCCTTTAGGCAGCGTCGATGACTTGTCGTTTCGCAAGGTACCTTCCAGATAGACCATGTTCTTCCAGCCCAGGCTGACATTGCCGAAGAAGGAGTGGATGCCTTTCTTCTGCAGGTAGTTGTAGGCGGCTGCCTGCTGGACGGAGTTCTTCAGGTTGTAGAATTCCGGGATGGCGAGTCCGCCGACGGTGCTGCCGTAGATGTATTCGTAACGGCGGTTCATGATGTTGGCGCCGAGGTTGGCATTGACCGAATAGTCGCCGAAGATATGGTTGTACATCAACATGAACTCGTGGTTCAGCTCGTACTGCTGTCGCGAGATTTCCTTGTATTTCGACTGTTCCTGCGAACCGACGGCGTTGCGCTCGTACTGTTTGTCCACGTAGAAGTCGAGGTTGGTCTTGTACTGGAACTTCAGTTCCGGCAGGATGAGGTAGGACAGACCGATGTTGCCATACACGCGGTTACG
>SFDG01000136.1 GCA_004558305.1 Phocaeicola plebeius
ACATCCCACACCCCTTTACATCCTCCACGGACACAATGTCGTAGCGACAGTCATCGCAGATGAGAAACTGGTCGGTAGTGACCGTCAGCCCAGGAATACATCGAAAGCGGAACAGGTCGGTCGCTTCACTGAATGCAGCGAGGTTTGCCCACCGCTGACTGCCGTGCCGACCTTCCCGGTATACACGGACGGAAGCGAGGACTTCATTCTCGGAATGGATGAAGCCCTCGCTGTCCTTGACCTGCCTGGTTTTCACAATGTCGGCAAAGCCGTTCATTTTCCCGAAGCTCATACCTGCCACCGCCTATCCAAGCGGAGCAGCAGATTGACGGTGTTCCACACCTGCTGTGCTGCTCCGGTGTTATCCGCAAAGAAGCCGCCCGTGCTGCCGTCCCGGCTTTCATAGAAGTGGGATGACAGCATGATGACGGCTTGCTCTGTAGTGGGCGGCATGGGGCTCTCTTTGTAGTAGCCCTCCGGGATGTGCTGGTAGCTTTCGGCGTAAGAAACAGCGGCGGTGATGTAGCTTTTCAGCAAGGCATCATCCGCCGTATGTTCCAGGATAAGGTTGGCTTTTACTTTGGAAAGAAGCTCGTCCATCACCGCCGCCTCCTTCCTTATTCGGTTTTCAGCTTGAGAATCTGAACGGCTTCGGGGAGAATAAGTTTGCCGTCCACACGCTCTTTAGCAACGAAACCGATCATACCGTTGCCCGCGAACAGCTCGTTGAGCTGCTTGAAGGAACGGGTGCCGCGGTCGCCGATGTTGTAGTAGCTGTAATCGCCGAACGCGATAGCATTCTCCGGAGCATACGCAGAGGTATGAACCGTGTAGCCGAGAATGCGGTCCGGTTCGCCTGCCTGATAGGAAGGCTGCCAGATATACGCACCATTGTTGTCCTTCAGCTTGCGGATCTGCGCGATAGTCTTGTCGTTCATGATGAAAGAGGCGGACTTGCGGTAGGGACGCTTCAGCGCATGGATGAGGGTGATGAGGTCATCGCTCTTGAGTGCGGCAGTAAGCGTTTCTGCCACATGACCGCCGCCGGTCTCCGCAAACAGACCGAGGGGCTGACCGACACCGGTACCGTTGAGGAATGCGTCCTCCTCGGCATTGGCGAGTGCCTTGCCGAACTCGGTGAGAATGTAATCCTCCAGCTTGAACGCATTGTCGTAGAGCAGTTCCTCGGTCACCTTGATGGCAACATGGAGCTTGTGCGCGTCCAGAAGGATCTGTGCAAAGGTTGTGTCACCGAAAGAGAGTGCACCGCCTTCCTCAATCCACGCAGCGGCAGGCGCAGTCGCTGCAATGTTGATTTTATGCTCACCGGATGTGGTGATGGTGTGACCGAGCTTTCGCATGATGTTTTCCTCGGAAAGCGTCTGAATAAGGCGGGAATCATACTCCTCGGGTACGAGGTAGCCACCGTCAGCGTCAACACCCTCGCGAAGGACATCGCTCACCTGGTGGAAGTTGCTGCGAAGGGCGGTGAGCATTCCGGTGCGGTAGGCATCGGAAGCACGACCGGTCTTGGGCTTCTCCTCTGTGGCAGGCTTGCCGTTCATGGGCTTCTCGGTGATGGGAGAGGAAGTGGGTCTGTTCAGCTGCGCTTCCATTGCGGACATGGCTTCCATGCGCTCGATCTCGGCACTATAGTCCTGCACTTTCTTTTCCATCTGAGCATAGGTCTTGGCATCCTCTTCGGAAAGAAGACCGTCCTTGTCGCGCTTGGTTTCCACAAATGCCTTTGCGGCATTCCAAGCCTTGTTGCGCTTTTCACGCAGTTCGTTGATAGTCATATTGAATTACCTCCAGTTTTTAATGAGATTGAGCCGATTCATAAGGTCATCGGCTTTCTGTGTACGGTTGGATTTTGGGGTGATGGCGCATTTTGCGGCGATCTTCTCCATGAGAGAGTTCACCACATTCGCCTTGGAATACAGCATGGAAACTGTGGGGACAGTCATGTCCTCGGTCTCATCGGTACGGCTCATGATTCCGTCCGCAAATCCAAGCTCCACAGCCTTGTTTGCATCCATCCAAGTTTCGGCATCCATGAGGTGCGAGAGCTTGGCACGTGAAAGCCCCGTCTTGATCTCATAGGCATTGATGATGGAATCCTTCACGCTTGAGAGCATCTCGATGGCTTTCTGCATTTCCTCCGAATTGCCGAATGCCGCAGTCATGGGGTTGTGGATCATGAGCATGGACACCGGGGACACCAGCACCTTCGTGCCTGCCATAGCGATGACGGACGCTGCGGATGCGGCAATGCCGTCGATTTTTACGGTCACATCGCCCTTGTAATCCATGAGCATATTGTAGATTTGAGCCGCCGCCACGCAGTCTCCACCAGGGCTGTTGATCCACACGGTGATGTTTCCGCTGCCGGACATCAGCTCATCCTTAAAAAACTGCGGGGTGACATCATCGTCAAACCAGCTTTCCTCGGCGATGGTTCCGTTCAGGAACAGCGTTCGTTCCGCTGTCTCCGTCTGATTCTTCCAGTTCCAGAATTTCTTCATCGGTTTTTTCCTCCTTTCCGTCATCGATAGGTGTATCTGCAAAAGCACCCGCATCCTTCAGCGGGAGCATATTGCCGTTAATGAGGTACAGGTCGCCGCCGTCCTCGGCAGGGATACGGTCAAGGTTTTCCAGCTCTCGGATATCATTTGCGGACATCCAGCCGTTCTGGCGGCCGATGGCGTACCCGTTCATGCGGCTTTGGTAATCGCCGCGAAGCAAGCCTTCCAGATTGAACTTCACGAAATACACGGCTTTTTCGTCCCGCGAAAGGAGTGACCGCTGAATGGACTGCTCCCAGCGGATGACCCAGGGGTCAAGGGTGTACTTCACGAACTCCAAGGACTGCTGCTCAATATTAGAAAAGCTCGACTTTTCCAGGTCGCCGACCATGTGGGGCGGGACTCGGAAAATTCGAGCGATTTCATTGATTTGGAATTTGCGTGTTTCAAGAAACTGCGCCTGCTCCGGCGAGATACCGATGGGCGTGTACTTCATGCCTTCTTCCAATACGGCAATTTTGTTTGCATTGCCGCTGCCGCCGAAGGTGGACTGCCAGCTCTCCCGCACACGCTGCGGATCTTTGATCGTGCCGGGGTGTTCCAGTACACCGCCCGGAGCGGCACCATTGGCGAAGAACTTCGCGCCGTACTCCTCGCAGGCGATCGCCATGCCGATGGCGTTCTTCGCCATAGCGATGGGACTGTAACCGACCAGACCGTCAAAACCCAAGCCGGGAATGTGCAGCACATCCGATGGCTGCAGCGTTACGGCGAACTCCTTGTTTTTGATGGCTTC
>SFDG01000043.1 GCA_004558305.1 Phocaeicola plebeius
AAGGTTAATAACCTTGAATCACTATGGTCATTAATCACACAGCATTAAGGTTATTAACCTTAATGCCAACAAAGATATATATGATCTTTGCGGTAATCTATTTTGTTGCTTCTTCCCCGTTCGTTCACATTCATCGAACTCAAGCTCTTTACTGCATCAGCGAAGTAGTATTTCCCTTGCCAATGAAGTAGTACTGGCCATGGCGACTAGTAGTATATATCTCCAACAAAGTTGAGGTCTTGACGAATACAGTTGTTGCATCCAACTTAGGTTAAAGGGGAATAAAATGGAAAGAGATGGCTAATACCCATACGAAAATTTGGTGGGAAATCACAAATACACTACCTTTGTCAAGCAAAGGAAGGACATGATGAGAAGATTTTGTATTGTTAGAGTCTGGACAGATGATACTTGTCTGTGGATGGAAACCAAAGATGGGCAACGAGTGTGTACACCCTTTTCGAAATGGAGACGTTTGGCAAATGCCACGAAGGCCCAGCGTGACGATTTCGTCATAGGATACACCGGAATACATTGGCCTAGTATAGATGAAGACCTTGGATATGAAGGCCTTTTCAAGGAGGCAGGCTTGTGTGAAGCAACACCTGAGGAATGCAGTGTCGTTTGTGAACCACAGGTACCCTCTTTCGTTGACAAAACATAAAGCAGAGCGATTCATTTTGAAATTTCCCCCGCTTTACTTACCTTTGCACCGCCTTCCACAAGAGTTGTGGAAGATGACACCCACACTCATACAGACATTTGGATATGAATAGCCCTTTTCGCAACGTAAGACTGATCAACTACAGTTACTCGATGACCCTCGTCAGCACACTGATTACCGCTATCGCACCCCTTATCGCCACCCTCGTCGACGGACTCTTTGCCGGCCAGATGCTGGGTACAGCCTCTTTCAATGCGGTCAGCGTATCCATGCCCGTGGTGAATGCCATCGGCGTGCTGACCATGATCTGCAACATGGGCGGCAGCGTACTGGCCGCCAACCAGCTGGCAAGGGGAAACACCCGAAAGGCGAACCAGATCTTCACCATAGCTTTGGTTTCGTCAGTGGCGGTCGCTCTCACCGCCGTCATCATCCTGTTCCTGTTCATGGACTCCATCGCCCTGGGGCTGTCAGACGATCCAGCCAGTGCCGCCTATGTCAAGGACTACCTCCAGGTGATGCTCCTCTACTTCCTCGCCGTTCCCTTCTGTACCACCCTCAACAACTTCATCGCGGTGAGCGGCCATCCCAAACTGACCACACAAGCGGTGGTGGCGGCCAATGTCGTCAACATCCTGCTCGATGTCGTCTTCATCGGACTTCTCCACTGGGGCATCCGTGGAGCAGCATTGGCCACCGTCATCTGCGGACTGGTGAACATCGCCGTCCTGCTTCCCTTTGTCCTGAGCCGTCGCAGCTCTTTGAAGCTCGTCCGTCTCTCTGCCGAGAAATGGAGCATCCTGAAGGAGAACCTCCGGCAAGGCATCGGATTCAACGTGTTCTATATCGTCACCAACGCCTTCATGATTGCCTGCAACGACCTCATCGCCGGACAGCTCGGCTCGCAAAGCATCACCCTTTTCGGCATCTGCCTGCAGATACAGTCGCTCCCCTTTGCCGTTACCATCGGCATCTGCCTGGCCGGCATTCCGCTCGTGGGGTACCTAAGAAGCGACGACGACTACGAAGGAGTGCTCTACATCCTCAACCGGTCCCTCCTCAACGTAATTGTCTTCTATGCCCTGCTTGCCCTGCTGATGTCGTTCTTCCCTTCCCTATTCCTGACCGCCTTCGGACTCTCCGACCCCTCCTGGCGGGCGATGGCTCGTGTCCCCTTCGTCTGCTACTCCATCTATTACTTCTGCTTCTGCCTGCTGGCCGTCTATACCACCCTGTCGCTGCAGCTCTCCGGACGTGTCGGGGCCAAGATATTCTTCATCTTCGGCGTTTCCGGACTGTCCTACCTCTGCATGCGGCTTTTCTCGTTCGTCAGCCCCGACGCCATCTGGTATGGTCTGGTAGTCGGCAGCATTCCTGTCCCCATTGCCGCCATGTCCTACGGCTATTGGCTCCACCGGCGCAACCCGCTGCTGTCCCGCTTCACCGTTTCGTCCACACTTCCCGAATGCGTGAAAATCGAGTTCTCGCTCGAGTATGAGAGCAACGACACCTCGAAAGTGGATAATGCAGTCGACACGTTTGCCAAGATTTGCGAGATGACCGAAGACGAGCACCGCAAAATCAAGACTACATTGGACAAACTGTGTGCCATTGCCGTCAGCAACCGCCGGCAGAATGTCAAGTTCTACGACTTCACGCTCAAGGAGACAGAATACGACTATGAACTGATTGTCAAGGATGCTGGCACTCCGTTCAACATGATTACCGACTGCGATGAAGAGCTGTTGAAGGAACTTGACTACCAATATGTGTTCGGACTGAATGTCACGAAAGTGAAATGGCAGAAGTCGGCCTGCCTCAATGTGCAGGCATGAGGCTCGGAAAGACTGATTCGCCATACGAACATCGGTTAGAACGACAATTATAAAGACAGTGTTCAGTACCGAACAACAAGAAAAAGACTACCGCCTTCTTGCTTCCAACGTATCATTGACCACACGCTTGATGTACTATGACTTGATGCAGACGGCTAAGGAATATATGTAGGAACACGTATGCATTCCTGCGGCCTCATCCCTACAGTCATGGCCCCTTCATGACTATAGTCATGACTTCCTTACGACTGCACTTGTTACGATGTGACGAGTGCAGTCGTAAGAGCCTTATGACTGCACTCGTCAGCTCTTCCCGACTGCGAGGCTTTCGTTCACTGCGTCACTTGCGTCACTGCGTCACGTGTATTTTCTAACATTTCTATTATTAATTAAATAGTAGTCCCTTTAAAGGAGCTTCTATTTAATTATCTTTCTTATACTCGATAAAAGTAAGTGACGCAGTGACGCAAGTGACGCAGAAGCCATCAGTCTGCCATCAGCTTGCGGTAGCGTACGCGCTTGGGCTCGATGTTCCCCATCCGCTTCAGCTTGTTGGCCTCGTATTCGGTATAGGAGCCTTCGAAATAGAAGACCTCACTGTTGCCTTCGAACGCCAGGATGTGGGTACAGATACGGTCGAGGAACCAGCGGTCGTGGCTGATGACCACCGCACAGCCGGCAAAGTCTTCCAGACCTTCCTCCAAGGCACGGAGCGTGTTCACGTCGATGTCGTTGGTCGGCTCGTCCAGCAAGAGCACGTTGCCTTCCTCCTTCAGGGCCATGGCCAGGTGGAGGCGGTTGCGCTCACCGCCCGACAACATGCCGCAGAGCTTTTCCTGGTCGGCACCCGAGAAGTTGAAGCGGCTGAGGTAAGCACGGGCATTCACGTCACGGTTGCCCATGCGGATAAGGTCGTTGCCACCGCTGATGACCTGATACACGGTCTTCTGGGGGTCGATGTCCTTGTGCTGCTGGTCTACATAGGCCACCTTCACCGTCTCGCCCACTTCGAATTCTCCCTTGTCGGCGGTCTCCAGTCCCATGATCAGCCGGAAGAGGGTGGTCTTACCGGCACCGTTCGGACCGATGACACCCACGATGCCGTTGGGCGGCAGCATGAAATTCAGGTCGCCGAAAAGCAGTTTCTCGCCGTAGGCCTTGGCCACATGCTTCGCCTCGATGACCTTGTTGCCCAGACGCGGACCATTGGGAATGAAGATTTCCAGCTTTTCTTCTTTCTCCTTCACATCTTCGTTCAGGAGCTTGTCGTACGAATTCAGACGCGCCTTACCCTTGGCCTGACGGGCCTTCGGAGCCATGCGCACCCACTCCAGCTCGCGCTCCAGGGTCTTGCGGCGCTTGCTGGCCGTCTTTTCTTCCATCTCCATGCGCTTGGTCTTCTGCTCCAGCCAGCTGGAGTAGTTTCCTTTCCAGGGAATGCCTTCGCCACGGTCGAGTTCGAGAATCCATCCAGCCACGTGGTCGAGGAAGTAACGGTCGTGCGTCACTGCAATGACGGTACCTTCGTACTGCTGCAGGTGCTGCTCCAGCCAGTCGATGCTCTCCGCATCCAGGTGGTTGGTCGGCTCGTCGAGCAAAAGCACATCGGGCTTCTGCAGCAACAGGCGGCACAGGGCCACGCGGCGGCGTTCACCTCCCGAGAGGTTCTTCACCGGCTGGTCGTCGGGCGGACAGCGCAAGGCATCCATCGCCCGCTCCAGCTTGCTGTCGAGGTTCCATGCATCCGTGGCGTCAATGATGTCCTGCAGCTCTGCCTGACGGGCAAAGAGGGCATCCATCTTCTCCGGATCTTCGTAGTACTCGGGCAAGCCGAACTTATTGTTGATTTCCTCGTACTCGGCCAACGTGTCGACCACTTCCTGTACGCCCTCCATCACGACTTCTTTCACCGTCTTGTCGGGATCGAGCTGTGGCTCCTGAGCCAGGTAACCGACGGAATAGCCCGGCGAGAAAACCACCTCGCCCTGGTAGTTCTTGTCCAGTCCGGCAATGATTTTCATCAGTGTGGACTTACCGGAACCGTTGAGACCGATGATACCAATCTTGGCACCATAGAAAAAGGACAGGTAGATGTCTTTCAGTACCTGCTTGTTGTTCTGGAAGGATTTGCTTACTCCCACCATCGAAAAGATAATCTTCTTGTCGTCTGCCATATATACGTTATTAAGTTATTAGAGGAGTTGAGTTTTCAAGTTGTCGGGGTGTCCACATGCCGCACGAAATAGTCGTGCAGGTACAGCTGGTACACCAGCAGTCCCACCACGGCCACGATGAAGGCCAAGGCCAGGGAATTGGCCTCGGGAAGACAGGCGGCCAACATACCGAGAAGGATGCCGGTTTCCCACAGCAGCAAGTAGGTCTGGAAACCGGAAGCACGCTCGCAGTGATGGGGCAGCAGAATCATCATGCGCAGGAACTGTCCGATGGAAAAGCCGCTGCCCAAGCCGATGCAGAAGGCACCGGAATAAAGAATCCAGGGCGTACTCGCATAGAGGGTCAGAGCCAGCAGGCCCGCTATGACAAACAGCTGGCCGATGAAGACCTGCAGTCGCCCGTTCATGGGACGGGTATAGAGCTGGCGAACCAGCACGTAGCCGAGAAAGCCTACCGCCGTGCTAAAGTAGAACGAGGCGTCGGGAACGGCCACCACCAGCACACCCAGCACGAAGGGGACGACCAGCATGTTCAGGCCGGCCGGCAACGAGCGGAACAGCAGGAAGCGGTCGAACGAACAGACGGGTACATCCAACGGGGCACGGAAGCAGACTTCTACCAGAGACACCAAAATCATGCCGGCCAGACAGAGGGCGGACGACACGTAAAGCAGCTGCTCCATCGACAGCCGTCCCCCGCCCAGCAAAGCGGCAATCAGTCCGAGGGCCGAACCGACAATGCACGACCATGCAAACACACGGTTGGCCGGTGTCCGCTTTTTGCCGGGAGTGACATCGATGACCAAGGTGGCCCCTGTGGCCATGACCGCCACCCCGAAAGCGGCCCCTTGCAGCAGCCGCAATCCCCCCACCTGCAATGTGGTGCCCACATGAGGATAGAGCAGATTGACCGCACCAATGACCAGCAACGCCCGCATAGCCACGGACTTGCGGGGATAGCGGTCGACCCAATAGTTATTGAAAGCCCCCAACAGGAACATGGCCGGAGCGAATACTCCGACCGTCACCGCTGCCTGCAAGGGCGTACATCCCCACTCTACCATCAGCCAGCTGTGCAGCAGCGGGTAGAGCAGGTAGACTGCCATGTAGAGCAGTACATTCGCCGCCACGAGCAGCGAGAAATTCTTGTTCCACAACATGGGGAAGCTGTTATCAGTATTGTTCCGACTCGTTCGGGAAGTCGGACGACTTGACATCTGTCACATACTGGCCGATGGCATCGGTCATCACCGTATGCAAGTCGGCATAGCGGCGCAGGAAGCGCGGACTGAATCCCTGGGTCATGCCCAGCATATCGGCTACGACGAGCACCTGTCCGTCCACCGCACCGCCGGCACCGATGCCGATGATGGGGACGGTCAGTTCAGCGGCCACACGGGCAGCCAGTGCTGCCGGAATCTTTTCCAGCACAATGCCGAAACAGCCTGCCTCCTGCAGCAAGTGAGCGTCGCGCACCAGCTTCTCCGCTTCCGCATCGCCTTTGGCCCGGACACCGTAAGTGCCGTATTTGTTGATGGACTGCGGCATCAGGCCCAGATGTCCCATCACCGGCACACCTGCCCCGATAATCTTGTGGATGGTGTCGATGACTTCTTCACCGCCTTCCAGTTTCAGGGCATCGGCACCGGTCTCCTTCATCATGCGGATAGCGTTGCGTACGCCTTCGTAGGGTTCTGCCTGATAGGTCCCGAAGGGCATATCCACCACTACCAAGGCACGTTTCACCCCTCTTACCACCGAACGACCATGATAGATCATCTGGTCGAGGGTAATGGGCAGTGTGGTCACGTTGCCGGCCATCACGTTCGAGGCGGAATCCCCCACGAGGATGACATCCACTCCGGCTCCGTCCACTATCTGGGCTATGGTGAAATCGTACGCTGTCAACATGGAGATTTTCTCTCCCTTTTGCTTCATTTCGATCAATCGATGGGTGGTCACCTTACGGGTGTCACCCGACAAATATCCTGACATATTTCTTATGGTTAAAATAGTTCACACATCTTTTCGTAGGTAAAGTCCTGGAAATCGGGGATGACCAGCCGGCATTTGTCGGCAATGGCTTCCGCCGGATGGGTGGTCGACAAGCCCACCACCGTCATGCCGGCTGCCCGTCCGGCCTGGAGTCCGTGGAAGGAATCTTCGAACACGACGCATTCGTGAGGCTGCACGCCGAAGATTTCCGCTCCCAGCAGGAAACAATCGGGGGCCGGTTTGGAACGGGTAAAGAATTCTGCCGTCAAGATGCGGTCCACCCGCTGTTCCAGTTCGGGATGCGCCGCATACACGTTGGCCATCTTCTGACGGTTCGAGCTGGTGACAATCGCGGTCTTCACCCCCTGCGCCTTCAGGCTCTCCATGAAGCGTTCCACTCCGGGCACGTAGGTATAGTCCATCGACTGCTCGTAGCGGTTCAGGCGTTCCGTTATCAGCGGCTGCTCCGCTTCCATTCCGGCAAAATACTTCCGGTAGATGGCATCGAGGGTCTGCCCCTTGATGATGCGGCCGAAGTCCTCGTACTGCGGAAGATACTCCTTCCCTATCCGGTCCCAGAACAGCGTGTACTGGGGTTCTGTATCCATCACTACTCCATCGAAATCGAACAGGACGGCTCTTTTCTTTGTCATTGTCTTTATGGTTTTCAATTATCAATCAATTTCTGCTTCCCAAATACAGGAAGAACATACCGAGGAGCACCAGCAGCAGATCGACCACCTTGCTCTTGAGGTTTTTCTCGCGGAAAATCATCGCCCCGAACAGGAACGACACCACCACGCTGCCCCTGCGCACCATCGAGACGATGGAAATCATCGACCCTTCCATCCCCAAGGCATAGAAATACACGAAGTCGGCTGCCGAAAGGAAGAGGGAGATGAGCAGGATGCACCAGTCCCAGCGGAACGGAGTCGTGGACTTGCGCTTGGGCCACCACAACACCATGAGTACACCGCCCATGATAAACAACTGGTAGATATTGTACCACGACTGGACCACCATGTTATTGAAACGGCCCATGAGGAACTTGTCGTAGAGTCCGCTGATGGCTCCCAACAGGGCAGCGAGTACCACGGACCAGATCCAACGGTCGTGCTTGAAATCAATGCCCTCCTTGCGGCCCGAACGGCTCAACAGGAAGAATGAGGCCACGGCCAGCAGCACACCGACCCACTGGTAGAGGTTCAGCCGCTCGCCGAACACCAGCATGGCACCTACCAGGGTCATCACCGGGCGCGTGGCGTTGATGGGACCTACAATCGTGATGGGCAAGTGCTTCATGCCGAAATAGCCCAGCATCCAGGAAGAAAGCACGATGAAGGATTTCAGCAGGAT
Source organism: Phocaeicola plebeius (assembly GCA_004558305.1). GTDB lineage: Bacteria > Bacteroidota > Bacteroidia > Bacteroidales > Bacteroidaceae > Phocaeicola > Phocaeicola plebeius_B. Next base: position 8,025 of record SFDG01000043.1, read on the forward strand.
GAACTTATGGACTTCCCACCCCGCCTGAGGCACATAGAACAGGCTTCCCTCCAACGCTGCGGGGTGGAAATAGGACACCAGGATAAAGGGCAGGAAAATCAGGCTGGAGAACAACGTGTTCAGCCCCAGTACCGGCAATACGGCATTGCCTGTCAGCGACTTCTTCTTGAAGACATCATAAAAGCCCAGCAAAACAGCCGAGCAGAAAGCTAATAATAACCACATCATATTCTCTACACGAAACACTCTTGTTGATGATTCGGCCGCAAAATTACAAAGAATGGCTGAAAATGCAAAATAAATGCGGGTCAATCGTCGGGGATAAAGAAAGTGAAGAATCTGAATACATACACTGATGCTTTACAGATTCTTCACTAACGTTACCTATGACGAAACTATAGGGGAAGACCTATCAGTTCTGCGACAGGTCAACCGCATAGTTGGCTCGCTTGCCCGAGGGATATACACCCGTCATGAACAGTACCTGGTCGGGACTCTGGGAAGCGGCTTTCATCACCTCTTCGAGGTCCTTCACCGTGCGCAACTGCTTGTTGTTCGCTTTCAGGATGATGAAGCCCTTCTGGATGCCGGAATCCTTCATGCGTCCGTCGTTCACACCCGTCACCTGCAATCCATAGCCCAGGTTCAGCTGACGCTTCAAGTCTTGCGGCAGTTCGCGGAAGGCAGCTCCCAACATTTCCATATCGGCATTCTTCACCACCTTCGTGTTGCCCTGGGCGTTCTTCAGCGTCAGGGTGAAGTCCTTGGTCTTCTTGTCACGCCAGATCTTCACGGTCACCTTGTCGCCCGGACGGAACTTGGCCAGCATTCCCTGCAGTTCGTTCATGGTCTTCACCTTCTTGCCGTTCAGCTCGATGATGACATCGTTCTTCTGCAACTGTCCGTCGGCCGAACCGCCTTCCGTCACTTCCAGTACCTGAACACCTTCGTTGATACCCAGTTCGCGCTGTTCTTCCTTGATTTCATCGGGATACAGCTCATTGCCCATGTCGCGTCCGGCAATGCCGAGCAATGCACGCTGTACGGTACCGTATTGTTTCAGGTCGGTCACTACCTTGGTCATGATGCTCGTGGGGATGGCAAAGCCATAGCCCGAATAGGCACCGGTAGGAGAAACCAGCATGGCATTGATGCCCACCAGCTCACCCTTGGCATTGACCAACGCACCGCCACTGTTGCCCTGGTTGATGGCCGCATCGGTCTGGATGAACGATTCCACCTGATTGGCTCCCAATCCGCGTGCCTTGGCACTGACTACACCGGCTGTTACCGTCGAACCCAAGTTGAAGGGGTTGCCGACAGCCAGTACCCATTCTCCCACTTTCAGTTCGTCCGAATTGCCTACGACAATGGCCGGAAAATCATCGCCTTCGATTTTCACCAGGGCAAGGTCGGTCGTGGGGTCCGTACCGATGATGCGTCCCTTCAGGTCGCGACCGTCGTGCAGCTTCACACTGATTTCGTCGGCTCCGTCGATTACATGGTTGTTGGTGACAATATAACCGTCTTTCGAGATGATGACACCCGAACCGAAACCTTTCTGCTCGGGAGTCTGCACCTGCTGCTGGCGTCCGCGTCCGTCGCCGAAAAAGAAATCAAAGATATCGGCCGGAGCCTGCACGGTCTTCGTCTTGCTCCGCTGGATGGAAGTAATATGGACCACCGAATTAAGGGTGATTTCCGCAGCGGATGTCAAATCGACTGGCTGCAGACTGGCCGCATCCAGACCGACCATCCGTGCGCCCTTGACGGTATCAAACGAATCATCGAACGAAGTCACTGCCTGCGGCGCTTTTCTCTTCAATAAGGTATAAGCAGTTCCACCACCGACACCTGCACTCACAGCTACCAAAGCCATTGCACCGATTGCATACTTAGTTACATTTTTCATAATCCTATTCAGTTTAAATTGTTAATTCAATATTAGTTTTAACTTTACGACTGCTAAAGTAGAACAAAAATCATACGGTTGTACTCTTTGTCATTTGTTTTTTCTGTCTTTTAACAAAGCCTTTCCGGGCATTAACCGCAGTTAACGGCCAGCCTGCCAAAATAGCAGGCCATGTATCCCTTGGGGCAGGAGAATTACGGGCAGATGCCCGGTTTCGTGGCCCATTAATTTTGCGCTTCGGAAAAATCTTCGTACCTTTGCAGTTCGGAAAGCAGCCGGCCGGTCTGTCGCTGGTACTTCGGTACAAGAGGAAAGTCCGGGCAACGCAGAGCATCCTACTTCCTAACAGAAAGCTATCCGTGAGGGTAGATCCATGCAGAAGAAAAGAACCGCCCTCCCCCCGGGAAGGGCAAGGGTGAGAAGGTAGGGTAAGAGCCTACCAGCCGTATAGTGATATGCGGGCTGTGCATCTTAGGAGTTGTAAGGTCATGTAAACCGGCGCTAAAAGGGTTGCTCGCCCAATGTCGGAGGGTGGACCGCTGGATCCGGCCGGTGACGGCCGGGGTAGATAAATGACAGGCACCCGGCCCCTTGCGGGCAGGGAACAGAACCCGGCTTACAGGCCGACTGCTTTCCTTTTTTATATTCATACCTTATTATCCGTTGTCCTCTCATGAACAAAGAACGAATCCGCAACTGGCTGCATTTCATCAATGACGGCATCTGGCGTGTCACCGATGACGAAGTCACTCCTTGGCGCAAGCGACTGTACAACACCATCAAGGTGATATCACTTTCCACCACTCAGTTCATGAACGACCGTCTGCCTGTCCGGGCCTCTGCCCTGACTTACAGCACCCTGTTCGCCATCATCCCTATTCTGGCCCTGCTCTTTGCCATCGCCCGTGCGTTCGGCATGGGAGCCATGGTAGAGGAACTGCTCAGCAGCGGCATGATGAGCCAGCAGGCCGAATGGATTTTCAGTTGGGTGGAATCGTACCTCCAGCATGCCCAAAGCGGCGTCTTCATCGGGGTGGGTATTGTCATGCTGCTGTTCACCATCCTGCTGCTGATCGACAACATCGAACGCAGTTTCAACGCCATCTGGCAGGTGAAGCATCCGCGCACGATGTTCCGCAAGATTACGGACTATTTCTCCATGATCCTGCTGCTTCCCGTACTGACCCTGCTTTCCACCGGTATCACCATCTTCATGAGCACGTATGTGAAGAACCTGGAGAACTTCCTGCTGCTGGCACCGGTGCTGAAACTGCTGGTCCGCCTGATTCCTTATGCCCTTACGTGCGGCATGATGACGGGACTGTTCGTCTTCATGCCCAACACCCGGGTGCGTCTTCGTCATGCCCTCCTGCCCGGACTGCTGGCCGGTAGTGCATTCCAGGCCTGGCAGTATTTCTACATCAACAGCCAGATATGGGTCACCAGCTACAATGCCATCTACGGCAGCTTTGCCGCCATCCCCTTGTTCCTGATATGGGCACAGGTGTCGTGGTGCATCTGCCTGTTCGGTGCAGAGATGAACTACGTGAGCCAGAACCTGGAGTCGTTCAACTTCGGAAAGGAAACGGCCAACATCAGCCGTCGGTACCATGATTTTTTCTGTACCATCATCCTCTCTACCCTCTGCAAGCGCTTTTCGGAAGGGGGAGAACCTCTCTCGGCTGAAGAAATCAGCCGGATGCACCGGATTCCGATCCGCCTGACCAAGAAGATTCTCTATGAACTGACGGACATCCGTCTGGTCTACGAGGCCTTCGGGGACGAAGATGACAACACGACCCGCTATGTACCGGGAACCGACATCAACCGGCTGTCCATCGGGATGCTCCTTGCCCGGCTGGAGTCGAACGGTTCGGAAGATTTCAAGGTCAATCTCGAACAATACTCCACATCGTGGGAGGCACTGATACAGGCACGACAGAAGTTTCTTGCACAGAGTGATGCCATCTTGCTGAAAGATTTGTAGCCTGCAAACGGCTGCTGTATTGCAAAAATTGCTACTTTTGCACGGATTTTTGCAATACAGCGTTATGAATACATTCGACATCACATTTCTTTCCGAACTGCTGACCGCCTGCTGCGTGGTATTCGGCGGAGTGCAACTGTGGCTGGCTTTCTGGGTCTACGACCGGATTCCCCGTACCGCCAACCGCCAGGCGGCTGCCGAAGAACGGCCGGACAGCGAACTGCCTCCCCTGTCGGTCATCCTTGTCACCAAAGACTCGGCACAGGCTTTGCAGACCAACCTTCCCCGCATACTGGAACAGGATTATCCTTCGTTTGAGGTCATTGTCATCAACGACCAGTCGTCCGGCGCAGACGGGGATGTACTGAAACGCCTCTCGGCTTCCTATCCACATCTTTACTATTCGTTTATCCCCACTACCGCCCGTTATGTGAGCCGGAAGAAACTGGGAGTGGCCATGGGTATCCGTGCCAGCCGTCATGAATGGCTGGTGTTCACCGACCCGCATTGCTGCCCGCACAGTGACCGATGGTTACGGAGCCTGGCCCAGCATTTTACGGCAGGGACAGACATCGTACTGGGCTATAGCGGATTCGAAGGGAAAGCGGGCTATTTCGGCTACAAGGTACGGATTCAGAATTTCTTTACTTCGTTGCGTTACCTGGGATGGGCGGCTGCCGGTCATCCTTATATGGGAATAGGCCGTAACCTGGCGTACCGAAAGAGCACGTACGAACGCCACAAGGGATTTACCGACCATCTGCCCTTGCAGCAGGGCGATGATGATTTGCTGGTCAATGCCATGGCCAACAGCCTGAATACCCGCATCGCTGTCAGTCCCGACAGCTGGGTCCGCCTTCCTCTCCCGCCCTACAAACGGCTGTGGGTGGAGGAGCGAGTAGGTCGTAAGGTGACTGGACGCTACTACCAAGGGGGTGTAGGATACTGGAATGCAGTAGACACAGGCTCCTCTGTATTGTTCGGACTCTGCACATTGGCCGGATTGGCCATCAGCATCTGGCAACAACTATGGATCTGCACTGCCGTGATTGCCGCCGTCTGGGTAATCCGTTTCGTCTGTGCCATGACGGTATGGCGACGCGCCTCCAAAGCATTGGGCGAACGCCTGTGCTGTGCTTTTCCGCTTTTTGAATGGCTCCGCCCCTGGTGGAGCCTGCAAACGCAACTGCAATACGTATTCCGGCACAAACAGGATTTCCTGAGAAAATGATGGTAATGAAGAACAAAGAACGAAAAAAATGAAGAATGAAGAACGAAGAATTCCACCATCCGGACGGACATTCTTCATTCTTCGTTCTTTATTCATCATTGAATCAGTTCTTCATTGAATTCAGACTTCATCGTTCGCGTAGAATATTTCAAAAAGTTCCCGTGGGAAGTCGAAGATTTCTTCATCCTTAAAGAAACGCTTCAATTCAATCGCTGCATTTTCGAGGGAGTCACTGGCATGGACAATGTTCTCCTGATAGCTCATGCTATACATACCACGAATGGTACCCGGCACACAATTCGTACGGCCGTTGGTCGGACCGGTAATGACGCGCACCACTTCAACGGCACTGACACCTTCCAGGCAGATAGCCACCACAGGAGTTACCATCATGGAATCCTTCACGCGCTGGAAGAAAGGCTTCTCCGACAGGTGAGCATAGTGCTCTGACAACACCTCATCGGTCAGCTGGGTCATCTTCAGACCGACTACACGCAGTCCTTTCTTTTCAAAAATAGAGATGATTTCACCAATCAAGTTTCGTTTCACAGTACAGGGCTTCAGCAGCACCAAGGTTCTTTCCGTCTTTTTCATACATTTGCAGAATTTAGAGGTTACTTTTTTATTTGAGGTTGATACTGGATGCCACAAAGGCATCCAGCGCAAATGTAGTTATTTTTTTTCGAAGAAAGAAAGGTTTCCCCTGAAAATATCCCTCCGTAGTGTCAAGAACCTCATCGGTTATCAGTCTGCGGACAGAACAGCCCGGCATCGTTAACCGATTTTACTGATCTTCTTCAGCTTTTCTTCATCTATCAGCTTGATTTTTCGTCCATCGATGATTATCAGCTTTTCCGATGCAAAATTGGAAAGCGTGCGGATGGCATTGGAAGTGGTCATGTTCGACAGATTGGCCAAATCTTCACGCGACAGATAAATGCTCAGCGTGCACTGGTCTTCTTCCACGCCGTAGGTTTCCTTCAGGAACAGGAGCGACTCGGCCAGTCGGCCCCGGATATGCTTCTGCGTCAGATTGACCGTCCGCTCGTCCGAAACTCCCAAATCGACAGAAAGCTGACGGATGAAGAACATGGCCAACGAAACATTCTCGCGCAAGAGTTCTTCAATCAGGTCCATGGGTATGAGGCAGATGGTACAAGGTTCGAAAGCGGCAGCCGCGGTGATGAAATTCTCCTGGGCGAAATAAGCACGGTAGGCAAAATATCCCTTGTGTTTGATGACACGGATAATCTGGCTACGGCCTCCCACACCGTCTTTATAAATCTTCACCTTGCCCGAAAGCAGACACATCAGGTGCCGGGGAGTTTCCCCTTCGCAATAGATGGTCTCGTTTTTCTTGAATTTCTGGACAACAAAATGCTGCGCAAGACGTTCACGCTGCGCTTCCGTAAGAGCTTGCCACACATCAGGGATGCAGTCGGCAATTTCAGCTTCAGTCAATTCTTTCTTTACCATAAATGTTTCACAACCATGTTTTACAGCACAAAGGTAGAAATAAAAAACTATAATTGCCTTATAATATTCAAAAAACTTCGGCAAATGGTGCTTTTATGCTATATTTGCCCCCATGTTTAGGATATTACACCGATCAGTTCCCGGAAAATGGTTGCTTGCCGTGTGGCTGACAGCCATTGCAGTCATGGGGGGATGGGCCAGCGAGGTGACTCCTGTATTCCACTCCAAGCCCCACGTACCCGATTCTTTACTGGAACATATTTTCAAGTCGGCTGATGTCTATGCCACCCAGGTGAAGAGCTACGAAGCGGAACTGTATCTGAAAGGGAGGATGAAGACTTCGAAGCGCAACCGCATCCTACGCTATGTCCCTTCCATGTTCCGTTTTGAGAAAGGGGTCTACGATTACGTGCACGAAAGCATCAGCGACCTGCACTATACCGCCCCGAACACGTACGACCGGAAAGTAAGGGCCATCTCGACAACACTGCCGGGAGGCAACAGCCGGTTCTTCGATATTCTGGACTATCTGAAATTCAACATCTATGCCCCGTCGGTGATGGACGACCGCATCCTCTCTCCCCTCCACAAGGCCACCAGCCGACATTATTCGTATGTGCTCGACTCTGTCAGCTACGAACGGGGGACGACCTTATACAAAATCCAGGTCGTCCCGCATTTCCGCAGCATCCAGTTGCTGGAAGGATTTTTCTGGATTTCTACCGACGACTGGCACCTGACATCGATGTTCTTCAAAGGGCAATACGATGTCGTGAAATTCAAGGTGGAGATGAAAATGGGCGAAACGGAACAGACCAAGTACCTGCCCACCCTCATCTATTCGACGGTACTGTTCTCGTTCATGGGGAACACCATCGAAATGGACTATACGGGCTGGATGAAATACAAGTCGGTGGATTACCGAACGCCCCAGGAAATGCTGTTGCGCAACGTGGTCAAAAGGAACCGCTACAAATATAACCTGACGCCTTCCTATACCCTGACTTGCGATACGACGCAGGTGATGCGAAACGCCGAACACTTCAACCGCATACGCCCCATCCCGCTTTCCGTACCGGAAGAACGGCTCTACACGGCTTACCGCCAACGGCAAGAGGAACGGGAAGACAGCCTCATCCGTCCTGAACAGCTGCGGAAAGAGAAGGCCAATGTGTTCTGGGGACAGATTGGGGATGCCCTTATCAGGAGCTACGACATCGACCTGTCGAGGGTGGGCAACGTGAGATGCTCGCCTTTGTTCAACCCCATGCTTTTCGGCTACAGCCACCGCAAAGGTATCTCCTACCGGCAGACCTTCAAATATAATAAGGTGTTCAACGACGGACGGCACCTGCGCATCGCACCCCAGATTGGCTATAACTTCACGAAAAAGGAGCTGTATGCCAAGACGGACATCCAGTATGAGTACAACCCTCGCCGCCATGCCCGGATAGAGGTCAATGCCGGAAACGGTAACCGCATCTATAGCAGTGTGGTGCTGGACCAGCTGAAAGCCATGCCGGACAGTACCTTCTCGTTCGAAGGACTGGACCTAGACTATTTCAAGGACGTGTACTTGAATGTGTCGCACAACATTGAAATCGTCAACGGACTTCGTCTGTGGACCGGTGTGTCCATGCATTGGCGCTATACCAGCAGCACCCCGGAAGTGGCCAGCCGTGTACGCTCCCACTACAACAGTTTCGCCCCACGGCTACGGGTGGAATGGACGCCCGGACTGTACTACTACGTGAACGGGAACCGAAAAATCGATGTAGGGTCTCACTATCCGACTTTCGTGGCAGATTTCGAACACGGCATCCCCATCATGCACAATTCGGGGACCTACAGCCGCCTGGAACTGTCGGCTGAACAACGCATCCGCATCCGGAACGTACATTCCATCAATTACCATGTCGGCGGCGGTTTCTTCACCAACACCAAGGACATGTATTTCGTGGACTACGTGGACTTTGCCGACCGCAACCTGCCGCAAGGATGGAGCGACGACATCGGGGGTACCTTCCAGATGCTCGACGGACGCTGGTATAACGCCTCCCGCCATTATCTGCGGGGAAACATCACGTACGAAACGCCGTTCCTGCTCCTGTACCCGGTGAGCAAACTGCTGTCGTTCGTCCAGAAAGAGCGTATCTACGCGGGCCTCCTGTTCATGCCTCATCTGAACCCCTATGTGGAAGTGGGATACGGACTGGCAACCCACCTGTTCGACATGGGCGTATTTATCGGCAACGAACAGGGCAAGTTCACCTCGGTGGGCTGCAAGTTTACGTTCGAACTGTTCAACAAATGAAATTTCTTCATACTGTTACCCTGGTCATTGGAACAGCTTGTCTTTTACTCATTACAATGTATATTCCTGAAAAAAGACTATATTAGTTCATTAACTTGTATATTCCCAGTCGCCGATGGTACGGCGTTCCGGATCGAAGGAGATGCCGACTTTCACTATCGGCAGGCCCGACAGGGCGAAGCGGGCGGGATAGTCCTTCAGGTCAATCTGCTCCATCGCCGAGGCGGCGGAACGGCCCAGCTTCAGCTCGAACAGGTAGAGCTTGCCGTAGGCACGCATCACCAGGTCCACACGGCCCGTAGCCGTGCGCACCTCCACATCCACGTAGATACCCAGCAGGGAGAAGAGGATGTAGAGCACTTGCTGGTAATGGCCCTCGTACTGGGTATTGTCACACTGCGGGAGGGTCAGCAGGTATTGCTGCAGCAGACGGAACATTCCGTCCAGGTCGCCCTTGCGGAGACAGCGGTTCATTTTCGCAATGGTGGTCAGTCCCTCATTGGCCGCCCGCTGTACATAGTGGGGCAGCAGACTTTCCATCAGTCCCACACGGATTTCCCGGTTCGGAATGTCCAGCATATAGAGCTGGTCATCGCTGTCGTAATCCTTGATGGTCAGATAGCCGCTCTGGTAGAGCAGCGGCACTAAGGAGGTCATGGACTCCGTGGGAGCATCGAACGCGGAAGCCATCGCCTCCATCCGGCCCATCTGGGAGGGCAGCACCCCGAACTTCCGCATCATCTCAATCAGGTAGGTAGGCGTACCCGAGCTGAACCAGTAGTTGTCCAGCCGGCAGTCTGCCAAGGCGTTCAGCAGGCTGAAGGGGTTGAACAGGTCCGGGGAGGGCCAGGCAAAATGGTAGCCGTCGTAGCGGTCACCCAGCTGGCGGACGGCTCCTTCGCGATCGGTTCCCAACTGTTCGGCCAAGGCATCGACGTGGTCCGTGAGTTGCGTCTGCAGTTCCTCGCGGGAGATGCCGCAGATGCAGGCATAGGCAGGATTCATGCTGATGTTCTTCAGGTTGTTCAGCTCGCTGAAGATGCTCATCTGGGAAAACTTCGTGATGCCCGTCAGGAACACGAAGCGCAGGTAAGGGTCGCACGCCTTCAGCGGCGAGTAGAAGTTGCGCATCACCTGGCGCAGCTTCGGCAGCTGTTCCTCCTCGTGCACCACGTCCAGCAGCGGCGCGTCGTATTCGTCGATGAGTACCACTACTGCCCGGCCGGTCTGTTCGTAGGCCCGTCGAATCAGCTCATACAGACGATTGTTGCAGTCCACCGCCGGATGGGAGATGCCATATCGTTCTTCCATGGGCCGTAACTGCCAGTCCAAGTGACGTTCCAACCTATCCTCATCCAGGTGCTTGGCCGTACTCATGTCGAAGTGCAGCACGGGGTAGTGTGTCCATTCCTTTTCCAGCCCCTCGATGGCCAGTCCCGTGAAAAGGTCCTTGCGTCCGGCGAAATAGCTGTGGAACGTAGAGGCCAGCAGCGACTTGCCGAACCGCCGGGGGCGGCTCAGGAACACGTACTTGTAGTCGTGCGTCATTCGGTGAACCAGCTCTGTCTTGTCTACGTACAGGTAGTCACCTTTGCGGATACTCTCGAATGTCTGGATGCCGAGGGGGCACCGCCTCAATGCTTTCTTTTCCATACTGCCGATGCGTTGATAATGTAATACAACTTCTTTTCTGCGAAGATAGGGCTTTCTGGGCATTCCGCCAACTCTTGCGGAGGATTTTTCAAAATGATTCAATGTTGTCCCACCCGGT
>SFDG01000137.1 GCA_004558305.1 Phocaeicola plebeius
CGTTCACACCACCGTTGCGTTCCGCCACCTTTCCGAAGCTCTTGCGCAGGTAGTCCTTCACGCTCTGCTCGGCATCGGGGTTGTTCAAGATGGAGTTAATGCCTTCGCGCAGATAGTCAGGAGTGGCCGCGTCGTTCGGGTCGTAGATGTAAGCCAAATCGTTGGAAGAAACAAAGTCGCCGTTCACATTGCCGTTCACCACCAACGAATAGCGCGTGCCGCCGATGCCTGAGAAGCGGGCACCTACCGTAATGCCCCAGAACGTAGGAGCCGACCCATAGACCACCAGCTTGTGACGGAACTGGTTGTTCGAGTAGGTCATCTGGCTCAAGTCGCGCGGATCGTCCTTCACCATCTGCGACAAGGTGGCCGAGTTCGCTACATTGCCGTTATAGGTCGTATTGTCCTTCGTATCGTTCCAGGTATAGCTGAACGACAGTTCGCCGTCCTTATAGTAGTGCCAGGTGCCGTCGATGGTAAAGGCAAACTGGTTGACCTTTCCGTCGCTGACCAGTTCGAGCACACGCCCCACCTTATTGCTCTTGCGTCCCTGCTGCCAGTCCAGTGTACCGGCGGCACTGATGGTAGAAGCCGGCACATAGACACCCCGGTTGCCTTCTGCCGCCAGCCGGAAACAAGGTTCGTCCACCATGTTGCGGTCCACGTACATGTAGTTGTTTCGTCCCAGGGTCATGTAGCCGCCTACACTCAGCTTCAGGCGGTCACTGAAGAAATGCGTATAGGAGAAGTTCGCCTTATAGACTGTCGGTACTTTGGCATCCTTGCCGTTCATGTTGATGGTCGGTACGGCCAACGACGCATAGCGGGAGTCGTTCAGCAGCTGGGTACCGGGAGCGGTCAAGGGGTCCTTACGGTAGCTCGGGAAGTCCGGCACAGGAACCAGGTTGGGCTGTTCCGGCGTATTCTGGATGTCGAGCGACATGACTTTCGTACCGTCGAACACCATGTTGTTGATCATCGCATAGTTGTTGATGTCCGATGCAAAGATACCGGCTCCTACCCGGAGTATATCTACATGATGGTCGTTGAAGTCCCAGGTCATCTGCACACGCGGCTGAATCTGGAAGGAAGACAGTCCGTTGTCCGTCCGCAGTCCCAGTTCGTCATACACCAGCTGGCTGAAATTGCCCTTGTTGAAGTAGGTGGCATTGTCCAAGCGCAGGCCCGCCATCAATTCGAATCCCTTGAACAGCTTGGTCTGCAGCTGTCCGTAGATACCGGCATTCAGGATGTTCTGGCGCACACGCTGGTCGGGGTTCAGATACACCTCGCGCACATAGCGGTACGGCTGCAGTGCCTCGAAGTTGTCCAGTCCCGTGAAGTAGAAGCGTCCGTTGGCCTCACTGCCGTAACGGGAGTTCATGTTGGTGTACATCAGGTCGAACCCGTAGGTATAGTTCACCTTGTTGGTGTTGTAGCAATAGTTATCCACGAGCTGCACCACGTGGTTATAGAAGTTCTCCGGCGAATAACGCTGTCCGCCCAGCTGGATGGTGGTCGTGGCGGTCTTTCCGTCAATCTCCGAAGCCACCCGTTCCACGATGGCACGCGGGATGTTCGCCGAAGGCAGTTCGCTGCCCGGCATGGACTTCTCCAACGTATAGAGGTGCTGCAGCTTCAGTTCGTTGGTGCTGCGCGGTCCCAGCACCGAACGCAGGATCGCCGTGGCACTGTTGTTCAGCGAGTGCACGTCACCATATACTTCATAGATGTTGATGCTGCTGTTGTCGCCCAGTCCCATGTTGTTCTGGTCGTTCACCAGGTTGTCCGTAAAGGTCAGCAGGTTGGTGGCATTGATCTGCCAGTCTAAACGGGCAAAGACCGCATCCGTACTTTGAGTCTTGTCGAACGCGCCGAACTGGGCATGGTCGGACACTCCGTACTTGCTGCGGGCAATCTCCAGGTAGCGGTCGCGGGTGGCCGCAGTCAGGTTCAGCCGTTTCTCGTCGGCGGCACTCTGGATGTCGGCAATGTAGAGCGGACGCGAGTCGGCCTGATGGTCCCACGATACGAAGAAGTGCAGCCGGTCTTTCTTCAGCGCACCGCCCAACGAGGCTCCGAACTGATAGGTCGAGAAGTCATTCGTCCGCTTGTTGCCCCGGATGTCATAGGGGCTGGACAGCCAGTCGGCCCGCAGGAACGTAAAGGCACTTCCCGTCAGGCGGTTGGTACCCGACTTGGTCACCGTACTGATGGTACCGCCTCCGGCACGTCCGTTGGTCACGTCGTATTCGTTCGTCACCACCTTGAACTCGCGGATGGCCTCCATTGAGATGGCATACGGCACACTGTTACGGCTCGTCGTACTGCCGCCCGAAGTGGGTCCCTTCGCACTCATGCCGTCGATGGTATAGTTGGTGGACGAAGCCAACTGTCCCGACAGGCTGGTCCCTGTGCTAAGCGGCGAGAGGTCGATCAGCGAAGTGAAGTTGCGCCCGTTCACCGGCAGCTTGTTCAGGTCATTGGCAGTCACCGAAGTGGCAGCACCTGTAGTCGATACCGTATTCTTCAAGGAGTTGGCGACCACCTCCACCGCCTGCATCACCACGCTTTCCTCTTTCAGCTGGAAGTCCAGTCGCAACACATCGCCCTGGTTCAAGGTGTAACCTGTCTTCTTCTGGTCACCATAGCCTACATACTTCACCGTAATAGAATAAGGAGAACCCAGCGGAAGCTGCTTCACGATGTATTCTCCCGTCTCGTTCGTAATGGAGCCGGTGGTGAAACCAGTCGATTCGTTCTTGATCTGTACGGTAGCTCCGATAACGCCTTCCCCTGTTTCATCGGTGACGATACCCTTCACAATGGCCCGGTAATCCTGAGCCGATACGGAAGTTGCCATCACAACAGCCGGCAACAGAAGAAAGTCCTTCCACATAAACAATCTTTTCATCTTTTTTGGTTTTTATGATTACGCTGCAAAAGTACCGACGGCAAGTTACAGGCTTGTGTCAATACAGACACATATCCGTTGCAGCGTGTCTTCTGTCAGACTCAAGCACTTATCCCAGCAGCCATACAGACCTACGGCCCATCCAATGTTTTGCCAAGGCAGTCATCGTCCAAGCACATACAAGTATCACCAGGGCCGAACAAGGGATTCTCAGACAAGAAGGTACACCCAAGGCATTGGAGGTTAGAAATCCCAAATAGATGAAGAAATAGTGAATCATATACATCCCGAACCCACACTCTGTCAGATTGGACAACCATCGGGCCACCCCACCTTGCGCCTTCGGCACGACAGT
>SFDG01000138.1 GCA_004558305.1 Phocaeicola plebeius
GATCAAGAACACTGAGGCTGTCGATGCTTGTACTGCACTGAACATCATCGGCGGTTACCCCGACGGCTCTTTCAAGCCCGAGGGCAACATCACCCGCGCCGAGGTCACCAAGATGATCTGCGTCGCTCTGAACGGTGGCAAGGAGCCTAACCTGGCTACCAACGCTACCCCCACTTTCTCCGATGTGCGCACCAACGCCAACTCCGCTTGGGCTGAAAAGTACATCGAGTCCTGCTATGCACAGGGCATCGTCTCCGGCGTCGGCGGCGGCAAGTTCGCTCCTGCTGGCAACGTGACCGGCACTCAGCTGGCCAAGATGCTGCTGGTCGCTCTGGGCTACAAGTCCGAGAACGAGGGCTTCACTGGCAACGCTTGGGCCACCAACGTCAACACCATCGCTTCCGCGAAGGGTCTGTACGAGGGCCTGGAAAAGTTGGATGTCTCCGCTGCTCTGACCCGTGACAGCGCTGCCCGCATGATTTGGAACGCTCTCCAGGCTTACGAAGTCGAGTACAAGACCACTCTGACCACCGACAAGAACGGCCAGCTGACCTCTCAGATCACTGTTCAGGACAAGGTCGTTGGCTCCACCAACGATAAGATCACCCTGCTGCGCGACAAGTATGATGCTTGGGTCAACGTCGGCACCCTGGTCAAGGTTGACGGCAAGGACCTGACCATCGACATGAACCCCGCTGACCGCGCTGCCAGCGACCTGGTGAAGGACGCCGGCAACAATGACCTGACCTCTCTGGACTTCACCAAGCTGGGCAAGGACTACTCTGCTCTGATGGGTCAGAAGGTCAAGATCATCTTCAAGAACGGCAAGACCAATGACGTTCTGGGCGTTTACGCTACCGAAGATAACACCGTTTACAACACCGTGATGAACGCTGTTGAGCAGGACGGCTCTAAGATCAAGTTCGATGGTAAGTCCTACTCCGCTGAGAGCACCATCAAGGTCTATGTCAACGGCACTCGTATTGTAAAGGCTACCAACGATACCAACAAGGAGCCTAACTTCACTGTCGCTGACTTTGATGATACCGCTTCTCTGCTGAACGGTTCTCGCGTTGCCTATAGTAGTAAGGACTCTACCGCTGACATTCACACTGTCGCAAACCGCGTTTCTGCTGACGAAGTCAAGTTCATCGACAGCAACGACAACGACAAGATCGACACCGCCATCATCACCACCGTCGACGTTGTGAAGGCTACCTACGTTTCCTCCACCGAGATCGTGGCTGGCAGCAAAACCTATAAGTTCGAGGACGAGAACATCTCCAAGGACATCAAGAAGGATGACTACGTTGCCATCCGCAAGGACCTGTATGGCGATTGCCTGAGCATCGTGCCCGCTGAGAAGCTGAGCGCTGCTAAGGTCACTGGCACCAAGACCGCTCCCAACCAGTATCTGATTGGCGGCACTTGGTACGTCGAGGGCCAGAACGCTGCCATGAACAGCGTGAAGTCCGGCGACACCGTGAACGCTTACGTTGTCAACGGCGTTGCTTTCTATGCAAAGCGTACTTCCGGCGAGAACTCCACTCTGTCTGACGTCGCTGTTGTTCTGGCCGTCGGTAGCGACATCCAGGGCGACAAGGCCAAGATCCTGAAGATGGACAAGACCGGCTCCACTGAGATCGTCGACATCGACAATGATCCCGGCGCTGAATATGTTGCTAAGGCTCACCTGAAGAAGGGCGGCGTGTATGAGTATTCCATCAAGAGTGGTGAATACCGCTTCAAGGAATTGACCACTACAGTCAAGGATTACTTCGGTGACTACACTGCACTGAACGACGGTGCACCTTCCGACGTGACTACTAATTCTGCCAATGGCCTGCTCGTGACTGGTGGTGCCAAAGAAGATAAGTACCTTGGCTCTCCCGCAGTTAAGGTTGATGACAGCGCTAAGATCATTCTGATCACTGGCTATGGCACTGATTCTACCGATTATAAGGTAATCACCGGTAAGCAGTTCAAGAGCTTGAAGAACGACGGTTCTGCTACCAACGCTTATAAGAATGGCGGTATCGCTGCCTTCACCTCCAAGGTTGACGGCGTGACCCGCGTCACCTATGGCGTTGTTGCCGTTAACGGTTCCTTCGCTAATTCCTTCGTGACCAACGACAACTATGGTTATGTTACCTCCGATTCCTACACGGTTGACGGCGGCTATGTTGTTTACAACATCTGGACCGGTACCGAGGAAGTGACCGTTCAGGAGAAGGGTACTATCCAGCGTACCAAGGGTACCGTTCTGGGTTACTCCTCCATCACCAAGGAAGAGGGCCTGTCTGACGGCGTCGTCGGCACCATCGAGGACGTGGATAACAACTTCGGCCTGGTCGACAACGGCGTTGTCTACGGCGTGAACGACAAGCAGGACAAGGTTTCTCTGGATGGTAAGAACACCAATAAGATCACCTCTGACACTGTCGTCCTGTACGTTGACACCGACGCCCACAAGGGCTACACCGAGGGTACCATCCAGGAAGCTGATGACTTCGGCACTGGCAAGATCCCCAACGTGATGTACAAGATCGACGGCACTGCCGCTGATGATGACCTGGCTCTGATCGTCGTTGACGTGAAGAACAACCTGCACGGTTCCTTCAACTTCGTCTTCGGCGCAGACGCTACCAAGACTGACCTGGAGAACGCTCTGGCTAAGGCTGACAAGATTACCGTTGAGGCTGCTGCTATTCGTAATGCAGGTGAAATCACCGTTAAAGCGAACAAGACCGTTATCGTTACCGCTGAGGATAAGAACCTGTCCAACGTTTTCGCTAACCTGAAGGGCAAGGATGGCGCTATTCTGATTGCTAAGGACGGCGGCGCAGCGGATAAGGGTTACAGCGCAGCTTA
This sequence comes from Phocaeicola plebeius, assembly GCA_004558305.1. Lineage (GTDB taxonomy): Bacteria > Bacteroidota > Bacteroidia > Bacteroidales > Bacteroidaceae > Phocaeicola > Phocaeicola plebeius_B. The sequence goes on from SFDG01000138.1 coordinate 2,872, forward strand.
CAAGACGGATGGTAAAATTGCATATGGTAATTCTGAGATTCCCGCTGGTACCATCTTTAAGATGACTGACGGCAAGTGGACTGCTCAGGCTGCTAAATAATCTTCCCCGAATCTGATTCAGGAAGATTCCCCGTTATGCAAAGCCCCTGGGGAGTGATCCCTGGGGGCTTTGCCCTTTAATACTGCACAAGTGTTGCTTGATGAATTTTGGGAGTTGATGAGATTAATGATATGATAGATAAGATGAACCCATGTCTTGAAGAGCAAGGTTTGTCTATGCCAGGGTTTAACTTGCCTATCTGGATAGAAAATCACGACGAATACGACGAAGTTATTATACGAGAAATGAAGCG
>SFDG01000139.1 GCA_004558305.1 Phocaeicola plebeius
ACGCCTGCATCAGTCGGAGTGCTCCGTCAATGTCCTCTTTGGCGATGCACTGTGCCATCCGTCGGACCGTGTTGTTGACCACCAGTGTATTGGGCATGACGTATGCCGGCACGAGTGCCTTGGTCAGCCCGATGCGTACCTCCCTGTTGGGGAAGTCGAGCCTGTAATAGTCGAACTCTCTGTCGTAGTCCTTGATGGTGACATATCCGCTCTGGTAGAGGAGGGGCAGTATGGTGGTCATCGTTTCGGTGGGCGCATCGAAATCGTCCGCGCTTCCCTCCATTGAACGGAGTTCGGTGGGCAGGGTGTCGAACTTCCGAAGCATTTCCACGAGATAGGTCGGCGTGCCCGAAGCGAACCAGTAGTTCCTGAACTCCTTGTCCTGGAAGGCATTCAGGAGGCTGAAGGGATTGAAGATGTCCGGCGATGGCCACGCGAAGTGGTAGCCGTCGTACTGGCATTGCAGTTGGGCTACTACCTCTTCCCGGCTGATTTGTCGGGAGGCTGCAAAATCATCGATGTAGTCGGACATGCGTGTCAGCATCTCTTCTTTCGTGATGCCGCATACAGCGGCATATTGGGGAAGCATGGAAATGTTCTTCAGGTTGTTCAGTTCGCTGAAGATACTGAGCTGCGAGAACTTCGTGATGCCCGTGAGGAAGACGAACCGGAGGTAGGGGTCGCAGGCCTTCAGCGGCGAGTAGAAGTTGCGCATCACGTTGCGGAGGACGGGCAGCGTCGTTTCCTCGTGGACCACGTCCAACAGCGGTGCATCGTATTCGTCGATGAGGATGACCACCTGTTTGCCGGTCTGTTCATAGACAGTGGTAATCAGGTTTCTCAGGCGTGTATTGGGATCGGTGAGGCCGGACGATAAGCCGAAACGCTTTTCATTCTCTTGCAGGATATACAGCAGATACCGCTCCAGCTGGTCTTTCTCCATGTGCTTGCCGGAAGCCATACTGATACGCACCACGGGATATTCCGTCCATTCCTTCTCCCGCTGCTCGATGGCGAGTCCCTTGAACAGTTCCTTCCGTCCCTCGAAGTATGCCTGTAGCGTGGAAATCAGCAGGGACTTCCCGAATCGTCGTGGACGGCTCAGGAAGATATACTTGCTGAGGTGTATCATGTTCCAGATGTCCTCGGTCTTGTCGATGTACAGCATGTCGTTCTCCCGTATTTCGGAGAAAGTCTGTATGCCTACGGGCAGTCGTTTCAGTGGCTTCTTTTCCATATCCGTCCTTGTTTTGGGTGGTTCCGGTTTAACTTTTACAAAGTTACGGAAAAAGTCCGAACATCACAAGGGACAAGCGGGTAATTTCTGTAGGGATGCCCTATGCGTTTGATATTCGAACGGCGTTCAGCTACTGTTTGAACGCCGATTGAACACTGCTCGGGCAGGAGATGCTTACGAATCCTATACGGTAAGAAAGGGGAAGCCTGCCGACGGACTGTCCTGTATTCTTCGGCGAAGCCGGTTTCCGTATTCATTGAAACAGGTAAGGGAGCAGGCGACCGTCCTTGCAGGGAAGCGGCTGCGGGCCTCTAAGGGCGTGTCGAGCGTGCGGAACAGGTCGGTGAGGGCCAAACGTTTCGCCTGCTGGAAGGGGGTGAGGAGCGTGCCGTCCGACTGCCGGATGGGGGCACGCAGGTCCTTGTCGATGGACTTCTGCTCGATCATGACGTGGGTGGTCCGGATGTAGGCATCGATGAACGCGGTGTGGTCGAGCTTCACCTGTTCCTCGAACGCGATGATGTCCGACGGGGTCTCCACGCCGAGCACCGTGGTGAGCAGTTCGGTCCAGAACAGCTGGCTCTGCCCCTTCTCGTAACCCTTGCCCTTCCAACGCCCGACGAATGCCTGGACGGCTTTGTGGTCTGCCTTGCTCATACTGTTCCTCTTTTTATCTCCCAGTCGCTGAGGGTATGCCGCTCGGCATCAAAGTTGATGCCCACCTTCACGACGGGCAGCCCTTCGAGGGCGAAGCGCGAGGCATAGTCCTTGAGGTCTATCTGCTGCAAGGCCGCTTCGGCACTCCTGTTCAGTTTCAGCTCGATGACATATAAGGCCTTGCCGGTCTTCATCACCACATCTACACGGCCAGTGGGCGTGCGGACCTCCACATCAACATACCTTCCGAAGAGCGAGAAGATGACGTAGAGCATCTGCTGATAGTGTCCCTCCGAGTTGTCGTTGTTGCAATAGGGCACGGTCAGGAGATAGGCTTGCAGGAGGCGGAACATCTCGTCGAGGTCATCGTTGAGCAGGGCCACATACATGTCGCCTATCGTAGTGCCGCCGTCATCTGCATGTTCGGCCACATAGTTGGGCAGGAGGCTTTCCATCAGTCCTACCCGTATTTCGTTGTTCGGGAGGTCGAGGGTGTAAAGTCTTGATGCAGTATTGTAGTCCTTTATCGTGATGTAGCCACTCTGATAGAGCAGCGGAATGATGCTTTTCATGTTCTCTGTAGGAGCATCGAAGGCAGATGCCAATGCACGGCCTCCGCCGATCCTCGACGGCACGACATTGAACTTACGGAGCATCTCAATGAGATAGGTCGGAGTGCCTGACGAGAACCAGTAGTTGGTGTAGTCATGGTCCTGGAACGCATTGAGCAGGCTGAAGGGATTGAACACGTCGGGCGACGGCCAGGTGAAATGGTAGCCGTCGTACTGCTGTCGAAGTCCCTCGACGGCATCTTCCCGGCTGGTCTGCAAGGCTTCGGCGAAGTCGTCAATGTAGTCGGACATGGAGGTCAGCATTTCCTCCATCGTGATGCCGCACACCCCTGCATAGTCATGGCGCATGGAGATGTTCTTCAGGTTGTTCAGTTCGCTGAAGATGCTGAGCTGCGAGAACTTCGTGATGCCCGTGAGGAAGACGAACTGCAGGTAAGGGTCGCAGTCCTTCAGTGGCGAGTAGAAGTTGCGCATCACGTTGCGGAGGACGGGCAGCGTCGTTTCCTCGTGAACCACGTCCAACAGCGGCGCATCGTATTCGTCGATGAGGACAACCACCTTGCGTCCTGTCTGCTTGTAGGCCGCCTGTATCAAGGCGGTGAACCGGTCATTGTTGTCGCTGGAAGGGCAGGTGATACCGTACTTCCCTTCATACTCGGCGAGGCGCATCCCGAGATACCGCTCTAACTGG
>SFDG01000044.1 GCA_004558305.1 Phocaeicola plebeius
CTAATCTATCCTCTTATTACCCTGCCCTTTTACAAACATCACGCAAGCGATAGTTTATTGCAAGGGCAGGGTACTATGTAACACATCTGTCACATGAAAGAGTTCCGACATCAGCGATGGTTACGGATCCTTTCCCATTGTTCCCGTTCGTGCTCACGTTTCATCTCGGCCAGATCGAGCATCCCCTCCACGGCCTCCCAAAAAGTGAAGGCCTTCTTGTCGGGACGAAAAGTGTTGTCCTCGAATCCATGGAACACCAAGTTCTTACCTTTTATTTCCAGTTCGATGGTCTCTTTATCCATCGTAACCAGCAGGCAGCCGTCGTCCGTCTGTTCATAGGGGCAGAGCTGCACATCACCGTAGTGATCTGCATAACCGCTGGCTGGATGTCTGAACAGCCAGCCGTCGCAGAAGAAATCCAGCTGCATCCCGTTATCGTCGATACTGCGGCAGACATAGGCCTTGCCGGTGTACTTTCCCTTAAAGGTGGGTACCGCCAGACGTTCATCTGCCCGGTAATGGTAAGTCACCGTCTGCTTGCTGGAAGGATGGAACGCACTGAATTCAAATTCTTTGTAAGAAGGGTCTATCCGGGCTTTCTTACCTTCCCGACCTTCTACGTAGAAGGTGATTTCGTCATCCATCAGTCGATAGGAAAGCGTGTCTATCTCCCGGCCCTGCCAGATATAAGTTTTGTTATCGTCCGATAGTCGTCTTTCATTAAAAATAGCGGTAATTGCCTTACCGTTTTCCAAGAACTGGATGGCAGCGAGAAGGTCTTCGTTGTCCGGATCGGGAGCCACATACACATGATGATACAGTGAATTGCCAGTACAGGCACTAAACAGCGGAAGAATACACAACATTCCGAGAATACGATAAAAGTTCTTTTTCATAAGCGTTATTGTTTTTAGTGGTTTTCGATGGGACAAAGTTCTGAGGAAGGTCTGTCAAATCCTGTCCGATGCTTCATAAAAACAGCAGGAAAATTCGTTGTCTCACGTTTCATTTCTCAGAGCAAAAGCCTCAGTCGGTCAGGATTTGTCCGGCCCGATGCGTTATTTTGCGCTCCATAAGGAAAGTCCTTATACCTGTCTGCTTCAGATGCCGCTACAGAAACGGACAGGGAAATGATATAGCGGTGAAAAAATTGACTTTCATGAGAACCATCTACAACCGAGAAGAGTTAAACATGGCCTTGAAAAACAAGGAAGAAGTACTGGCAGAAGGCAGATTTGCCGGCGAGCTGTTGGAGAAGCGTCACCGGAGGAGGATACAGGGACGATGCGCCGGCTTCGCTGCGGCCTTTCTGCTGGCAACGGGCTATCTGCTGGGGGAGAACAGCTGCATCACAGAGTGGATGGGAAGCTGGTGGGGAATGGACCTTCAACAGATTCCTTATGGGAAGATGTTCCTGATTTCGTGCCTCATCTCCCTGGTCGGGGCCGTCCTCCTGTTATATGCCATGTCACGTCTGACCTGCAGACGGTACAACATCAAGGTGCTGTCCGACGGGTATATCCGTATCCAGCCGAACAAGGAGGAATAAAACAGCTGCCTGCGAAAGAATCCGACAGACAATGCGCTGGACTATGGAAAAAGATTCGTAACTTTGCCATGAGAGTAGGCAAACATTTCCTACATCGACAGCAGATATGGGTATCTACATCAATAGAGGGAACAGCAGCTTCACCAGTGCCAGACGGAGCGAGTATGTCGATAAGTCTGCACTGGTATCGTTTATCAACGGCACTATCAATACAGGATGCAGGCTTACCTGCGTGAGCCGTGCCCGCCGCTTCGGCAAGTCCATGGCGGCACAGATGCTGTATGCGTACTACGACAAGTCGTGCTTAATAAATATCCTACGATATACATTGACGTGACGGATTTCACTTCAAAATATCATAACCGGGAGGACATTATCAAGCTGCTGATAAGGGAAGTCAAGAAAGATGTCAGAGCAGCATACCCCGAATTGGTCTTATCGCCACGTGCTGACCTGATGAACACGCTGCTCACCGTCACCGAACACACCGGCGAGCAGTTCATCCTCATCATCGACGAATGGGATGCCCTCTGCCGGGAACTGGACAACAAGCCGCAACTGATGGAGGACTATGTACGGTTGTTGCGCAGTCTTTTCAAGGCCGGCAATACCGACCGGGTCTTCGCTGCTGTCTATATGACCGGCATCCTCCCCATCAAGCAGTATGGCACCCAGTCGGCACTGAACAACTTCCAACCGTATTCCATGATCAATCCCGACCCCATTGGTGGATGTTTCGGATTTACAAAGGAAGAAGTGAAAGCATTGTGTCAGAAATACGATATGTCCTATCAGGAGATGGAGAAGTGGTATGACGGATATGACATGGGGGCTGCCGGACACATCTTTAACCCTACTTCTGTCATGCTGGCTATCCGAAAACACAGGTTCGACAACTACTGGTCGCAGACCTCCTCCTTCGAAGCCATCCGCAACTACATCAACATGGATTTCGACGGCGTAAAGCAGACGATAGAGAACCTGCTGATCGGCAATGAGGAGAGTGTGCCCGTGCTCAACTACGGCAACGACAGGAACGACATCAACAGCCGCGACGAGCTGTTTGCCCTGCTCACCCACTACGGCTACTTTGCTTACAACAACAGTACGCAGGCCGTCCGCATCCCCAACCAGGAGGTGCGGGCCGAACTGCTCCAGGTGGTGAAGACCGGTAACCGTCCCGAACTGGTCCGGCTCATCAAAGACTCCGACACGCTACTGGAAGCCACCTTGGCGATGGACGAGGAATATGTAGCGGAGGCACTGGACACCTTCCACGGCCAGTATGCCACTCCCCGGTTCTACAACAACGAGCAGGCACTACGGGCACTGGTCCGCTATGCCTATATCGGAGCGACGGGCAGCTTCGTACCCATGGAAGAGCTGCCCACGGGAAAAGGATTTGCCTATGTAGCCTTCATCCCCGTCCAGCCCAGCGGCAAGCCGGTCATCCTCGTGGAACTGAAGTATGCAGACACGGCGGATACGGCTATCCGACAGATCAAGGACCGCCGCTATCCGGAAAAGCTGGCACCGTTTACCGGCAATCTCCTTCTGGTCGGCATCAGCTACGACAGGGAAACGAAGAAGCACAGCTGCAAGATGGAGCTGTTCAAGGGATGAAGCCGTTCTTCCGGGCGGAAGAACCCGTTCCTACTGCACGAAGGTCTTGTCCCTCCGACGACAGGAACGGGTCCTTTGGCGGCCTCCCGACAAGATGAACCGGAGCAACGATTATTTCTGCATTCAGTCACCTTTTGTCCGACCAAACGCCTAACTTTGCAAAAGAACCAACCAACAGAACGATTATGAACAAATATGCACGTTGCCTCTGGATTGTGAACGCACTGAACGATTACGGAAAAGCCTCGCTGAAGGAACTGAACGACCGATGGGTGAACAGCAGCATCAACGACGAGGGGGAGGAGATATTGCCCCGCACGTTTGCCCGCGACAAGGAGTTCATTGCCGACACCTTCCAGTTAGACATTGAATACGATGGGAAAAGCAGGAAATACGAACTGGTCAATGCGGACGAGATAAAAGGGGCCCCCCTGTTCAAGTACCTGCTGGCCAACTTCCATGTGAGTCACCTGTCCGCCGTCACCCTACGACTGAAGGACAAAGTGATGGTGGAAGAAGCCAACACGGGAGTGGAACGACTCTCGGTGGTGATGGATGCCATCGAGAGGGGATGTACGCTACATTTTCGCTATACCTCTTATTACAAGAAGGACCGTGAGGCAGAGTATGAGGTGATTCCCTGCTTTATCCGCCTGTTCGAGCACCGATGGTACGTGGTGTGTGAATACCTGGACCATTCGCAGTCGAGGGTGCTGGCGCTCGAACGGATGCACGGACTGACGACTGGTGTCCGGAAGCTCTCTCCCTCTCCCTGGATGAATCCGAAAGAGTTCTACCGCGACTGCTTCGGCATCATCCGCGACGACCAGTCACCCACCGACATCCGCATCAAGGTCTATGGCCCTCAGGCAGACTATGTCCGGTCGCTCCCCATCCATTCCTCCCAACAAGAGATAGCTTCCGGCAACGGATATGCCGTATTCCGCCTCTACCTCCGCCCCTCGTTCGACTTTATCCAACATCTGTTATGGCATAAGAAAATCGAAGTGCTATCTCCTGCCTGGCTCCGGAAACAGATGAAAGAGGAACTGGAGGAGATGCTGGGACGGTATACCGAGGAGAATAACAATCTATAAACAACTTACTAATCAATATTTCCATGATGAACAACCCGATTTTCAACATCAAGTGTATCAACAGCCAATATGAAGGAACGAGCCTTCATGGAGTGCGATACGAACGGAAAAACTTCCGCATTCACGGCTTACAGGCGACAGGTGTCTTCCCTGTCTTCGAAGGTATCAAGGTGGAGCTGCAGGAGGATGTAGACACGCTGTACCACCGGCTGGGCAATACCGACAGCAAGTTTTATAACGGCACGATGCAGGAAGCGACGAAAGTATTGAAAAGCCTGCTCAGACAACGGCCTGCCCTCGCCCGACAGTTCACGGCCCGGCAACTGGACGATATCAACATGGAAAAGAAGGATATCGACGGAAAGACATGGCATCACTATGAAGAACTGACACCGGACGGGCGACCTCTCATGCAGCTGGTAGACAGTGCCCGACACGCTGCCTGCAAACATACTGGAGGCAGTTATACCTGGAATCCGAAGCATTTCAGGACGTGAAAGTGCTGTTCCTCATCGAAATTTCCTCCTACCCGGACAACATTTGTCCGAGTAGGAGGCTACTTTTGCAGCATAGAACTTTAAAGAAGAAAGGAAGAATATGCAACCAAGAGCAAACAGTAAGTACCGCTTGTATGAGGGCGGCCGGAAGGAGAAGTTCGGTATTTTGTTGGTAAAGGATTATCCCGAAAGACCCCCCAAGTCCACCCGGCGGTTGAAGTGGTGGGTAAAACCCATCTATGACTATATAGGAGCCGGTTTCAGCGATGAGACGAGAGACTACCGGTCGGTGGGTATTGACACGAAATACGGCCTGATGGACATGGACACGCGGCAGCTGGTTCTTCCGATGATCTACCGCTATCCGCTGTATTTCAACGATGCAGGGACCGCCATCACCTGGCGTGACTACAAGGCAGGAGTCATCAACTTACAGGGAGAAGAAATTGTTCCCTTCATCTATGATGATGTGTGGTATCTCACCGAATTGGTTCCGGCTGTACATATTGACCGAAACGGTGAGGAAAGGCCCTACCAGCGACATAAGCGTATCGGCTATATCGGCTACAACATCGACGGGACCAGACAGGGATATGACCTCGAAGGCCATCCTCGTGAACTGACGGAGGAGGAAGCGGAGAATATATCGTGGAAACCGGACCTCTATTATCCGGAATACAGCCATCTGACCATAGAAGAGTTGGAGGACATCATCCGCAAAGAATATACCGCATGGAGAGAAATGGGAGGCGGAGAAACTTTCTCGCATGTGTGGCGGAGAAAGCCGAATCAGGCAATCGATGAACAGGAGCACAAAATACATCAACTGCTGGTCGACCGGCGGAGGCGGATGAATGAAGTCTGGGTGGACAACAAGAAGAATGCCGACCGCATCAAGCGGGTGAACGATCTGCTGATGAGGGCTGTAAGGAAGGTTATCCAACTGGGCAACCGGACGGCCAAGGACCTGAAATGGATGGAAAAGGTTCCATGTACGTATTACCATGACATACGGATATTCGTCTATCCACAATGGACCAACAGCACCAGTGACTGGGACTATACTCCCGACCCTTCCTTGTCGAAGGCGAAGCAAAGAGAGAAGCTCTCTGACGAAGAAGCAGATTGCCACAACCATATCTGGAATATCATTGCGGCTATGGGAAGTGGAATGAAGGAAGACGGTGTGGCCCTCTGCTTTTACCATGACATGGAAGGTCGCGACGCTCCCCTCACGGTCAAGGAGGCCACCCTTGACGACGGGCAGACATGGGCGGAAGGCATCGACCTTCCGGTCTACCAGGATGTTTACATGACTTATCCTTTCCACCTGTTGTTCCACGACAATTACGAGTATTCATTGGAGGACCTGGCACGCATCAACGATTTCCGTGTGCGGGTAGAGGTGGGGTTGGAAACAAAGGAGCAGGACCGGCGGAGGCGGTAACAGTCCGCGCCAAAGAGGTGAGAGGAATGCACCTCCCTCTTTGGCGCGGTCTGTTCCGGAAAGTACCGAAATGGCACAGACACAACAGCAATTGAGCCACTACTTTCCTTCAATTGAACCTTCCATAACTGAAAAAGCGTAAGCCCTATCCCCAATCCGTCTCAGAGGTATCGCCAAACACCTACTATTCAGATGGAAGGACAACAGCTCACGCTCTGTATTATAAGCGTTTCCAAAACTTCACTTACAGATACAATAGAGCATGAGCGTTTGTTGTCTATCACCGGACGCTAACCGTCATTCGTAGAACGCCACATTCAGTTTCAGTTCTACCCCTAACCGGTTATCAGTCTTCAGGAAACACTGCGTATCGCCTGAAGCCGTACGAGCAATACTCTCCATCCATTCCCGCTCTGTTTCCGTCACGGGATGTTCCTCCGACGCACTCATGCATAGCAACGCATGGGGATGTTGGTCGTTATAGAATGCCAGATACTTGTCATTCAGTTCCTGCAAATACTCCAGCCGCTTTATGCCATCCCATGTATAGGATTGATAGGCATTTTGTTCGAATCTATTGGCGCAAAGCAACCGAAGCATAGTTTCTTCAGACGGAGGGGCAGCCTGTAAGGGGGGATGATACAACAAATCCTCCAAAAAGGAACCGGTCATTGAGATACGGCGCTTGTACTCCGACCTTATCACTCGGCGTTTTTCTTTCCTTCGCTTATACGGGTATTCCGAGGACGTACGTCTTCTCATGCCCCGTTTTATATATTCACTGATGTCCGCATGGAAAGACGGTTGGGCCAGCATTTTTTTATAAGAGGGCAAATAGGGGCCGAACAACTGACGGACACGTGCCGGAGTAGGGTCATCCCCACTCCAGGAAAACCGTTCATGAGTTTTCTGGAGATTCTCTTCATTGAAACCATAGAACGAGGTATGCCAAATACAGGCGGCTGCTATAGCAGGAAAAGACTCGGATGTATAGCCATCCAGGACCAAGGATTTCGCCAAGCTGATTGGCCATTTGTTCTCCTCCAATCCGAATCCGTCGAATCGGTTTGGCCGGATGATGCCATCATTTTCATCTGTCCGGAACTCGACTTCAAGATCGAAATCTTCATCATCGATGGGGGACAAGTGCCGCAGGATGTCGTAATGAGTCTTGAAAGATGCCACCCCTCGCAGCCTCTTATCGTACCGCAGCAAATGGGGCAGGAGTTCGTCGAAAGAAACTTTTTCCAGTAATTCATGAAGTGTCATAACGTATCTATATGTTAAATGGTTCTATTATCCCTTGATGACAGCAACAGGCAGCAAGCGGGTGCGGACCTTGACCAGATCCTGCTCGTTCGCGATGACGGTCTCGATGTCCTTGTAGGCTCCAGTCGCCTCTTGCATGTCCTCCTGATAGCGGACGGCATGGACGATGCCCTTGGCTTCCAGACGGGCAATCTCCTCCTGCAGGTCGAGGGTCTGCATCGCTGCCGTGCGGCTCAATGCCCGGCCTGCCCCATGCGAACAAGAGCAGAAGGAATCGGGATGGCCCAACCCTTCTACGATGTAGGAGGCGGTACCTTGCGAACCGGGAATGATGCCGACGGTACCCGATGAGGCCTTGGTGGCTCCCTTGCGGTGGACAATGACACGTTCGCCGAAATGTTCTTCCCAGGCAGCATAGTTGTGGGCGATGTTGATCATCGGTTCGAACATAATGCCCGGTAAAACCTCCGACAGCACTTCCTCTATCCGCAGCATCATCAGCCGACGATTGCACAAAGCAAAGTCCACACAGAACTCCATCTCCGCCCAGTAGGCCTTGAATTCAGGAGTACGGTAAGGAAGGAAGGCCAAATCCAAGTCCGGAGACACGGAGGAGTACCAGCGGGCATTGAGCCGTTGGGCCAACTCGTTATAGTAATCGCCCACCTGCTTGCCGAGGTTACGCGAACCGGAGTGAATCATGATCCACAGGTGGTCCTCATCGTCCTTCTGCAGTTCGATGAAGTGGTTTCCGCCGCCCAACGTACCGATTTCCTTCATCAAGGCTGTCTGCCGACGCTTGACAATGGTCATTGAATCAATGTCATGCCCCACCGGCAGGTACTGAGGATCCTGAGCCACTTTGTGATGGTCCCTTCCCAACGGAATCCGCTTGCGGATGCCCCGCATGATTTCCTTCCTGAGTACCGTCAGAGGAATGTCACTGACCTTCCAGCTGGTCTTTACAGCACACATACCGCAACCGATATCCACTCCCACTGCATTAGGTATCACTACGTTCCGACAGGCCAATACGCCCCCGATAGGCATTCCCTTCCCTGCATGTACATCGGGCATGACGGCCAGATGATGGAACAAGAAAGGCAACGTGGAAAGGTTCTCGATTTGCCGTAAGGCCGACTCTTCCATTTCGTGGGTCCAAATCATGACAGGGTGTCCATTCATTTCTCTTACTTCCATACTTTTTCTTTTTTAAAATTCATACTTGATTACTTCGGTGCCATCGCGCAGTCTGCCTCATTCGTCCGGGAGGTTCCCGTCTGAATGACAGTGCAAAGTTCTGTCAGTTGTCTGACAAATCATGTCCGACCCATGATAAAATCTGTTCAGACAATCGCTCGGGCATCAAATTCTGTGAAACGTTTGGAGAAGTCAGGATTATTCCCTATTTTTGACCCGAACAAAACTTAAATTCGGTAAGTATGGCAAAATACCTCAACCCGTTCACCGACATCGGATTCAAACGCATCTTCGGGCAGGAGTTTTCAAAACCGTTGCTCATCGACTTCCTCAACAACCTGTTGGAGGGAGAGAAGAAGATTGTGGAACTAAAATTTCTTGACAAGGAACAGCCTGCCGTATACGAAGGAGACCGATCACTTATTTATGATATCTATTGTACAACGGAGAAGGGAGAGAACATCATCGTAGAGATGCAGAATAGGGAACAGCCTTTTTTCAAGAAAAGGAGTATCTACTATATCGCGGAATCCATTGCACGGCAGGGAGAGAAAGGCCCCGAATGGAGGTACAGCATCAAGGCCGTCTACCTCGTGGCTTTCCTCAATTTCTCGTTGGAAGACATCGGGGAAAAGTTCCGTACGGATGTGGCACTGATGGACATGCAGTCGAAGGAGCTGTTTTCACAGGACATGAGACTCATCTACCTGCAGCTGCCACACTTCAAAAAAGGAGCGGAAGAATGTGAAAATGATTTTGAACGTTGGATTTATGTCTTGAAAAATATGGAAACTTTTAACAGATTACCCTGGGCGGCACAGAATCAGGTATTCCAGAGACTGGCAGAAATAGCAGACCTTGGAGCCCTCACCAAGGAAGAACGGATGAAATACGACGAAGGGTTGAGAAAGTACCGCGACACGCTCTGTGTCATGGAGGGTGCTGTCATGAAAGGAAGAGCAGAAGGAAGAGCAGAAGGAAGAGCAGAAGGTAAAGCAGAGGGCACTGAATTAGAAAAGCAAGCAACTATACAACGATTGCTTGCTGCGGAAATAGATTTGAGCACCATCGCCATTGCTACGGGAATGACCCTTCAGGAGGTGGAGGAGGCAGCGGCCCGTCTTCTTGAAAAATAAAAAAGGAACCACAGAAGATCTTATGGACTGGAGAAAACGGCTGGACCGGAAACTGAGTATGGATGATATCCATGAACTTTGTTTCCTTACCCAAAGCGCAGAAAACGACAGACGAAAGGAGGAACTGTATGGATGGATTTCAGATGCGGATGCGCGCATCGCGTCGAATGCCCTGTGGGTGTTCACTCATTTCGCCCTTGCCGACAACCGGTGGCTCTATGCCAAACACGATGACCTGATAGACCGGGTGCTGACAGAAACGAATACGACCAAGCGGCGTCTGTTGCTGCTTCTGCTGTACAGGCAGCCGTTTGACCCGACGCACCTCCGTACGGACTTTCTGGACTTCTGCCTTCGGAAGATAACCTCCTGTACCGAACCGTACGGAGTACGTGCCCTGTGCATGAAACTGGCATACGAGCAGTGCCGTTTCTACCCGGAGTTAATAGAAGAGCTGAGAACCGGACTGGAACTGCTGGCGGACGAGCCGCTCTCTCCCGGACTGTTGTCAGCACGACGACAGGTCTTAAAACAGATTATGACTAATCGATGGAAGAATGAACGGACTTGAACCTTGCCGGCCTGATGTACCCTCCGCCACTGCCGGCATCTATCTCCACATTCCTTTTTGCCAACGGAGGTGTATCTATTGCGACTTCTTCTCATCGACCGACAGCGGGAAGAAGGCGGAGTATGTTGATGCCTTGTGCCGGGAACTGGTACTGAGGAAAGGGTACCTGAACGGAAGAACAATCGCTACCGTCTACTTCGGAGGAGGTACTCCTTCCCAACTGGCGGCTACGGATTTCCAGCGTATCTTCGATACTATCCATACTCACTTTACGGTGTGTCCTTCTGCGGAAATCACGCTGGAGGCGAATCCGGACGACCTGACAGAAGCCTACCTGAAATCGCTTTCCTCCTTGCCTTTCAACCGCTTGAGCATGGGAATCCAGACTTTCCACGAGGAAACACTCCGCCTGCTCCGTCGGCGACATACGGCAGCCCAGGCAATAGCGGCTTTCCATCGCTGCCGGCAAGCGGGATTCCACAACCTCAGCATCGACCTGATGTATGGGTTGCCAGGAGAAACGCAGGAGCGTTGGGAGGCAGACCTGCAGCAGGCACTGGAGCTACAACCGGAACATATATCGGCTTACCATCTCATCTACGAAGAAGGTACGGCCCTCTGGCAACTGCGCGAGCAGCATCGCGTAAGTGAAGCGGACGAAGAACTGAGCCTGAGTCTGTTCAAACAGCTCATCCATCGGCTCCGCGAGAACGGCTACGAACAGTATGAAATCTCCAACTTCTGCCGGCCCGGATTTCCTTCCCGCCACAACTCCAGTTATTGGGACGGCACGCCTTACTTGGGATGCGGGGCGGCCGCCCATTCGTTCGACGGGACTTCCCGCCAATGGAACGTGGCTTCCATCGACGGGTATATACAGGGTATCCGGAAAGGTGTTCCAGACACGGAGCGTGAAGAACTGGACCTGGCTACCCGTTACAACGACTGTATCGTGACGGCTATGCGAACACGCCGGGGCATTTCCTTGTCCCGACTGCGACAGGAGTTCGGCAAGGAACTGGCTGACTATTGCCTGAAAATGGCTCGGCAGCACTTGGAGCAGGGTACGCTTGAAATCAGCAATGACCGGCTCCGGCTTACGGAAGAGGGAATTTTCGTTTCGGATGGTATCATGAGTGATATGATGTTTGTAAATGAAGAATGAAAAATGAAGAATGGGGAATGAAGAATCATCCTGGACAGTAGGGAGGGAGCCGTGGAATTTCGGCTCTCCGCTATTATCCAGGATGATGTATATCGGCGTTACAGTCTGTCAGTGATTACTTGGCGAGACTGTAGACGATGTCCATTATCTGCTTGCCGAGTTCGTCTGCTGCTTCCATGGTGGCAGCTTCTGAGTACACGCGGATAATCGGTTCGGTGTTACTCTTGCGCAAATGTACCCATTTGTCAGGGAAGTCAATCTTTACACCATCGATGTCATTGATTTCTTCGTTCTTGTACAGATCCTTCACCTTCAAAAGGATAGCGTCCACATCCGTATCAGGAGTCAGGTCGATGCGGTTCTTGGCGATGCAATAGTTCGGGTAAGAAGCACGCAGTTCGCTCACCTTCTTGCCTTCATGGGCCAGATGGCTCAGGAAAAGTGCGATACCTACCAGGGCATCACGGCCATAGTGCGATTCGGGATAGATGACTCCGCCGTTGCCTTCACCGCCGATGACCGCGTTGACAGCCTTCATCTTGGTCGTTACGTTCACTTCACCTACTGCCGATGCAGAATATTCCTGACCATACTTGCGGGTCACATCGCGCAGGGCACGGGTAGAACTGAGGTTGGACACGGTATTGCCCGGTGTGTGCTTCAGTACATAGTCGGCTACTGTTACCAATGTATATTCTTCCCCATACATTTTTCCGTCTTCACAGATCAGTGCCAGACGATCCACATCCGGGTCGACTACGAAAGCAACGTCATTCTCACCCTTCTTCATCAGGGTCATGATGTCGCCGAGGTTCTTCTCCAGCGGTTCCGGATTGTGCTGGAAGTCACCCGTCGGTTCGCAGTAGAGCTTCTCCACGTGCTGTACACCCAGCTGTTCGAGCAGCTGCGGAAGGATGACACCGCCGACAGAGTTCACACAGTCGATGGCTACACGGAAATTGGCACGACGGATAGCTTCCACATCCACCAGCTTCAGGGCCAAGACACTGTCGATGTGACGCTGGTTGAAGGAATCGTCTTCACGATACTTGCCGATATGGTCAATGTCTGCATATTCGAAAGCCTCAGCAGCCGCAATGCGCAATACTTCATTGCCTTCGGCAGCATTCAGGAACTCTCCATGTTCGTTGAGCAGTTTCAGTGCATTCCACTGCCGCGGGTTGTGACTGGCAGTCAAAATGATACCGCCACATGCACCTTCCATGGTCACGGCCAGTTCGGTGGTCGGAGTGGAAGCCAGGCCGATGTTCACCACATCGAAGCCCATTCCCATCAGGGTGCCGCACACCACGTTCTTTACCATCTCGCCCGAGATACGGGCATCACGACCCACCACAATCTTGTTCGACTGGACAGTGGTTGTCTTACGAATCAGCGTAGCATATGCTGAAGTGAACTTCACGATGTCAAGCGGGTTCAGACCGTCGCCCGCATGCCCTCCAATAGTACCGCGAATACCGGAAATAGATTTGATTAATGTCATAATAAGTTAATTATTTACCAAGGTTATATGTTATCTCATAATAGGCAGGATATACGTATTGGGACGCCTGGTAGGTACCCTGGCTGTGGGGGACGATGAGGCGCACCCGGGCCACGTCCTCTGCCGACTGCGTGCGCTGGGGACGCAGGTACTTGAGGGGCAGCAGCCAACCGGTCGGCACAGAAGCACTCTGGTAGTAGCTGTACATCAGCGAATAGCCCTGGAAGGTCCCCGAATAGGTATTGTTGCTCACCGTCACCTTGTATTCCTCGGGTTGCGACAGGTAGGACGAGTTGACGATGTGCATGTTCGCCAACAGGGTGTCACCCTTCGTGAACAGGTCAGACCGTTCCTGGATGGCCACCTCCACAAAGCGGGACAGCAACTGATAATACCCGTCGGGCAGACGGGTTTCGGCCTTTCCGCGCTGCAGAATGTTCATATAGACCCCCGACTCCTCGAACAACACATACTCGTTCTCCTTCGTCAAGGTGTCCTGGTCGTAGAATTCCTTTTCCGTGATGACCTTGATGTCATTCTCCAGGATAAACGCATTGATGGCATCCGCCTCTTCTTCCTTCATCTCGGCATAGGTCTTTCCGTTGTTACAACTCTGCAGACCAGCTGCCATGACCAGCAGAAGCATCCATATATACTTCACTTCTTTCATTTCTATGTTATTGGAATGGTTTATTTGGCAAAAGTAATAAATTGCTTTGGTTCGCTTTCGCTTTTTTATGGAAATAATCAATAAATAACTAATTTTTCAACAGTTGTTCCTCATAGCGTATCAACGCCCGCTTGAAGACCTCTATCGCTTCGTCCATGGTGCCGTAGAATTCACCGCCCGAGGCATTGAGATGACCGCCGCCGTTGAAGAACTCGGCCGCCACCTGGTTGCAGGGGAACGCCCCCACCGAACGCAGCGACACCTTGATCATCGGCTTCTCGGTGTCTTCACGCAGGAAGGCGGAAAAACAGATGCCCTTCATCTGCAGGGGGATATTGACAAAACCTTCCGTATCGCCTTTCACATAGTGGAACTTCGACTGCTCGGCTTTGGAGAGGCAGATCAGGGCCGAACGGAACTGGGGGAAGACCACCATCTTCTCGTACAATACAAATCCCATCAGGCGCAGACGGCCTTCGGAATAGGTATTGAACACCTTGCGGTAAATCTCATCCTTGTCGATACCCTTCGAAAGCAGCTCACTGATGATGAAATAGATCTGACGGTCGTTCGAGTTGTAGGTGAAACCGCCCGTATCGGTCATCATGCCGGCATAGATGCACTGCGCTCCTTCCAGCGTGATGTCCTCGAAATAGCCCAACCGGCAGATGAGGCGGAACACCAGCTCGGAAGTGGAAGAAATCTGGGGATGCGAGATGATGACATCACAGAATTCACCCGGATAAAGATGATGGTCGACCAGCAGCTTCTTGCACTTGGCTGCCTCTACGGGACGGGCCACCGCATCAATGCGGCTCAGTACGTTGAAGTCGAGACAGCAGATCAGGTCAGCTTCCCCAATCAGCTGGTTGGCAAAATCGGTATAGCGGTCGTATCGCACAATGTCCTTGGCACCGGGCATCCAGCGCAGGAAATCCGGGAAGGCATTGGGCACCACCACATGGACATTCTTGCCCTGCGTCTCCAGGAAATGAAGCAGTCCCAAGGAAGAGCCGATGGCATCTCCATCGGGCGAAACATGCGTCACAATCACTATCTTCTCGGCATCATCGAAGAGCTTGCCGGCTTTTTCCACATTGGACGGAAGGATAACTTTTTCTAACATATTCTATATATTCCAATAAATTCAGGGACAAATGTACAACTTATTTCTCATTCCACGGCACAATTTGCCAAGAACCTTTGCCGGTCAGGTCAATAAAAGTCATTCCCGACTCGCGACACTCCCGGCGAAGGCGTTCCGCCTGTCCGGACGACAGGGCATCATCGAGCACCACCTGCTTCACCTCGAACAGGCCGGACAGGGTACGGAGACGACCGCGGAAGCCACGGCAGATGTACAGATAATCCAGCCGCAGCCGCTCGCCCGTACATTCCAGCCGCTCCCATCTCCCATCGTCGGCCACTGCCACGCGGCAACCCCCTACATTATATATAGGGAGTTCATCGGACAATCTGTGCCAGTCGCGCCCCTGCTTCACACAGACCGCCCCATCGTAGAGATGGACGGAAGGCGATTCGGGAAAAAGGCGAGCAGCCACTCCGGTAGCCGCCAGACCGACGCAAGCCAGCAGTAGCAGAATCAGTCGGTTGGGCCGACGGACATACAACCAGCCCACAGCCGCTCCCAGAGCGACAAAAAGCAGGAAGCTCTGCAGGCCGCTGACATAGAACTGTGTCAACTGGCTCCCTTCCCACCGGCTGATGCCCTCCATCAGGGCATTCATTCCGCCGACAACTTCCTGAAGGCTCCACACCCCCAGCCGGGAAGCGGGCATCCAGGAGGAAACGGCCAGCGTAGCGACCGACAGCCACAGCAAAACGGTGGCCAACGGAATGACCAGCAGATTGGTGAGCAGGAAAAAGACCGGGAAAGTCCCGAAATAATACAGGACGAAAGGCAAAGTCCCACACTGGGCCGCCACGGACATTCCCATCAACCGCAGCACTTGGCGTATCCCCCAAGGTGTCTTCATGGTCCATTGCCACAGAAAGGGATGAAGCAGCAGAAGGAAAGCCACGGCAGACACCGACAACTGGAAACCGACATCGAACAGCCATGCCGGACGGTACAGCAACATCAGGAACACGGCCAGCGACAGTCCGTACATACCCGAATAGCGGCTCTCAGTGAAACGGGCCGCCACCACATAGAGGGTAAAGAGGGTGACGGCCCTCACTGCCGACACACTGCCTCCGGACAGGGCGACAAAGCCCCACAATGCAGCCACGACACACAACGACTGCAGCAGACGGCCACCCCTTGCCCACCGCAAAGGATAGCTGACCGCCAGCAGCAGGGCCGCCAGGATGCCTACATGCATCCCCGACAGGGCGAGAATATGGCTGGCCCCCGCAGCACTGTAGGCCACTTTCAGTTCCGGTGTCAGTTCCCGCTTCTCCCCTACCGTCAGGGCCGCCACCACCGCCAGCGCATCCCCCTCCAGTCCTTCGCCGTGCAACTTCGACAGCCAGCTGTCGCGCAGCCTCCACAGCCGCTGCTGCAGGCCCATCCGCCCTGCCTGTCCCACCTTCCGCCAGTTTCCGGCATAGACGATTCCGGTACCGGCCAGTCCTTTCCGTTCCAGGTAGCGTCCGTAGTCGAAACCTGTCAGTTCGTTTCCTGCCGGCCGTTCCAGCCGGGCCCGAAAACAGAGGCGGTCGCCACATGCCAAAGGCTCCTGCAGCGAATCGGGCATCCAATACAACCGGACCGACCGGCCGACCGGAAGCCAGCGGTCCGTCGTATCACTACAGACAGCCTCTACCTCCACCATGGCCTGCCATGTCTTCTTGCCCCAGTGGGGCACCTCCTTCACCACGCCCCGCCAGACCTTTTCCTGCACCGGCCAGTCATAGCCGGTCTGCCGTTGCTGTCGTTGCAGCAAGACGGCCCCCAACAACGCAAAAGCCAACGCCACACATCCTCCGAACAGTCCGGAGTACCTCCTATGACGCAGGAAATGGCAACCCCAAGCCCCGCCCACGGCCAGTCCGAAAGCGGCATACAGCCACGGCGAAGCATCCGACCCGTAGAGGAACGTGTCCGCAAAAAAAATTCCGGCGGCCAAAGAGCAGGCCAGCCGGAACATAGGATATCGCCAAAAATTCAGAGTACTGTCTTCCACCGCTTGCCCGTTACAGGTTCTTCAGCAGATGAATCATTTCCGCCATGTCCGGTGCCTTGAAGACAGCATTACCTGCCACCAGCACATCGGCACCGGCTTCCACGAGCTGTGCCCCCGTTTCCAGGTTGACCCCTCCGTCCACTTCGAGCAGGACATTCGATCCACACCTGTCAATCCGTTCGCGCAAATCGCGTACCTTATCCAATGTATGCGAAATGAACTTCTGTCCCCCGAAGCCGGGATTCACGCTCATCAGCAGTACCATGTCCACATCCTCCAGTACATCCACCACTGCCGAAACAGGAGTGGCAGGATTCAGTGTCACCCCCGCCTTCATCCCTGCTTCCTTGATTTGTTGGATCACCCGGTGCAGGTGCGGACAGGTTTCGTAGTGCACATTCATCATCATGGTGCCCAATTCCTTGAATTCGCGGATGAATTTCTCCGGCTGCACAATCATCAGATGCACATCAAGCGGCTTTTTCGAGATTCGTGCCACATGCTTGAGCACAGGAAATCCGAAGGAGATGTTCGGCACGAACACCCCGTCCATCACATCGACATGCAACCAATCAGCCTCGCTGTTGTTGATAACTTCCAGATCTTGCTCCAAATGGCCGAAGTTGGCCGATAGCAAGGAAGGTGCAATTTTCACTTGTCTTTTCATGATTTTGTTCTTTGAGCGGGCAAAGTTAGTCATTTTCTTCGTAACTACCAACCCTTTCACCATATCTTGTACTACAAGTTGCTGCCATGCCTCCACAGGGCCGATTCTCTGCCGATAGGCTGCCCCATTACCCTTTCCGTTGCTGCCGGTAGCAACGGGGAGACATTCCCATGATTTTGGTGAACAGTCTGGAGAAATAGTACGAATCGTCTATGCCAATCTTGAAGCAGACCTGGTTGATCTGCATATCAGTTGCATCCAGCAGGTAACAGGCTTATTGGATTTTCAACAAATTGAGATACGCCAGAGGAGTGTGCCCGGTCATTTGCTTGAACAGCATGGAGTAGTGGGATGCCAAACCCGACAAGATTTTCTATGCCGGACTCTGCCTGAGAAAGCTCCGTCAAGAGGACAAGGCCCGCAGCTATTTCTACAAGCTACTGAACTACGGAAAGAACCACCTGTTCGACACCGTCCGGATGGACTATTTCGCCGTCTCGCTGCCCGACTTGCTGATTTGGGAGGACGACCTGCAGGCACGCAATACCCTCCATTGCCAATACATGATGGCCCTGGGACATTTGGGCCTGGGGGAAACGGAGAAGGCAGAAGAACTGATTGCAGAAGTGGCAAAGATGGAACGGAACCATTTGGGGATTCTGTCTGTCATGAAATGGATGCTATAACCAGCAGAACAACGAAGGAAATGGCGGCACTTCCGAAGCCGCTTTAACTGCTCGTAATAATCATATACCACTCGGGAAGTAGCTAGCACCTTCCCACAACAACGTACCCAAGAGGCTGAATCGGCGGTTTTCCGCCGCTCTCGCCGCTTGGGTTACGTTGTTTTTCCTTTTTGTACATTCTTTTACGTTACAATTTCCGCAATCCAGCGAATACTATGTCTATCTCAACGGACAGGAAGTGGACTACCACCTGGGCGGCATGACTCCTTATGAAACTGACCTGACCCCTTACCTGCGCCACGGCCAGAACGAACTCGCCCTGCGGGTACGGAGCGAATCCCTCGCCGACATGCTGGGCAGCCTCACCCAATACGCCGCCCATCAGTTGGGCGGTATCACCCGCAAGGTCACGCTGATGGCCCTCCCCCGCCAGTCGGTCACCGACCTGCGCATCACTTCCGACCTGGACGAGCAGTACCGCAACGCCACCCTGTCGGTACACACCGGCATCGTCAACCAGAGCGGACAGGCACAGAGCGGCCTGCAGCTCCGCCTGTACATCGACGGACTGCCCAATCACACCCTCATCGATGTGCCTGCCCTCGCTGCCGGAAAAGGAGAGACCATCGAGGGAAGCCTCCGGCTCCGCTGTGTCAGCGGAAAAGACATCCTCCGTTTCTAATCCTTCTGTTTTGTTTCCCCGACCGTCCCACTGCCTCAATGGCTGTCGGGACGGTCATCACTTACGGTATGACAAAAAGAACATCCATCGCTTGGAGATATGGAAGGAAACGAGTACCTTTACCGACTGAATTCTAAAGCATCACAGTTATGGAAGAAAGAGCAGCAAGACCCAAGCCCAAACGAATCCCCTATGGGATGATGAATTTCGTGGCAATCCGCGAGGACAATTGTTACTATGTCGATAAGACCCGCTTCATCGAAAAGATAGAAGACGCCAACAAGTACTTCTTCTTCATCCGTCCCCGCCGCTTCGGAAAGAGCCTGACCATTTCCATGCTCCGCCATTACTATGACATCAACCAGAAGGAGAAGTTCGACCGGCTCTATGGTGACCTTTACATCGGCCAGCATCCTACGCCGGAGCATAACAAGTACCTTGTCATCTACCTCAACTTTGCCGTCGTCCATGCGGACTTGGGCAACTATCACAAGGCACTGGACGAGCATTGCAATATTGCCTTCAATGATTTC